>DASWKG010000026.1:0-10855 GCA_036396755.1 Actinomycetota bacterium
ACGAGGGTCGTCTACCGGCCCGAGCTCGACGATCTGCTCGTCCGGCTGCAGGTCACCGATCTCCCCGAGCTCCGCGACCCGAGGGCGCAGCTCGGCACGGCCGGCACCATGGGTGTCGTCTACGGGCTGGAGCTCAGCGTCGGCGGCGCTCGCTTCGCCGCGCGCGGCTCCCAGCGAGGAGCGGCCCTCTCGCCCCGCGTGCGCGACCCCGAGGCCGGCACCACGCACACGCCGTCCTCGGAGGAGACCTGGCGCTTCGAGCTGATCGCGTGCGACCAGGTCTGTGCCGCGGGCTCCACGGTCCGCGTCCTTCAGGGCGGCTACGGGACCTCCGGCGACGAGGTGCGCTTCGCGATCCCGCTCGATGCTCTCGGGCTGGTGCCGGGGTCGGCCGTGACCCAGGTCGAGGCGTACACGGCGGCCGGAGACGCGGCGGCGACCTCTCCCCTGAGGCTGGATTCCGTGGCCCTGCCCGGCTTCGTCCTTCCCGCAACCACCGTCCGGCTGAGCGCCGACGGCGGGGCCGTGGAGGTCGCGGTCACGTCGGGCGGGTTCGTCGGGATCCTTCCGGGCGCCCCGGCGGTCGTCCAGGCACTCGCGTGCCTGGGGACCTGCGGCGACGCCGTCCCCATCCCGGTCGCCGGCTAGCCGGGAGGAGATCTGGCGCCCGCGGCAGGCAGGAGGTCGGGCCCGCTCCGTCGAAATGGACGGTGAGGAATCGATTCCCCCGCCCAAGAGGAGGCCCGGAATGACCAGATCCATCTCGCTCGCCGTCCTGACGTCCCTGGCAACGCTCGTGTCCCTTCCCGCAGGCGCTGCCGACCCGACGTCGGTGGACCAGATCTCCGCCACGCCGGCGGCGTCGACCGTCACCGTCACCGGCAGCGCGACCTTCCGAGACGTGCCGGTCCAGATCGGCACCGACGGGAGCGGAGACGCGCAGACGGCCGGAACGGACCTCACCAAGGCGTCGATCTCGGCGCCGGTCGCCAACCGCGTGCGGTTCCGCCTCGACATCGCCGATCCGCTTCCCGAGCTTTCCAGCAGCCCCGCGGCGGTCTACCTGTGGCCGATCACCGTGGACGGCAACAACACGGGGCTCAACCTGCACGCGAGCCGGGCCCGGGTGAACACCAACCCCACCACCCCCCACCTTCGGGTCGTGACGATCGCCGCAGGGACCATCACCACGGTCGCCAACGTGAACGGGACCATGGCCGGCGGCATCGTCGAGTGGGACGTCCCGATGTCGACCATCGACGCGCAGGCGGGTTCGGTCGTCACGACGGAGGGGCTCATCACCGTGATCCCCGGCATCTCCGGCGTGGGGACGCTGAACGGCGCGAACTTCGACGACATGTTCGCCGAGGATCCCTACACGGTGCCCTCCCGGACCGTGCTGCTCGGCATGGGAGCGGCCGGCGACCCCGACGGAGCGATCTCGCTCAACATCCCCGCCACCGTCACGCCGACCGGATCCTTCGCGGCCGACCTGCCGAAGCCGGCGACGGGTGACTACCGAGTGCTCGCCAAGGCGTGCTTCGGCCCCCAGAGCTGCGGCACGGGGAGCGCGAACTTCACCGTCTGACGAAGGCCGGCGGGCAGGATGGTGAGGAGCTGGGCGACATTCAGCTGATCGGCCTGCGCACGCCTGCAGGCGAGCGCTCGGCGCGATCTCACGGGCGCCTCGTCCTGACGCCCCCGGGCACCGCGCGTCAGGCGGAGCGGTCCTCGATCTCCCAGGCGTGGTCGAGGGCGTGCCAGGCGACCCTGCGGACGAAGTACCGAGGGAGCCAGCGGACGCCCCCGCGTGGGCCGCGCCGCGGGATCTCGCCGCGAGCCGACGCCTCGAGGCCATCGAGGACGGCCTTCCGGGTCCGCTCGCGCTCGATCGCCCGGTCCGTTTCCTCGTCCCACCGGTGCTTCCAGCCCAGCGCGCCGAGGTAGCCGGCCTCCGCGCCCACCACGTGGTCGACGATCGCCTCCAGGCTCCGCCCGCCGCCCCGGGGCCCCTTCCGGAGCTCCTTCCCCGTCCCGGCCTCGGCCGCCCGATCGAACGCGCGCCACGACGCGCGAAGCACCGCCGCGGATCGACGGAGCTCGGCGGTGCCCACCGGCTGCGCGTCCGCGGCAGGCGCGATCGACGGCGCGCCGAAGTCGGTCGTGGCATCGCCCTTCAGCCGCTCGGCCACGCGGAAGCCCACGGCGTCGCCCGGAGCGCGGAAGCCCAGCCGGGTCCCCCGCAGCGCCAGGGCGTAGCGTGGAGCGGAGCCCGCGAGCGCCTCGAGGGCCGCCTCCTCGTCCCGCCCGCTCCGGCACCAGCCCGGCCAGTCGATCGCTCCGGCGAAGACGCGCTTCGCCCCCATCTCGACGTAGACGTCGATCTCGCCGGAGGAACCGGTCATCGGTCTCCATGATGCCGGACCGAGCCGGCTCGGGACGGGTTCGCGGTGCGGGAGCTCGCGTCAGGCGTCGTAGGCGATCGTGCCGTAGGCGGCGTTCCGGCGCTCGCTCGCCGGGTTGAACACCGGGTGGTTGACGGCGGCGAGCACGAACACCCGCGAGCCGTCGGGAGAGATCGCGATCCCCGAGCTCCGCGTGGGGGCGCTGCCCCCGGTGCCGCCGTTGTAGCGACCGGTCCAGAGCTGAGCGCCGTCGTGGGCGTCGTAGGCGACGGTCGCCGCGTCGACCGGCAGATCCCAGACCGTCTCGCTCCCGACGCCCCCGGCCGCCCACACCGGGCCGCTGATCGCCGTGGCATAGACGCGGTCCCCGCCGGGATCAACGACCAGGCCGCGTCCGATGTCCGTGAGCCGGCCCGGCGCATCGAACACCGAGGACCACCCGGTGGCGCCATCCGCGGAGCCGAGCGCCGTCACCACGACCACCTGGTCGAGCGGGACGTCGCGGTCGGGGATCTGGACCTCGCGAGCGGTCATGGTCCCCTGCACGTAGACCAGATCGCCCCCGGGCGAGACCGCGAGCGACTCGGCGTTGTCGGACGCGGATCCGTCGAACGTTCTCGTCCAGATATCGCCCCCGGTGGCCGCGTCGTACGCCAGCACCGCGATGTCGTCCGTGCCCGCGCCCGCGTAGGAATCGGAGTCCTGGGTGGCCGCCACGAAGGCGCGCGCGCCGTCGGGGGAGACGGCGACGGCGGCCGGGTAGTCGCGGAGCCCGAGCGGGCCGTCGTGGACGGCGACCCAGTCCCGGGCCCCTCGTCGGAGGTCGTAGCCGATCGTGACGATGTCGCCGCGCTCGAAGCGGAGGTCGTAGTCGGCGTGGTAGTCCCGCTCACCGGTCACGACGAGCCGTTCGCCGTCGCTCGACACCGCCAGGTCGAGGGCCTCGTCGCCCTCGTCGGCCGGGCCCGAGAGCGCGTCGGACCAGCCGATCGCCCCGGTCTCCGCGTCGATCTCGGCGACGAGCAGGTCCCGGTTCGACACAAGGGTGCTGCCGGCCGCGAGCACGCTCCGGCCGTCGGGGGAGACCGCCACCGCGCGGAACCGGCCCGGGCTCGCGTCGAAGGACGCGATCCATCGGATGCTCCCGTCGGCCGCGTCGAAGGCGACGACCACCGGGTTCGTCCGCCGGTCGGGCGCGGCGGTCGTGTGCGAGCCGGCGACGTAGAGCGTGCCGCCGTCGGGAGCGAGGGTGGAGTCGTAGGGAAAGGCCTCCCCACCCTCCTCGGGGCCCTCGTAGCGCGCGACCCATCGCCGCGCACCGGTCGCCGGGTCGTAGGCGATGGTCACGATGGGGTCGATCCCGGTGAGCGGGTCGACGTAGGCGCCGGTCGAGAAGACGGTGTCGGCTCCGGCCACGATCACGGGTCGCTGGTAATGCGTCGCGAAACCACCGGGACCGAACTCATCGAAGACGTCCCCCCACGCCTCGCACCGGTCGTCGTGGCCCTCCAGGGGCGCACACGCCGGCTCTTGGGCTCCCACGGCGGGAACACCGGCCAGCAGGGCGACGACCACGAGGGCGAGCGGCGGGCGGGCCGTGCGAGATCGCATGGTCAGATGGCCCCCGTCGGGTACGCGAGGGTCCAGTAGTCGGTGTAGTTCTGGATCGGCTCGGCCCCTGGGCAGCTGTCCGAGTACAGGTGCGCGGACGTCCCCGCGACGTAGACGCGCGTCCCGTCGGGGCTGATGGCGAGGGCGGAGGCCTCTCCCGACTCGACCGCGGCGTGATTGTCGGTCGAGGCGTTGAACGTCGCGTACCACTCCTGCGCGCCGGTGGATGCGCCGTAGGAGATCGTGAGGAAGCTCCCCATCCGATCGCTGCCGGCGATCGAGCCCTCGTCACCCTTGCTGCTCGAGCATCCTCCGAAGGTGGTGGGGTTGGTGGGCTCGCCGCCGCTGGCCGGCATCGTGTAGCCCCCGACGACCACCCGGCCGCCGTCGGGGCTGAGGGCGATCGCCACCCCCGTCTCCTTCGTGTGGTGGGCCGAGGAGGCGAACCGCTGCTCCCACGCCTGCTCGCCGGAGGCCGCATCGTAGGCGACGGTGAGCGCGTCGGTCCGGAACGGCGAGACCGTGGCCTCGATCCCGTCGGACGGCGCGTCCAAGCTGGAGCCGGTGACGTACACGCCGCCGGGGCCGACCGCAAGAGCGGCGGGCACGTCGCTGCGCAGCGCGGCGTCGTAGCGCGACCCCCACAGCTCGTCGCCGGTCCCGGCGTCATAGGCCACGGTTGCGTAGTCGGAGTCGCCGCCCGCGCCCGGGCTCCCTCCCGTCACGAACACGCGCGTCGCGTCCACAGCGACGGCGCTCGCCTGATCCCGGCCACCACCGGGTCCGGTGGAGCGAGCCACCCACTCCGGGCTCCCCGAGGCGGCGTCGTACGCGACGGTGGCGAACGCGGACGACTCCCCGTCGGCATCGAGGACCTCGGAGCCGGTGACGAACACCCGGGAGCCGTCGGGGCTCGTCGCGAGGCCGGTCGGCGTGGCCCCGAAGGCCGCCGGGTCGGCGTACCGGGCCACCCAGACCTCCCGTCCGGTGGCCTGGTCGTAGGAGGCGGTGGCGTACTCCCCGGCCCCCGAGGAGCCCTGGCTGGATCCGGTCACGTAGAGGCGAGACCCGTCGGCGACCACCTTCGCCGCCCGATCGTGTCCCCCGGCGTCATAGCGGGCCACCCACTCCTCGGCCCCCGTGGTGGCGGTGTACGCCACGGTTGCGAAGTCGCCCACCTCGGTGTTCCCGACCTTCCGCGACTCCGCCCCGGTGACGAACACCCGGCTGCCGTCGGGGCTCAGCGCGATCGAGTACGCCCGGTCGCTCCACTCGGTCGGGCCGTCGTGCCGAGCCGCCCAGAGGAGCGCCCCCGTCGCGGTGTCGTAGGCGACCGTGCCGTAGTCGACGAGCGTGTCGTCGTCGATGATGGACCCCGTCACGAAGGCCCGGGTCCCGTCGGGACTGACCACGATCGCGCGGGCCTTCTGCTGACCCACGTAGGCCCGTCCCCCCGGATAGTCGTACTCACTCGCCCAGCTGGGGCAACGGCTCTCGGTCGGGCCCTCGAGGCACGCGGGCAGGCCGCGTGTCGTCGGTTGGATCGCCGGGGCCGTGGCCGCCGCACCGACCACCGCCACGGAGACCGCGGCGATCACCAGGAAGCGAAGACGCGGGCCGTTGCTCGGTCGCCTCACGTGTGGTTGCTACGCCGTCAGGGGTCCCCCGACCTTCGTGCACGTGCACAGAGATCGCTGTGCATCTGCACGAACCCACGAGCGGGCGACAGGACGCCGGGGCGTCCACGAGCGCCCGTGCCCGGGGTGGGACTCGAACCCACACGGCCTTTCGGCCATTTCCTTTTAAGGGAAACGCGGCTGCCAGTTACGCCACCCGGGCACCGCAGATGGTAGCGCGACCGGCCCTCATGGCTCGTCGCGCCAGGCTCGGTAGCTGCCGAGCACCCTGACGAACGAGGTGTGCTCGGCGAGCTCCTCGAGGGCGGCGCGGGCCTCCGGGTCCTCGACGCCGGCGGCGAAGTCCATGTACATCACGTAGCGCCACGGTCGTCCGCCCTGGGGCCGCGACTCGATCTTGTTGAGGTTGATGCCGTGCGCGGCGAAGCCGCCCAGGCACCGGTGGAGCGACCCCGGCACGTCGGTCACCGCGAACACGATCGAGGTCTTGTCGGGCTCGCCGGTCCCGGGCGGCGGTGCTTCGCCGATCACGACGAACTTCGTGAAGTTCTCGGGGAAGGTCTGGATCGACTCGGCCAGCACGTGCAGCCCGTACAGGTCCGCGGCCCGGCGGCCTGCGATGGCCGCGTGCTCCTTCGCGCCTTCGTCGGCGACGCGGCGGGCGGCGCCGGCGGTGTCCGGGAACGGCACCGGCGAGAACCCGTGGGCGACGAGGAACTCCTCGCACTGCGCGAGCGCCTGCGCGTGGGAGAGCACGTTGCGGACGTCGGCCAGTGTCGCCCCCGGGACGCCCAGCAGCGCGTGGTCGACGCGGACGACCACCTCGCCGACGATCTTCACGCCGTGGCGCAGCAGCAGGTCGTACGTCTCGTTGATCGATCCCGCCTGCGAGTTCTCGAGCGGCACCACGCCGTAGTCGAGCCCGCCGACCTCGACGCGCTCGAACACCTCGCGGACCGTGGCGAGCGGCTCAACCTCGCACTCGCCGAAGTACGACGCGATCGCGTCCTCGCTGTACGCGCCACGCTCGCCCTGGTAGCCGACGCGGGGAGCGCGCCGATGGAGCGGGCGGATGTCCGCCTCGGTCAAGGCGCTAGAAGAGGTCGGCGACGACCTCGGCCAGGTCCTTGCGGATGCCGACCACGAAGGGCACGTCCTCCTTCGTGTAGCGGCGGGCCTCGGCGTCGCGGAGGCGGCGGATGCAGTCGACGATGCGCGTCATGTCGTCGGCCTCGAAAGCGAGGATCCACTCCCAGTCGCCGAGGCCGAACGCGCTCGTGGTGTTGGGGAGCACGTCTTGGAACTCGCGGCCCATCACGCCGTGCTCGGCGAGCATCGACTTCCGCTCGTCGGTCGGGAGCAGGTACCAGTCGAGCGTGCGGACGAACGGGTAGACGCAGGCGTACCGCTTCGGCTCGGCGCCGCGGATGAACGCCGGCACGTGGTCGGGGTTGAACTCCGGCGGCCGGTGCACGCCCATGAACGCGTGCGAGAGGTCGAGGCGGCTTCCGAGCGCGGTCCGGCGCAGGCGGACGAGCAGGTCCTGGTGATCGTCGGGCGAGGACGCCACCCACCACATGAACAGGTCGGCGTCGGGGCGGAACCCCTCGGCGCTGTAGAAGCCGCGCACCGACACGCGGTCGGCGGCCTCCTTGAACAGGACCTCCCACTCGTGGGCGGCCTCGGCCGCATCGACCCCCGACAGGTCGCCGCGCCGGAAGGCCGGGTAGTACGCGTAGGTCGCGTCCTCGGACATGCCCATCACGATACCCGCTGGGCGAGGTGGTCGCGGACGACGTCGGCGAGGGCGCGGATGAACGCCGGGTCGGCGTTCGGCGACTCGGTGCGGACGAGCCGGATCCCGGCCGCGCGCGCGACCTCCTGCGCCTCGACGTCGAGGTCGTAGAGGATCTCGAGGTGGTCGGAGACGAACCCGCAGGGACACACGACGATCGCGGGGTGCCCGCTCGCCGCGGCCGCCTCGATCGTCTGCTCGAGCGGCGGCCCGAGCCAGGGCTCGGGGGTGCGGCCGGCGCTCTGCCAGCCGGTCGTGAACGCGGGCAGGCCGAGCCGCGCGGCCACGGCCTCGGCGGTGCCACGCAGCTCGTCGGGATAGGGGTCGCCCTCGGCGACGATCCGCTCGGGCAGGCTGTGCGCGGTGAACGCGACGAGCGCGCGGTCGCGCTCGTCCTCGGGGAGGAGTCCCACGGCGTCCCGCACGCGCCCGGCGAGCAGCTCCACGAAGGCGGGGTGCGCCCACCACGACTCCACGACGTCGAGCTCGAGGTCGTCGCCGGCCGCGGCACGGGCCCGCTCGGCGTAGGAGCCCACGGAGAGCCGCGAGTAGTGCGGCGCCATCACGATGCCGAGCGCCCGATCGATGCCGGCTTCGCGCATCCGCTCCACGGCCTCGTCGATGAACGGCGGCGAGTGCTTCATCCCGACGAAGGCCCGCGCCTCGATCCCCCACGCCCGCAGCTCACCCTCGAGTCCCGACGCCTGCTCCTCGGTGATGCGCGTGAGCGGGAACTCGTTGCCGATGGCCGCGTACCGGCCTTTCAGCTCCACGAGCGCCTCGGGCGCGGGCAGGCGCCCGCCGCGGATGTCGGTGTAGTAGCGCTCGATGTCGTCGGGCCCGGCGGGCGTCCCGTAGGCCATCACCAGGAGCCCGAGCTGCCGATCAGCCACGCCGCGTCACCTCGTGAACGAGGTCGACGAGCCGCGTGAGCATCCCCGGGTCGGTCTCCGGCAGCACTCCGTGGCCGAGGTTGAAGATGTGGCCGGGACGACCGTCGGCACGGCGGAGGATGTCGCGCGCCTTCCGCTCGACGTCCTCCCACGGCCCGAGGAGCGCCGTCGGGTCGAGGTTCCCCTGGACGCCGGCCTTGCCCCCGATGCGGTTCCACGCGACGTCGAGCGGCACGCGCCAGTCGACCCCGACCACCTCGGCCCCGGCCCGGCGCATCAGCCCGAGCAGCTCGCCCGTCCCGACACCGAAGTGGATCCGCGGGACGCGGAGGTCGGCGAGCCCCCCGAGCACGCGCTCGCTCGCGGGCAGAACCAGCCGCTCGTAGTCGTCGGGGTCGAGGCTGCCGGCCCACGAGTCGAAGAGCTGCACCGCCTGGGCACCGGCCTCGACCTGGGCCCGCAGGTGCGCGAGCACGATGTCGGCCAGCGCGTTCATCAGCCGGTTCCACACGGCCGGCTCCGAGCGCATCAGGGCCTTGGTGCGGCGTTGGTCGCGGGAGGGCCCGCCCTCCACCAGGTAGCTGGCGAGCGTGAACGGCGCCCCGGCGAAGCCGATGAGCGGCACCTCGAGCTCCTCGCGCAGGAGCCGGATCGCCTCCAGCACGTGCGGCACGTCGGCCTCCGGCTCCAGGACCCGGAGCCGTCCGAGGTCGGCCTCGTCCCGGAAGGGCTCGTCGAGCACCGGCCCGACGCCCGGCTCGATGCGAACCCCCACGCCGATCGCCTCGAGCGGCACCATGATGTCGGAGAAGAGGATCGCGGCGTCGGCGTCGAAGCGCCCGAGCGGCTGCAGGGTCAGCTCCACCGCAGCGGCCGGATCGCGCGATAGCTCGAGCACGTCGCGGCCGCCCTTCGCCTTCGCGTACTCGGGCAGGTAGCGCCCCGCCTGGCGCATGAACCAGACGGGCGTCGCGTCGGTCACCTGCCGGTGGCACGCGCGGAGGAAACGGTCGCGGATCTCGGGGGTCACGAGGCCCCAGTCTATCGGGCGGCGTCCCCGCTCCCCCCCGGGCTCAGAGCTCGGCCGCGAGCCGCTCGACCAACGCTCGCTGGTGGGGGTCGAGCCAGGGCGGCGCCCCGGCGGCGACGTTCTCCCTCGCGTGCTCCGGGTTCGACGTGGCCGGCAGCAGGACGTGCACCCGCGGGTCCGAGAGCGCCCACCGCAGGAGCGCCTCGGCCCAGCTGCCGACCCCCAGGCCGGCCAGCTTCGATGCGTCGGGCCCGGGCATGAGCTTTCCCGCGCCCAGCGGGCGCATCACCAGCACGCCGAGCCCCAGCTCCTCGGCCAGCGGCAGGATCTCCCGCTCGACCTCCCGCTCCATCGGGCTGTACGGGATCTGGATCGTCTGGATCCGCCCGGTCCGCATCACCCGGGCCAGCTCGTCGAACGAGCCCACGCTGTAGTGCGTCGCCCCGAGCAGGCCGATCGTGCCCGCGTCGCGCTCCCGCTCCATCCAATCGAGATGCTCCCTCCACGCCACCAGGTTGTGCACCTGCTCGACGTCGACGCGGCCGCCGTACCAGTCGAGCTGGGCGCGCAGCTGCTCGCGCCCCTCCTGCACCGAGGGAGCCCAGATCTTCGTCGCGATGAGCGCCTCGCTCCGGCGACTCGCGAGCGCCCGGCCGAGCACGTTCTCGGCGCGGCCGTACATCGGAGAGGTGTCGAAGAGGCGCGTGCCTCCCTCGAGCGCCACCGCCACGACCTCGGACGCGATCGGCTCGTCGCGCTTCGGGAGGTCGAACGTGCTCCAGGTGCCCATGCCGATCACGGGAACCTCCGGGCCGTCGCGTCCGAGCCGCCGGCGCTCCACTACGCCCCCCCGAGCCTCGCCACGACGCCCCGCCCCGCCGCCTCTCCCGAGCGGATGCAGTCGGGCAGCCCGATGCCGTCGTACGCGGCGCCCGCGAGCACGATGCCTCGGGGAAGCGCCGCGCGCGCCGCCGCAACGCGCGCGCGGTGGCCGGGCGCGAACACGGGCATCGCCTCCCCCCATCGGCGTACGCGAACCTCGAGCGGCGCCTCCCTCGCCCCGAGCACACGACCCGTCTCCTCCGCGACGCGGCCCCCGAGCTCTTCGTCGGGAGCCGCCATCGTCGCGGGGTCGACCACGATCGCCCGCGCCCTCGGCTCGCGAAGGCCGAGGTGCGGCCACTTCCCGTTGAGCCACGAGCACGCGGCCACCGCGCCCCCCTCCTCGGGGGCCACCAGGTACCCCGCCGCGTCCATCGACCGGCGGAGGGAGCCCGCCCTCCAGCGCAGGTGCACCACGACCGACCCGCGGTACTCGACCTCCCCGAGCGGCCCCGCGGCCTCGGGGGCCACGCCCGATAGGACGATGGCCGCGGCCCCGGCCGGGACAGCGAGGATCACCCCGTCGGCCGCGATCTCGCCCGTGGTGGTCGCCACGCGAACCGCGTCGCCGTCGGGGCCGAGGCCCACGACCGGGGTGCCGG
>DASWKG010000027.1:0-12285 GCA_036396755.1 Actinomycetota bacterium
GCGAGCCACTTCGCCATCGACGCCTCGCGGACGGCGTCCTCCCCCGCGACCACCGTCCGGAGCGCGTGGTAGGTGAGCGAGCGCGCGGCCTCGATCTCGGTGGCGAGGTCGGCGAAGCGGTGGCGCCACACCTGGAACCGCGCGACGGGCCGTCCGAACGCCTGCCGCTCCTTCGCGTAGTCGATGCCGAGCTGGAGCGTCCGCTCCGCCCCCGACACCGCGCCGAACGCCATCGAGAGCCGCTCCCACGCGAACCCCTCCATGAGGTGCAGGAAGCCCTTCCCCTCCTCGCCGAGGAGGTTCTCCGCCGGCGCCCGCGCGCCGTCGAACGCGAGCTCGCCGGTCTGCGAGGTGCGCCAGCCGAGGGTCTCGACGCGCGACGACGTGAACCCGGGCGTGTCTCGCTCGACCGCGATGAGCGAGATGCCCTCGTGGCCGTCGCCGGGCCGCGTGCGCGCGGCCACGACGAGCACGTCGGCGACGGTGCCGTTCGTGATGAAGGACTTCGAGCCATCGAGCAGCCAGTCGTCGCCGTCGCGCTCGGCGCGCGTGCCGATGCCGGCGACGTCGGAGCCCGCGTCGGGCTCGGTGACGGCCAGCGCTGTGATCGCGCTGCCGGCGATCGCGGGGGTCAGCCACCGCTGCCGCTGCTCCTCGGTGCCGAATCGGTGCAGGTACCAGCTGCCGAGGTCCTTGTGCGCGCCGAGCGAGGCGGCCACGCCCGCGGAGCCGCAGCGCGCCAGCTCCTCGGTCACGATCGCGTCGGCGACCAGGTCGGGCCCCGAGCCCCCGTAGGCCTCCTCGAACTTCGCGCCGAACAGGCCCACCGCGCCGGCCTCGGGGAAGACCTCGCGGATCGGGAACTCGCCGGCCTCCTCCCACTTCTCGGCGTTCGGCGCCAGCGCGCGCTCGACGTACTCGCGCACGCCCTCGCGCAGCCGGCGGTGCTCGTCGGTGAACAGCCCGTGCCCGGGGATGCCGGCGAAGCGGTTCGGGTCGGCGGCCATGGCGTGCCCGTATCTTACCGTCCAGTAGGTACCGCCACGATCGCGTCAGAGGCGGACGCGGGGAACGTGCATCGCTCGAGCCGCCTCGGCCATCCGGCGATCGTAGGTCGCGAGCCGCACCTCGAGGCGCCGGTCCCGCAGGTACTCGAGCGAGGCGAGATGCAGCGCGTCGAGGGTCCTCACCCTCGCGGGGAACGGCTCCAGCGCCCTGGCCAACACGTCGGGGGCAAGCTCGAGCAGCGACAGGCGGGCCAGGATCTCCCTCGCCGCGTCGCCGTGCGTGGTCGCGAGCCTCCGCCCGTGGACCCGGGTCCACACCTCGTACTCGGTGAGACGGCTCGTGATCAGAGGCTGCTCCCAGAAGCGAGCCGCGGGGCGCCGGTCCTCGGCCAGGAGCTGCGCGAGCACGACCGAGGTGTCGACGTAGATCAACGATCCGACCGATCCTCGGCGAGCTCGGCCAGCAGCTCGTCGAGGGTGGCGACCGCGTCGGTCGCGGGCGGCGGCCCGGGCGGCAGCGCCGCCGGCGTGACATGGCCCTTCCGCACGGCATCGGCCAGGACCGCGTCGGGCAGGGTGCCGGCCCGCGTGTCGCTGGGGGGAACCAGCTCGGCCACCACCCGTTCGCGGTCGGTGATGAGCACCGTCTCGCCGCCGGCCACCAAGCGGAGGTACTCGCTGAGCCGGTTCTTCAGCACCTTGATGCCAACCGAACGCACATCACCAAGGTAGCTACGAGTGGCTACTTCGTCAAGAGGGTCGGGTGATATTCAGAGGATCGTCTTGGCGATGACCTCGCGCATGACCTCGTCGGTGCCGGCGCCGATCCGAAGGAGCCGCGTGTCGCGCCACGCGCGCTCGATCCAGGAATCGCTGGCGTAGCCGGCGCCCCCGTGGACCTGCAGGCACTCGTTCATCACCTCGCACACGATCAGGCCGGCCTGGAGCTTCAGCATCGAGATCTCCTTCACCGGGTACTCGCCCTTCTCCCACAGCAGGGCGACGTCATAGGTGAGCTGACGGGCGGCCTCGAGCTTCGTGGCCATCTCGGCGAAGCGGTGCCGCTGGACCTGGAACGAGCCGATCGGACGGCCGAACGCGATGCGCCCCTTCGCGTACTCGAGCGTCTTCTCGAACGCGAGCCACGCGCCGGCCACCGACCCGGCGGCGCCGACGAGCCGCTCGCCCTGCAGCTCCCACATGATCTGCGGGAACCCCTTCCCCTGCTCGCCGACGAGCGCGGTGCCGGGCACCTTCACGTCGTCGAGGATCAGCTCTGCGGTGTCGGAGCTGCGCATCCCGAGCTTGTGGAGCGTTCGCGACACGCCGAAGCCGGGGGTGTCGGTGTCGACGAGGAACAGGCTGAAGCCGTCGTAGCCCGCCGCCTTGTCGGTGCGCGCGACGAGCAGGCAGAAGTCGGCCCGGCGCCCGTTGGTGATGAACATCTTCCGGCCGTTGATGACCCAGCCCTCGCCCTCGGCCCGGGCGACGGTCTCGATGCTCGCGACGTCCGAGCCCGCGCCGGGCTCGGTGATGCCGAGGCAGGCGATCTTCTCCCCGCGGATGGCCGGGGCCAGGTACCGCTGCTTCTGCTCCTCGGAGCCGTAGCGGAGGATCGGGGGCGTGGCCATCTCGGTCTGCACCGCGATCGCCATCCCGACGCCGGCCGAGCCGATCCGGGCCAGCTCCTCGGCGAGGACGATCGCGTGCCCCCAGTCGCCCCCCTGCCCCCCGTACTCGGCCGGGTACCGGAGACCCAGCAGACCGAGCTCGCCGAGGCGCGTGAAGACGGAGTCCGGGAAGTCGCCGTCGCGCTCCCAGTCGGCCGCGTGCGGTGTCAGCTCGGACTCGATGAACGCCCGGGCGGTGCGACGGAGCTCCTCGTGCTCCTCGATGAAGAGCGGGTGCAGCGGCACGGAGCGATCTTACCGCCCGGTAGGTTGTCACGGGAAGCGCCGGCTCGAGAGCCCGGCGTTATCGTTCGATCAGTGACGGGACCGAAGCGAGATCCGTGGGCTCGGGAGCGGGCCGAGCTGGAGGCTCGCCTCCGGCCCGGTGAGCGGGAGCATGCTCGCGGGCGGACACACTGGCTCGAGCCGCCTCGGCTCCTCGGGGGCAGCACGTACGACTTCCTTCTAGTCACCGACCGTCGCCTGCTCTGGTCGGGTTGGGGCGGACCCATCCACGAGCTCACCCTCGATGCGGTTCGCTCTGCGGCAGACGGCACCTACCTACACCGCTACACGCTGGTCCTCACCCACGACCCCGTGGAGCGGACGGAGTGGGCACCCGCGCACCGGTTGCTGTGGTTCCGCTGGGGCAACACGACCGAGAAACGGCTTCGGAGGACAACGACCTTCGCGTTCAGTCGGCGAGACACCGAGGCGGCGGCGGCGCTTCGTGACCGGCTCGAGCCGAGAGGCATCGCCATCGGAAGCCTCGAGATGCCCGAGGCTCCTCCGAGGGACGATGGATCCGCGATGCTGACGCTCTCAGACCCAAAGATCCGCCGGCGCTTTCGCGGCTGACCGGCTATCTCTGGTTGCGCATCGCCTCGATGAGGACGTCGGCGACCTCGGGGCGGGAGAACTCGGCCGGGGGACGCTCGCCGTTGGCCAGCATCTCGCGCACCTTGGTGCCCGACAGGCTCACGCGGTCCTCGTCGCCGTGGGGACAGACCTTGGTCGAGGCCATACCCTCGCAGCGGGTGCACCAGAACGAGTGCTCGAAGAACAGCGGGGTGATGCCGAGGTCGTCGGAGGCGAACTCGTCGAAGATCAGCTGCGCGTCGTAGGTGCCGTAGTAGCTCCCGACGCCGGCGTGGTCGCGGCCGACGATGAAGTGCGTGCAGCCGTAGTTCTTGCGGACGATCGCGTGGAAGATGGCCTCCTTCGGACCCGCGTAGCGCATGGCTGCCGGGAAGATCGACAGCAGAACGCGGTCCTTCGGGTAGTAGTCGGCGAGCAGCACCTCGTAGCAGCGCATGCGGACGTCGGCGGGGATGTCGTCGCCCTTCGTCTCGCCCATCAGCGGGTGCAGGAGCAGGCCGTCGGAGATCTCGAGCGCGCACTTCTGGATGTACTCGTGCGCGCGGTGCACCGGGTTGCGGGTCTGGAAGCCGACCACGCGCTTCCACCCGCGCTCGGCGAAGATCGCGCGCGTCTCGCTCGGGGTGCGCCGGTGCTCGGCGAACTTCGGGTGCCGGGGAACCTCGAGCACGCGCAGCCGCCCGCCCATCACCCAGTCGCCGGAGCGGTGGAGGGCCGCCACGCCGGGGTGGTCGGTGTCGGTGGTGCCGAACGCGGCCTGCGCCTCGACCTCGCGGTCGCGGCGGAACATCTCCTCGACGTCGAGGATCGCGTACACCTCGCCGTCGATCGTGAGCGCGACCGACTCGGAGCCGCGCACCTCGTTCGCGAGGTCGTCCGAGACGCCGAGCGTGATCGGGAGGCTCCACACGAGCCCCGACGCGAGGCGCATCTCCTCGAGGACCGAGCGGTAGTCCTTCTCGGTCATGAAGCCGCTGAGCGGCGACATCGCGCCCACGGCGAGCATCTCGAGGTCGGCGATCTCGCGCGGCCCGAGCGGGACCTTCGGCAGGCTCTCGGCGCGCGCGGCGGCGTCGGCGCGCTCGGTCTCGGGCAGCACGAGGTCGACGAGGTCGCCGCCGTGCGGACGGATGGTGGTGAAAAGGTCGGTCATGGGTTTCGCTCCTCCGGTGGTGGGGTGACGACCGGAGGATAGCCGACCCCCGGCGACCGCGACCGCGCCGTTATCCCAGCGGGATCGCGGACCCGCGGAGCACCGCGTCGAGCACGAGCAGCCCGTCGGTGACCTCCACCCCCGTGTAGCGGACGCCGGTGAACGGAGGCGGAAGGTCGATCTGGAAGGAGAGGGACGCGGTCGGGACGCCGAAGGAGCCGTCGACACGAACCCGCTGTGGCTCGAACACGAGCGCCCCGGCCCGCAGCCGGAGCGGCCCGATCGCGGTCGCCGTCGCCTCCTCGCCGCCGACCTCGATCGTGGTCGAGGCCTCGATGCCGGGGCCGCGGAGGTCGACGTTGACCGCGACCCCCTGGCCGTGCAGGAACTCGTTCAGCGCCGCCTCCCCCACCTCGGCACGGCCGGTCCCCTCGCCCACCCGCACGTCGGCGTCACCGCCGGAGAGCAGGGCGCCGCGCGAGAACGCCACGTCCTCGAGGTCCATCTCGATGCCGTCGAGGACGAAGCCGCCGGAGCGCACCTCGCCGAGCCGCACCTGCACGCTCGAGAAGCTTCCGCTCGCGACCTGCAGGAGGAACGGGAAGCCCTCGAGATCGACCTCGGCCGGCGACGAGAGCGCGAGGTTCTGTTCGACGCGCCCGGCCAGCCAGCGCTCGGCCCAGAAGCGAAGCACGAAGTCGAGCCCGACGAGCGAGAGGAGCAGCACGACCAGCGTGACCGCGACGGCTCGCCACACCCCGCGCGCGGCCCGCGGGACCTCGCGGCGCACCGAGTGGGCCACCCCCGCCACCGGGCGCTAGCCGCCGGCGCGCGTGACGCGCCTCGGGCGGATCTCGATGATCACCCGGACCATGCCCGGGGTCATCCCGAGGTAGCCGTCGGTGCCGTCGTAGCGCCGGGCCAGCTCGTCGATGTGGTCGCGGGCACCCTCCTCGGTGACGTTCACGACGTCGCCCTGCACGAGGACCCGCCGGAGCGGGTCATCGTCGGCGGTCACCGCCACCCCCACGCGCGGGTCCCGCTCGACGTTCCGCACCTTCACGCGGCCCCGCGCGCTGTTGACGCGGATCAGGTCTCCTTCGACATCGACCCACACCGGGGAGACCTGCGGCGAGCCGTCGGGGTTGACGGTCGCAAGGTGCGCGCGGTTGCGGCTGTTGATCAGCTCGCGGTCCTCGGGGGTCAGCTCGTTGCTCGCCACGTCCTCACTCCTCGTAAGCTCCCTCGATCCGCAGCAGCAGCCGCTTGCGGTCGAGGCCGCCGGTGTAGCCGCCGAGGCCGCCGCCCTCGCGGACGACCCGGTGGCAGGGGACCACGATCGGGATCGGGTTCGACCCCAGCGCGTTCCCCGCGGCCCGGTAGGCGTTCGGGCTTCCCGCCCGGCGGGCCACCTCCCGGTAGGTGACCAGCCTACCGTACGGCACCCGCGAGGTGGCCCGGAGCACGCGCGTGGCGAACCCCGAGATGAGCCGCCAGTCGATCTCAACCTCGAACCGCCGGCGCGTTCCCTCGAAATACTCGTCCAGCTCGCGTCGAACGCGATCCAAACGCGCCGGCGCCTCGAGGACCCGGGGCGAGATGCTCGACGCCAGCTCGGCGGCGAGGTCCGTCTCCCCCGGATAGGCCAGACGAACGAGTCCCTTCCTCGTCGAGGCCACGAAGAGGGGGCCAAGCGGCGAGTCGACACTGGCATACGCCACGTCGACGAGCCCGGCCGCGCCGGCTTCGTCCGCGAACCGGCTCGCCGCCCCCGCGGCAAGGTCGTCCCGGCCCTTCTTCGCGCGGGCAAGCTCCCGCTCGATGTCCCTCATGTCCAGACCTCCCTCAGCCGCGCGATGCCCGCGCGCACGTTCTGCCTGGCCGCCGCCTCCGAGCAGTCGAGGAGGCGGCCGATCTCCGCGTAGCGGAGGTCGCTCACGAACCGGTAGACCACCGCCGCCCGCTGCTTCGGCGGGAGCCCGCGCACGGCCTCCCACAACCGCGGGTCGCCGGTCTCGTCGGCCGCGGCGGTCGTGTCGATCCCCTCGGCCGGGACCGCGCGCCGGGCCCGGCTCCGGTGCTCGTCGATCGCCTTCCGCCGCGCGATCGTGAGGAGCCACCCGCGCAGGTTCTCGCCGTCCCGGAGCCTCGGGTAGGCGCGGAGCGCGGCCATGAACGTCTCCTGGAAGCAGTCGTCGGCGTCCTGGGCGCCGGCCGCGGCGACGCAGAACCGATAGACGTCGGTCCGGTGGCGGTCGAGCAGCTCCTGGAAGGGCGGCAAGCTCACGGGAGAGGAACGCGCGGGAGCGCCGGAACGTGAGACCACGGCCCACACGGTATCGGAAGCGACCGAGCGGCCTCTGTTACGCTCGGCTCGCTGTGCGGCGGGTCCTGTTCCTCACCGACCGCGGGCCCCACGAGGTGCTCCCAGCGGCCTTGGGGCTCGGCGCCGACGTGAAGGCCGAGCCCCCGTCCGTCGACGCCCTGGCCCGCATCCCCGACCTGAACCCCGACGTCGTCGTTGCCGACGCCGTCGGGGATCCCGAGGGCCTCCTCCCGGTGCTGCGGACACTGCGGGCCGCCCGAGTGCCGTTTCCCGTCCTCGTTGTGCTGTCCCCCGGCGACGTCGGCCGATCCGACTGGGCGAGGGTGTGCGACGACTTCGTCCTCACAGGGGCCGGGGAGGCCGAGGTGCTCCTGCGTCTGGAGATGCTCACCGCCCGAGCCGGAGAGTCGGGCGAGGGGGTGCTGCGGCTCGGACCCGTGACGATCAACGTCGAGACCTACCGGGTGGCGGCGGGTGCGCGGCCGCTCGACCTCACCTATAAGGAGTTCGAGCTGCTCCGGTTCCTCTCGCAGAACGCCGGGCGGGTGTTCACGCGAGCCCAGCTCCTGCAGGAGGTCTGGGGCTACGACTTCTACGGCGGCACGCGAACGGTCGACGTCCACGTCCGCCGCCTTCGCTCCAAGCTGGGGCCCGAGCACGAGCACCTGATCGAGACCGTGCGAGGGGTCGGCTACCGGGCCGCCCTGCCGTGACGCGGCGCCGCGGCGCCGGCTCGGCGGTCCTGCTCGCGCTCGCGGGCGCCCTCTTCCTCGCGGCGCCCGCCGGAGCCCACGCCCTCCTCCGCTCGTCCGAGCCGGCGGACGGACAGGAGCTCTCCGAGCCTCCGTCCACGGTGGTCCTCGAGCTGACCGAGCCGCCGGAGCTCTCGCTCACCGAGGTCCGGGTGCTCGACGGGAGCGGCGGAGACCGGGAGGTCGGCGAGGCGGCCGCGGCGGGGGCGGAGGGCCTGACCGTGGACCTGCCCCCGTTGGAGCAAGGGGTCTACACGGTCGTCTGGCGCGTGGTGTCGCGCGTCGACGGGCACCCGTCGGCCGGGACGTTCGCGTTCGGCGTCGGCGTCTCCCCCGCCGAGGCGCCTCCGCCCCCCGGGCTCGAGGTGCCGACCACACCACCCGCGTCCCCCCTGGAGATGGCGGGGCGGGCCGGTCTCTTCCTGGGGCTCGGGCTGCTGCTGGGCGCCTCGTGGATCGGCGCGCTCGCGTTCCGGCGCGCCCCCTCGCGGGTCGTGCGGCTGGCGCTGGCCGGCGCCGCGTTCGCGCTCGTGGCGACCGCGGTGCTGGCGACGGCCCAGGCCAGGTCGGCCGGGGCCTCGCTGGGCGAGCTCTCCGGCACGCTGATCGGCCGGGCGCTGATCCTGCGGGCGGCGGCGGCGGTGACGGCCCTGCTGGCGCTGTCGCTCGGCCGCGGCCGTCGCTGGACGCTCGGGCTGGCGGGGGCCGCCGCGGCCGGCGCGCTGCTGGCGCACGTCGCCGCCGGCCACGCGAACGAGGGGCGCTTCGCCTGGGCGCAGGTCGGGTTCCAGTGGACGCACGTCGTCGCGGGCGCGGTGTGGCTCGGCGGGCTGGCCGCGCTCATCGTGGGGATCCGCGGGGAGCCGGACGAGGCGAAGGCGGCCGCGGTGCGGCGCTTCTCGCTGGTGGCGGGCGGCGCGCTCGCGGCCGTGGCCCTCACCGGCGTGCTGCGCGCGCTCGACGAGGTGAACGGGTGGGGCGAGCTGCTCTCGACCGGCTACGGCCGCCTGGTCGTCATCAAGAGCGGGCTGATCGTGGCGCTCGCCGGGCTCGGGGCCGTCAACCGGTACCGGAACGTCCCGGCCGCGGCGACCTCGCTCCGGGGGCTGCGCCGGACCTCGCGGGTCGAGCTCTCGATCGCGGTGGGCCTCGTCGCCGCGGCCGCCGGGCTGGCGACGCTCGTGCCGCCGGCGTCGGTGCCGGCGGCGGTCGAGCCCCCCGCGCCGATCGACGTGCGCGCCGCCGACTTCGGGACCACCGTGCAGGCGCGGCTCCAGGTGACGCCCGGGGTCCCGGGCCCGAACCGGTTCCGCCTGCTCGTCACCGACTTCGACACGGGTGACCCGGTGGCGGGCGCCCGGGTCGAGCTGCGATTCGGCGCGCTCGGCCGCCCGGACGTCCCGGTCGCGACCCTGGCGCTCGAGGAGGCGGAGGAAGGCGTCTACCAGGCGACGGGGAGCCCGGTCGCGCTCGCCGGGCCTTGGGAGGTGACGGCGCTCGTCCAGCAGGGAGGCGACTCGGTCGACGTGCAGCTCCGGTTCGCCACGGTGTGCCGCACGACCGACGTCGAGGCGGAGTCGCGGCCGCCGATCCACCTGCAGGACCTCCCGGGCGGCGGGACCGTCGAGGGCTACGTCCTGCCGCTGGGCGGGGCGAGGTACGAGGTGCACTTCACCTTCCTCGACCCCGACGGCAGGGAGGTGTTCGTGCCCGAGGCCCCCGACGCCCTCGCCTCACACCCGGACGAGGACCCGCGCACGGTCCCCATGATCCCCCTCGGCCGCGGCCACTTCGTCGGCGAGACGGAGCTGGAGGACGGCGCGTGGCGCTTCGACGTCGTCGCCGACCCCGAGGAGGGCGGCGCGATCAGCGGCTGCTTCGAGGAGCGGATCCCGACGAGCTAGTTCGTGAAGACGTGCACGATGCCGCACATGCCCTCGCAGCGGCCGTCGACGATCGCGGAGTGGCGGGCGCAGCGGTAGCGGAACGTGCCCGTCTTGGGGAACTTCTTGGAGGTCTGCTCGCCCGGCTTGAGGGTGTCGGAGAGCGACCAGTCGCCGATCGCGCGGACGTCGTGGGTCTTGTTGGTCGGGTTGGTCCAGACCACCTTGTCGCCCTTGCCGATGTAGGTGTGGACCGGGCCCCACTTGTCGCCCTGCTTCGCCTTGACCTTGAAGGTCTCCGCGAGCGCGGCGCCGGCGACGACCAGGACCACGACCAGGACGACCGCGGCGAGCACCGCGAGCCGCCTCCTCGGGCCGGTGGCCGATGGCATCACCCGGCTATGATATCCGGGTCCGGGAAGAAGGAACCCCTCGCCCGGGCTCGAGAGTCGACCCGACCAAGGAGGCGCCCATGCCTGCACGACCCATCGCCCGGATCGCGCTCGCCGCCGCCATGCTCATGGCGATCCCGGCCTTCGCGACGGCGGCACCACCGCCGGTGGAGACCTACGAGTACACCGCGAACCTCGACCCGCTGGGTGCGTCCCTCCGGCCGCCACCTGCCGCAGGGATCTACAACTCCGACCTCGCCTTCTGGGGCGACACCGCCTACCAGGGCACCTACGACGGCTTCCGCATCATCGACGCCTCGAATCCCAACAACCCGACCTCGCTCATCGACTACGACGAGTGCGCCGGGAGCCAGGGCGACGTCATCATCTGGGACCATCTGCTCGTTCGTTCGTGGAACTCGCAGAACACCTCGCCCACGGCGACGTGCGACGGCGAAGCGGTCCCGCTCCTGTTCGAGGGGCTGCACATCTTCGACGTGACCAACCCCGCCGACCCGGCCCTCCTCGGATCCGTCGATCTGCCCACCTGCGGATCGCACACCGCGACGGGGGTGCCCGACCCGGCGAACAACCGACTGCTCGTCTACAACAACCCCTCGGCGGGCACCCCGCAGTGCACGGGCTTCGACATCATCGAGATCCCGCTCGACGCACCCGAGACCGCTTCGCAGATCGGTGACGGCGTGACCGGTCGCTCCTGTCACGACACCGCGGTCATCCTCGGCGACGCGATGAAGGCGATGTGCTCGGGCGGCAACGGCTTCACGATGATGAGCCTCGGTGGCGAGGGGGGCGGGGCGCTCGACGCGCCCGTCCTGCTCTACACCAAGGACCTCACGACCGAGATGGTCACCATCGGCCACGCCGCCTCGTTCTCGTGGGACGGCTCCATCGCGATCTTCGGCCACGAGCCGGGCGGCGGCAGCGACGCCGCCTGCGAGGAGGCCGACGACGAGCGACTCCGCACCATCTTCTTCTTCAACGCCGCGGACGGCGAGGAGGTCGGCCGCTGGGTGCTCCCCAAGCCCCAGGAGGCCTCCGAGAACTGCACGATCCACAACTTCAACACCGTGCCGTCGGCCCGGAAGAACATCCTGGTCAGCGGCAACTACCAGGCGGGAACCTGGGTCGTCGACTTCACCGACCCGGCGAACGCGGTCGACATCGCGCACGCCGACCCCGCCCCGCTGGATCCCCAGCAGCTCGGCGGTGACTGGTCGACCTACTGGTACGACGGGATCATCTACGAGGGCGACATCACCCGCGGGCTCATCACCTGGCGGCTCGACGACCCCGCCGTCGGCGGGGCGCAGACCCTGGGTCACCTGAACCCGCAGACGCAGGAGAAGACGATCGCGCTCACCGGCGGCTCGGGCCTCACCTGCAAGGGCAAGCGCGCCACCATCGAGGGCACGAACAACAACGACACACTCGTCGGCACGCCGCAGCGCGACGTCATCGCGGCGGGCGGCGGTGACGACACCGTGCGCGCGATCAGCGGCAACGACCTGGTCTGCGGAGGGGCCGGCAACGACGCCCTCAAGGGCGGCGGCGGCACGGACCGCATCTTCGGCCAGGCCGGGCGCGACACCCTCACCGGCGGCCCCGGCCAGGGCGACAAGTGCGTGGGCGGCGGCGGCCGCGACACCGAGGGCCGCGGCTGCGAGAAGGGCCGCGTCTAACAACACCCGAAACGCATCGAGGGCCCCCGCGGATCATCCGCGGGGGCCCTCACCGTTCTCGGAACGTCAGCGCTTCTCGACCTCGAAGGTGTTCGCGTTCCGGCCCACCTCGAGCTTGCGCTCGACGTTGCCGGCCCCGTCGGTCCCTCTGGCGAACGCCGTGTAGCTCTTGATCGAGCTCCCGACGCTCGGCTTCAGCTCGTCCATCCGGTAGTAGTACCAATCGAGGTCGGGGTAGTAGTCGGTGTCGAGCCACCGCTTCGCCGCGCACGCGCCCCGGACGAATCGCTTCCCGCTGAACCAGGCGCAGCTCCCGTCCCCCTGGTTCCGCCGGAGCGCCAGCTCGACGCCTGCCACCTCGCCGTCGTCGTTCGCGAAGACGTGGAACTCGCGGAGCCGGTAGTCGCCGCGCTCGTAGTGCAGACGATGACGCGGGTGATGGAACTTCGTCGAGGGCGGGACGCCGCCGGACTCCTCGTTGTCGAGGATCCGGATCGTCGCCGAGGCGGGGTCGGTGTCG
>DASWKG010000028.1:0-1619 GCA_036396755.1 Actinomycetota bacterium
GATGACCCAGAACTGGGACGTGCTCCCCGAGGCCCGCACCGGCATCCTCACCGACACCACGATCCCGATCGAGCGCGGCATCCTTCCCGGCGCCACGGCCGCGATGGACCCCGCGCCGCAGGCCACCTTCGAGGTCGTCGCCCGGCATCAGAGCGGGGCCCCCGGCTCCTACTGGAACGTCGCGCTGAGCACCTCGACCGGGGCGGTCGTCGCCTGGGTTGCGATTCCCGAGACCGCCGCGACGTTCTCTGTTCGCACGGCGAGCTTCTCCTGGCCCTCGGCCGATGTCGAGCTTGACGAAGTACGGCTCACCCGTTCCTTCGGCGCAAACGTCCCCGGAACCCTTGACATCAAGAAGGCCACCCTGCGCCTCGTGCAAACCGGCACGATCGCAAAGACCCAGGCCCGTTTCCCGATGGGCGCACGCACCGAGGCGATCACCTCCTCCTCCTGGACCGACCTTTCAGACGGAGCGAGCTACCTCTACCCGGCGGACTATCAGGAGGACGGGACGGGCCCGTATCACCCGGCCTTTGACCCCGCGCCTTCGGTGAAGCTCCGGGCCTCGGGAACCCCCTGCGGGCTGCAGGTGCGCCTGGTCAAGGCGATCATCGACGCCAACGGCGAGGAGACCGGGATCGCCGCGGTGGCGAACTCCGAGATCGAGCTGACGAACGCCGGCGGCTCGGTGTATTCATCGGTGCTGTCGCTCGTCAAAGGAGGCGTCTACCGCCCGCAGGTCAGAAAAGTCTCCTGCTCCGGAGCCGCCCCCACCGGCACCATCACCTCGATCGACCTGGAGCTGTCGCAGTCCAGCAGCCATCCCGACGGGATCGCCCGCACCGTCGGCTATTACCCCTCGCTCTCTGACGGTGTGGACGTCGACCTCACGAACCAGAACGTCCCGCTGAACTTCCGCTTCCGCGCGCCGCAGCGAAACGTGCCGAAGGCAACCGGGGCCTGGGCCGTCTCGGCCAAGCGCGTCACCGGCACCGGAAGCTATTCGGTCGGCCTCTACAACCACACGCGGGCTTCCCAGGTCGCGCTGTCCGCCCCGATCCTTGACTACACGATCGGGGGATCTGCCCCGTTCGACTTCGAGGTCGCCGAGGTCGATTCGCTCCCGGCCGCCGGCGACGAGCTGGACACCGTCGTCAGCCCCGCCGCCGGCACGACCGTGCACGCATGGTCTTCCTACCTGCAGGTGAACTATCGCCTGGCCGACCTCGACGCCCCGGTCCTGACGGTGCCCTTCTCGGCCACGCAAACCCATATCTCCCCGGGCGTCTCCCCCGGGGCCAAGGACTCGGTCACCTTCAGCGCGACCCTGTGGGACTTCTCGGCGACCGACTGGGACGTCGAGGTCCGCAGCGCCTCCGGGACCCTGGTCGCGACGGGCTCCGGTTCGGCGGCCGCGCAGACCGCCGCGCCGATCTCCTGGACCTGGGACGGCAGGGACTCCTCGGGCAGCGTCGTTGCCGACGGCACCTACACCGCGCGTCTTATCGCGACCGATCTGCCGGGCAACGTCAACGACGCCGCGACCACGACCGTCGTGGTCGACACCGTGGCGCCGGTCGTGTCGAACTACGGGCTGGACCCCTCGACGGTGGACGTGG
>DASWKG010000029.1:0-50567 GCA_036396755.1 Actinomycetota bacterium
GCCGCACGGGCGGCCGAGGAGATCCCGTCCGCGATCTTCGTCTCGCTCCCCGGTCACACGCACTTCTCCGCGGAGCACGTGGCGGACGAGCTGCTGCCACGTGTCCGGGAGCTGCTGCGGTCGGCCGGGTCCCGATAGGCAGGGGCGACGGACCGTTCGGCAGGTGTGGGAAAGTGGTACCAGAGGACGCGGAAAAGCGGTAGCCCGGTCTGCGGGAAAGTGGTATTGTCGCGGGGTGGAGTACCACGCCCGTCATGTCGAGGGCCTCATCCAGGAGCTACTCGGGGAGTTGCCGGCCCTGCTCATCGTGGGACCCCGTGCGACTGGGAAGACGACCACCGCTTCTCGCTACGCGAGAACGATCGTGCGGCTCGACCGGCCGGCCGAGGCAGTCGCGTTCAGAGCAGACCCTGACGCCGCCCTCCGGACCCTCGAGGAACCCGTGCTGCTCGACGAGTGGCAGGCGGTCCCCGAGGTGCTCGGAGCGGTCAAGCGGAGCGTCGATCAGGATCCGAGCCCCGGACGCTACCTCCTGACCGGATCGGTGCGCGCCGATCTTGAGGCTGAAACCTGGCCGGGGACAGGGCGCGTGGTCCGAGTCCCCATGTATGGGTTGACCGTTCGAGAGCAGCTCGCCCGCGCCGAGACGACACCGTTCTTCGATCGGGTTGAGAGCGGCGCCGAGTTGACGGTGCCGGCGGATGCGCCCGACCTCCGAGGCTATGTGGAGATGGCTCTCCGCAGCGGTTTCCCCGAGGCAGCCCTCCACCTGTCGCAGTCCGCGAGGGAGCGGTGGCTCGGTAGCTATGTCGACCAGCTCCTGACCCGTGACGCCGCGCAGTTGGAGGGTGGCCGGGACCCGAACCGCCTGCGTCGCTATCTCGAGGCCTACGCGCTGAACTCGGCCGGCATCGTGACGGAGAAGACGCTCTTCGAAGCCGCGGGTATCAACCGGAAGACCGCGAACGCATACGAGCGACTCCTCGCCAATCTGCTGATCGTCGAAGCCGTCCCGGCATGGACCTCCAATCGACTCAAGCGCCTGGTCTTGTCCCCCAAGCAGTACCTCGTCGATCCGGCGCTCCTTGCTGCGACCCTCCGACTCGATGTGAACGGGGTGCTGCGCGATGGGGACCTTCTCGGACGGGTCACCGACACGTTCGTGATGGCGCAGATCCGGGCCGAGCTCGCCGTCTCGGCGACGCGTCCGCGCGTTTACCACCTGAGAACCGAACAGGGCCGGCACGAGATCGACGTTCTCGGTGAACTTGCCGGACGGGGGATCGTCGCGATCGAGGTGAAGACACAAGCCGCACCCGACCGTGAGAGCGCCCGACACCTCTCCTGGCTCCGCGAGCGGCTGGGCGACCGGTTCGTCGCAGGCCTCGTGCTCCACACGGGGCACCGCATCTACAGCCTCGGAGACCGAGTCCGGGCGGTGCCCATCTCTACGCTCTGGGCGTGAGCTGACCGGTCGCCTCGGTCACGCACGCCCGGACACCGCTGATGCGTGGTCCGTGGAGACGACCGGGGTCGAACCGGCGACCTCCGGCTTGCAAAGCCGGCGCTCTACCAACTGAGCTACGTCCCCTCGGCGACATTGTAGGCGGCCGCGCCGGAACCCCACGGCTCGCGCCGTGGGCAACGCGCGCGTCGAGCGGGCGTTCGTCGCCCGGACCCCGCCGCGCCCGGGGAACTGGCGTCGGCCTGACGGCGCACCGGCCTCCGCTCCGGTAGGCTCCGACGGATGCGAACAACGAAGCTGCTCATCGTGCTGGTGATCGCCCAAGCCACGATCGCGCCGGCGGGCGCGGCCCAGCGCTGCTTCGGCCAGCGCGCCGACGTGGTCGGCACACCGGGAAGCGACACGCTCGCCGGGACGCCCGGCGACGACGTCATCGTGGGCCTCGGCGGCGACGATGTGATCAGGGGCCTCGGCGGCAACGACCGCGTCTGCGCCGGGCCGGGCGCCGACCGCGTCAACGGCGGTCGCGGCGACGACTCGCTGGCGGGCGAGGAGGACGCCGACACGATCGACGGTGCGCGCGGGTACGACCTCCTGACCGGCGGCCCGGGGGACGACCTCCTCGACGACGGCGACGGCGACGGCGTCGTGCGAGGAGGGCCCGGCGCGGACACGATCAACGGCAACACGGGCGAGGACCGCCTCTTCGGCGACACGGGGGACGACGAGATCGACGCCGAGCTGGGCGACGACGAGCTGTTCGGCGGCGAGGGGAACGACCGGCTCACCGGCGGCCGCGGCATCGACGTCCTCGAGGGCGGCGGAGGTGACGACGCCCCCATCCTCGGGGGGGACGGCGACGACGTGCTCGAGGGCGGGGACGGCGACGACGACCTGTACGGCGACGGCTCCCCGGGCGGCCCGGGGAGCCCCGAGGGGAACGACGACCTCGACGGCGGGGAGGGCACCGACGGCACCGACGGCGGCCCGGGCACCGACCACTGCACGAACGGCGAGACCGTCGTCAACTGCGAGTCCTGAAGCCCGCCCGCCTCCTTGCACCGCGGCTCGGCGGCTGGAATCATCGGCGACGATGGATTCCGCAGCCGGAACCGCCACCACCCCGGCCCGACCCACCCTTCCGGCCATCCTGACGATGGCGGGGGGGCTGCTGGTCGCCGCCGCGGGCTTCCTCGACTGGTTCGACCTCACCAGCGCCGGCGGCACGGTCGCGATCAAGGGCAACGAGTTCTCGGTGGGCATCGGCGCGAGCGCGATCGGGGTCTTCACCGCGATCTCGGGGGTCATCATGCTGCTCAGAGGGCCGGAGACCGGCGCGAAGGCGTGGTCGGTCACCGTCATCGTGCTGGCGGCCATCCTGACGGTCGTCGGAGGGGCGTCCGCGTTCGCCCCGGAGACCGCCATCACCCAGTACGCCGCCGGAGACGTCGGGGAGACGCTCGGGATCTCGGAGACCGCGGCGAAGGCCGCGCTGGAGAACGCGTTCGCGACCGGAACCCTGTCGGCCACGGCGAAGATCGGCTCCTACCTCGTCCTCGCGGGGGCCCTCTCGGCGCTCGGCGGAGGCATCGCCGGCGTGGCTTTCGCCAAACGTCGCCGCGCCTCCAAGGCCGCTCCCCCGCCCGTCGCGCCTCCGTCACCGGCCACTCCGCCACCGGCCACGCCCCCGCCTGCCTGAACCCCGGCATCTGCGGGAGCCCATCCTGACTATCCGCTAGTCCGAACTGACTAGTGGGTACCGGTCATCCCGGGTGGCCGGAAAGATGCTCCTTCGGTGCTATGGAGTTCTTTGCCCCGCTTCGCCGATGATTCCAGCCATGAGCGCCCGCCACCTTCGGATCGCGACACCCGACGAGCGAAGCTACATCGTCGCCCGCACCCAGCTCGCCTCCCCCGGCCGGCCCTACGTGGTCGCGGAGTGCACGCCCGGCGCGCTCGTCTCACCGCCGCCCGGGCTCGAGACGCTCACCCGCGCGCAGATGCAGCGCGACCGCCTCCTGAAGGACGCCCTGGCGGCCTGGGAGGGCCACGACGACACGCTCGCCGGTCGCGAGCGCACGGCGCGGGCCCGCCTCACCGAGTCGCGCTCACGGGCTCGCGCGCGCGCGATGCACCCGAGCTCGCGGCCCGACACGATGCGGCTCACCGGCCCGATCACCCGCCCCTCCTCCTGACGCCCCCCGAAACGAAGAACCGGCCCCCGAGGGGGCCGGTTCGACGTTCTTCTCCGAGCGATGGTCAGCTGCCCTCCGCCGGAGGAAGCTCCTGCCACTCGCTCTCCTCGACACCACGGCTCTTCCGCCGCCGGAACAGGGCAACGAACGCCCCGACGCCGGCCAGGATCGCCGCCCAGAGGAAGAACTTCTTCTTGCCCTTCTTTTCCTCCCCCATCGCTCCTCCTTCGTCTCCGCCCCCAGTGGGCCTGGGTGGACTTGAACCACCGGCCTCACCCTTATCAGGGGTGCGCTCTAACCGCCTGAGCTACAGGCCCCGGGGGACGAAGCGTACCCGTGGCCGGCAGAGACCGTCAATGCGGGCGGACGCGGGCCGCGCGCCGGTCAGCGGCGCTCTTGGAGGGTGACCTCGATGCCGCCGACGAGGTCGGCGATGAGGTTGTAGAGGAAGGCCACGAACACGGTGAGGGCCGACCACAGCGCCACCGAGATGATGCCGATCAGGACCAGCATCCGCAGGAGGAACCCGGAGTTCACCTCGAAGTTCGCCTCCCACAGCGACGACATGAACTCCTCGACCGAGTCGATGATGCCGAGCGCGTCCACCACCAAGAAGAGGATGGACAGGCCGATCACGACGACGAGCATCAGGCAGAGGTAGAAGACGAGCGAGAACTTCAGGACGGACCAGGGGCTGACGCGCCGGACGGCCACCTTGATCCGCCGGGGGGCGGGGCGGCGAGCCGGCGTGGCTGCAGCCGCTCTCGTGGGCTTGGGTTGGGGGCGTTCTCTGACGGTGGCCATGGGTCTCCTTCAGACCGCGACAGTCTACCTGCTACGCCTCGCCCTCCCGAGCACCCGGGCCGAACGGGCCGAGCACGATCCGGACGTGCGCGGGGACGAGCACGGCCAAAAGGAGCGCGGCGAACGCGACCTCACCGGTTGACGGGTTCGTCCTGACCAGCATGCCCCCGACCGCCAGCGCGGCCCCCGCCAGGGCCAGCGCCAGCGCGATGAGCGGCGCGGGCAGGCTGCGCCTCAGCGGGATCGCCAGGAGCACGGCGACGCCGGCCGAGGCGGCGGCGACCCATGCCCCGACGCTCACGACTCCTCGGCGGCCTCGGTGATGACCGGCGCGGCGGCGGCGATCTTCTGCTTCGGCTCGAGCTTCATGATCTTCACGCCCTGGCTGGGGCGGCCGGTCTTGCGGAAGCTCGCCGCCGGCACGCGGATCACCACGCCCGAGCTGGAGATCACGAAGACGTCCTGGTCGGGCCCGGTCATGAAGGCGCCCGCGACCTTCCCGGTCCTGGGGGTGAGCTTGTGGGTGATGACGCCCTGGCCGCCGCGGCCCTTCGTGGGGTACTCGGCGATCGGGGTCCGCTTGCCGAGCCCCATCTCTGTGACGGTGACGAGGTCGTGGTCCTTCGCGGCCAGGGTCATGGTGATCACCTCGTCGCGCGGGCCCACCCGCATGCCGATGACGCCGGCCGCCTGCCGGCCCATCGCGCGCACCGCCTTGTCGGGGAAGCGGATCGCCTTGCCGCCGCGGGAGACGAGCAGCACGTCCTCCTTGCCGTCGGAGAGGCGGACCCGGATCAGCTCGTCGCCCTTGCGCAGGTTGATCGCGGCCAGCCCCGTGCGCGACGAGTCGTACTGGGCCAGCTCGGTCTTCTTGATCATCCCCTTCTTCGTGGCGAACAGGACGTACTTCGCGGCGTCGTAGTCGGAGATGGCCTGCACCGCGGCGATGCGCTCCTCGCCCGAGATGGAGACCCCGGGGAGGTTGGCCGCGTAGATGCCGCGCGCGGTCCGCGATGCCTCGGGCACCTCGTAGACCTTCACGCGGTAGACCTTCCCGGTGTTCGTGAAGAACAGGAGCCAGTGCCGCGTGGTCGTCGTGAACACGTGGGAGGGGATGTCCTCCTCCTTGAGGTTGCCGCCCCGCACGCCCCGGCCGCCGCGGCCCTGCGTGCGGTAGGTCTCGACCGGCATCCGCTTCACGTAGCCGGCCCGGGTGACCGTGATGACGACATCCTGCCTCGCCACCAGGTCCTCGATGTCGATCTCGCCCTCGTCGGGGCGGATCTCGGTGCGCCGCCCGTCCGCGTACCTCTCGCGGATCTCGCTGAGCTCTTGCTTGAGGAGCGCGCGGATCTTCTTCGGGTCCTTGAGGAGAGCCTTCAGGCGCTTGATCGTGGCCTGCAGCTCGCGGTGCTCCTCCTCCAGCTTCTCGCGCTCGAGCTGGGTGAGCCGGCGGAGCGGCATGTCGAGGATGTGGTTCGCCTGGATCTCCGACAGCTTGAAGCGGCGCATGAGCTTGGTCCGCGCCTCGTCGGCGTCGGTTGACCCGCGGATGATCTTGATGACCGCGTCCAGGTTCGAGAGCGCGATGAGCAGCCCCTCGACGATGTGATCGCGCTCCTCCGCCTTCCGCAGCTCGAACTTCGAGCGCCTGGTCAGGACCTCGAGCTCGTGCTCGATGTAGTGGCGGATGACCTCGTCGAGCTTGAGCGTGCGCGGCACGCCGTCGACGAGCGCCAGCATGATCACGCCGAAGCTCTCCTGCAGCTGCGTGTGCTTGTACAGCTTGTTGAGGACGATCTGCGGGTTCGCGCCGCGGTTCAGGTCGACGACGATGCGCATGCCACCGCGGCCGCTGGACTCGTTTCGCACGCCGCCCTTGAGGGGAACCTCGGTGAGGCGCCGCTGGTTGACGAGCTCCTGGATCTTCTCGGCGACCCGGCCCGGGTTCACCTGGTACGGCACCTCGGTCACCACCAGTCGCTGGCGGCCCTTGGAGTCCTCCTCGATGGTGACCTTCGCGCGCATCCGGATGGACCCGCGCCCGGTCGTGTACGCGTCCCTGATGCCGTCCTTGCCCATGATGAAGCCGCCGGTCGGGAAGTCGGGCCCGGTGATGTGCTTCATGAGCTGGACGGCGGTGATGTTCGGGTTGTCGATCATCGCGAGGGTCCCGTCGATCACCTCGGCGATGTTGTGGGGCGGGATGTTCGTCGCCATGCCGACCGCGATCCCGGCAGACCCGTTGACGAGCAGGTTCGGGAACCGGGCCGGGAGGACGAGCGGCTCGTCGTGGTTCCCGTCGAAGTTCGGGATGAAGTCGACCGTCTCCTTCTCGATGTCCCGCAGCAGCTCCATCGCCAGCGGGTCGAGCCGCGCTTCGGTATAGCGGTATGCGGCAGCTGGATGCCCCTGGATGTCGCCGAAGTTGCCCTGGCCGGCGACGAGGGGGTAGCGCAGTGAGAAGTCCTGGGCCATGCGGACCATGGCGTCGTAGACCGCCTGGTCGCCGTGGGGGTGGTACCGGCCGATGACCGAACCGACGACGGTGGCCGACTTGCGGGTGGGCCGGTCGGGGCGGAGCCCGTCCTCGAACATCGCCCAGAGGATGCGGCGGTGGACGGGCTTCAGGCCGTCGCGCGCGTCGGGCAGGGCGCGCCCGACGATGACCGACATCGCGTAGTCGAGGAAGGAGGCCTTGATCTCCTCCTCGATGTCGCGCGGCTCGAACCGCTCCTCTACCTGAGCCATGCGCTAGACGTCGACGAACGCATCTTTGGCGTTCTCCTGCAGGAACTGGCGACGGGACTCGACGTCCTCGCCCATGAGCACGGTGAAGATGCGGTCGGCGGCGGCGGCGTCCTCGAGGGTGACCCGCAGGAGCGTGCGCTGCTCGGGGTTCATCGCGGTCTCCCAGAGCTGCTCGTGGTTCATCTCGCCGAGGCCCTTGAAGCGGAGGACCGGCATCTCCTTCTTGCCGTTGGTCTTGCGGACCGCGTCGAGCTCGCGGTCGGAGAACAGGTAGCGGGGCTTGCCGTCGACGGTCACGCGGTACAGCGGCGGCTGGGCGATGAACATGTTCCCCCGCTCGATGAGCGCCCGCATGTGCCGGAAGAAGAACGTGAGCAGCAGCGTGCGGATGTGGGCGCCATCGACGTCGGCGTCGGTGAGCACGACGATCTTGCCGTACCGGGTCTTCTCGGGGTTGAACTCCTCCTCGCCGATCCCGGTCCCGATCGCGGTGATGAGGGCCTGGATCTCCTTGTTCTCGAGGACCTTGTGCAGGCGCGCCCGCTCGACGTTCAGGATCTTCCCGCGGATGGGCAGGATCGCCTGGTACGCCGGGTCGCGGCCCTGGATGGCCGGCCCGGCGGCCGAGTCGCCCTCGACGATGAACAGCTCGCAGACATCCGGGTCGGTCAGCTGGCAGTCGGCGAGCTTTCCGGGGAGCGAGGAGTCGAGCAGGCCCTTGCGCCGGGTCAGGTCGCGCGCCTGGCGCGCGGCCATCCGCGCCTTGGCCGCCTGCTCGCCCTTCTGGAAGATGCGCTTGGCCGGGCCCGGCGACTCCTCGAGCCAGTTCTTGAAGTGCTCGTTCATCGTGGTCTCGACGAGCGAGCGGATCGGCGTGTTGCCGAGCTTCGTCTTCGTCTGCCCCTCGAACTGCGGGTCGCGGAGCTTCACCGACACGATCGCGGTGAGCCCCTCTCGGACGTCCTCGCCCTGCAGGTTCTCGTCCTTCTCCTTGAGGAGGCCCTTCGCCCGGGCGTAGCGGTTGATGACGTTGGTGAGCGCCTTCCGGAACCCCTCCTCGTGCGTCCCGCCCTCGTGGGTGTTGATGGTGTTGGCGAACGAGTGCAGGGACTCCGAGTAGCCGGCGTTCCACTGCATGGCCACCTCGACCTCGGCGGCGGCGGCCTTCCCGATGAAGTGGATGATCCGCGAGTGGATCACGTCCTTGGACTGGTTGAGGTGCTTCACGAAGTCGGCCAGCCCGCCCTTCGCCTTGTAGACCTCCTCCCAGACCGTCCGCTCGCGCTCGTCGACGAACGTGATCTCGACCCCACCGGTGAGGAACGAGAGCTCCTGGAACCGCTCGGCGAGCAGCTCGCGCTTGAAATCGGTCTCCTCGAAGACCTCGGCGTCGGGCCAGAAGGTGACGATGGTCCCCGACCGCTTGGTCGCCGCGCCCTTCTTCAGCTTGGTGAGGCGCTTCCCGCGCTCGTAGCTCTGCGTCCACGTGGCGCCGTCGCGCATCACCTCGATGTCGAGGCGGCTGGACAGCGCGTTGACCACCGACACGCCGACGCCGTGGAGGCCGCCGGAGACCGCGTAGGACTTGCCGTCGAACTTCCCGCCGGCGTGGAGCGTGGTCAGGACCACCTCCACGGCGGGGCGCCGGTCCTTCGACCGGGGGATGGGCGTGACGGGGATGCCGCGGCCGTTGTCCTCGACGCGGACCGAGCCGTCCTTCTGGATCGCGACGCGGATCTTCGTGCAGTGCCCGGCCAGGGCCTCGTCGATCGCGTTGTCCACCACCTCGTAGACGAGGTGGTGGAGGCCCCGCGGACCCGTGGACCCGATGTACATCCCGGGGCGTTTGCGAACCGCCTCGAGGCCCTCGAGGATCGTGATGTCGGCGGCGGTATAGCTCGACGACCCCGGCTTCGCGCGCGACGCCGATCGCTTGGCTGCGGGCGCCTTGCTGGTTGTCTGTTTCGGCCTGGATGGGGCCTTTGCCACGTCGCCTCCGTCGTGCTCAGTCCATGCCTAGATAAAGTCCGTCGCAGGAAGGGTCTGCTGCGGGGTCACCTACACACAGGATTATATCACCGGGGCCCCCGGCCCCCTCCCCGCGACGGCCCCTCGACCACCACTCGAACCGACTTCACATCCGCGCTCCCAAGCACCTCGTTGGCCTTCGATGCGATCTCGCGCTCGAGGAACCCGATCTGGGCCGCCCAGGCCGCGGACGACGCCCCCACGAGCAGCCCGCCCTTCTCGAGGCCGAGCGGCCGGCACTCCTTCGCCAGCCGGTCCCCGACCACCCGGTCCCACCCCCGCGCGAGCCGGCCGAGCGCGATGCCCCGCCGCCACACGCCACCCTCGAGGAGGTGCCGCACGACCTCGCCGATGCCGGCGCCGTCTCGGCGCTTCGGCTCCTCAGGCACCGACCGTCCCCCCCGACACCCGCCACACGGTCGCGCTCGCCGGCACCTGCACGTCGTCCGGGATCGCGAGCAGGGTCTGCCCCCCGCGCTCGAGCTCCGCGGTGAGGCGGCGCCGCCGCTGGGGGTCGACGCCGGAGAACGGATCGTCGAGCAGCAGCAGCGGCGGCTCGCCGATCTCGGCCTCGAGCGCCCGCGCCAGTCCGAGCCGCAGGCAGATCGCGGCGGCCCAGGACTCGCCGTGCGACGCGAACCGCCGGGCGGTCCGCTCGCCCACCGCGAGCTCCAGCTCGTCGCGATGCGGCCCCACCAGGGTGGTCCGACGCACGAGCTCGTCCTGTCGGCGCGCCGCGAGGCCCTCGCGGAAGGAGGCCTCGAGGTCGTCGCCCTCGATCGAGGGCCGGTAGCGAATCACCAGCCGATCGCCGGAGATGGCCTCGTACGCGTCGCCCGCCCGGCCGGCGATCCGCGCCACCGCGTCGCGCCGGCCGGCCGTGACGGCCACGCCGTGCGCGATCAGCTCCTCGTCCCACGCCTCGAGCGAGGCGGGCAGCCCCTCCCCCTCCTTGAACAGCCGATTGCGCTGTCGCAGGGCGCGGTCGTAGCTGCGCCGCTCGGCATCGCGCGGCGGCCAGAGCGACACGACCGACTCGTCCATGAACCTCCGCCGCTCGTCGGGGTCGCCCTGCACGATCGCGAGGTCCTCGGGCAGGAACAGGACGCTCCGCACGCGCGAGCGCACGTCGCGCTTCCGCCGCACCGGCGACCGGTTCACCTGCACGCGGTTCGCCCCCGACGGCCTGATCTCCACCTCGACGAGCACCTTCCCGCCCTCCGTCTCGACCTCGCCGCGGAGGAACGCCGACGCGGCGCCCTCGCGGATGAGGGGCTGGTCCGACGAGGTCCGTGGCGAGGACAGGCTCACCAGGTAGTGCACCGCCTCCAGGGCGTTCGTCTTGCCCTGCGCGTTCGGCCCCACGAGCGCGACGATCCCCCCGGGGACCTCGAGCTCGGTCTCGCGGTGGTTGCGGAAATCGCGGAGCGACACCCACAGGAGGCGCATCGCTCGGCCGCGACTGCCGCCGCTAGCCCACCGACGCCGACGCGGGAAGGCGAACCGGCATCACCAGGTAGGTGAACTCGTCGCCCTCGCCCCGGAGCACCGCCGGCTTCAGGCCGTCGCGGACCTCCACGAACACGCGATCGCCGGTGACCCCCGCCAGCCCGTCGGCGAGGTAGCCCGGGTTGAACGCGACGGTCAGCTCGTCGCCCTCGTAGGAGGCCTCGACCGCCTCGATCGCTCCCCCCAGGTCGGGCGAGGACGAGAGCAGCCGAGCCCCGAGCGCGTTGAGCTCCATCTTGATCGAGGTGTTCTCGCGCGCGAGCAGGCCGACGCGGCGGACCGCCTCGAGCAGGTCCTGACGGGTGGCGGTCAGCTTGCTGCCGCCCGGCTCGGGGATGAGCTGCCGGTAGTTCGGGAACTCCCCCTCGATGAGGCGCGAGGTCAGCCGCAGACCCCCCACGGCGAACACGGCCTGCGAGTCCCCCAGCACGATCTGGACCTCGCCCTTCTCCTCGGCGCCGGCGGCCCGGCCGATCTCGGACAGGGCCCGCTCGGGCACCAGCGACTTCGCCTCGCCGTCGCCGGTCGCCGAGAGCTCGCGGACCGCGAGCCGGTAGGAGTCGGTCGCCGCCATCGTGAGGCCCTCGCGGTTCGCCTCGAGGAGCACCCCGGTCAGGATGGGCCGCGCCTCGTCTCGCGACGCCGCCTTGGCCACCTGGCCGACGGCCGACGAGAACGCCTGGCCCTCGACCGAGATCTTCACCCCCTCGGGCTCCCGGAGCATCGGGAAGTCCTCGGCCGCGAGGCAGCGGATCGTCCCCTCGAAGCTCCGGCACGAGATGCGCGCCTGGGAGGAGTCGGCCTCGAACTCGACGGCGTCGGGCGGCAGCGACTTCACCATGTCGGCGATCAGCCGGGACGGCACCAGGGCGGTGCCCTCCTCGGCCACCTCGACCGCGAGCCGGACCTCGGTCGTCACCTCGAGGTCGGTCGTGACCAGGCGAAGTCCCTCGGCGTCGGCGGTGATCTGCACGCCCGTCAGGGCGGGGATGCCGGGTCGCGTGGACACGCCTCGCTGGGCGGTCTGAAGCGCCTCGGCGAACGCGTCGCGCTCAGCACGGAATTTCACACCTCACCTCCTTCGACGTTGGGGAGATCTATACGAGCAGAAGCAGTAGGCCCTGTGGAACGTGTGGACAACCATGGCTTCCCCCAGCGTAGCGGGGGGGTCTGACATGGTGACGGGATGTGGACACGCGGTGGGCGGGCGGACCTTACCCCGGGCCCGATGCAGCCCCGGGCGGAGTTGTTCACCGCTTTCCTCAACGGATCCCACGCGATTCCGACTGGATGTTCTTGGTCAGCTCCTGGACCTGCGTGTACATCGAGCCGCGCTCGGGCATGAGCTTGAGGATGCGGTTGATGCCGTGCAGGGCCGTGGAGTGATCGCGGTCGAGCAGCTCGCCGATCTTGATGAGCGAGAGCGGCGACAGCTCGCGCAGGAGGTACATCGCGATGTGCCGGGCGTTCGTGAGCGGGCGGGAGCGCGACTTCGAGGAGAGGTCCTCGCGCCGGAACCCGAAGTAGCGGGCCGTCGCCTCCAGGATGAGCTCCGGTGGGATCTCCTGGCCCGACTGCGGCAGGAGGCCCTCGAGGCCGCGCTGGGTGAGCGCGAGGTCGATGGACTTGTTCGACAGCGATGCGAAGGCCCCCACGCGAAGCAGTGCCCCCTCCAGCTCTCGGATGTTCGAGTCGAACTTGTCGGCGATGAAGTGCATCACGTCGTCGGGCACGTCCATGTGGTCGCGGAAGGCTTTCTTCTGAAGGATCGCGATCCTCGTCTCGAGGTCGGGCGGCTGAACGTCCACGCAAAGCCCCCAGCGGAACCGGTTCCGAAGCCGCTCCTCGAGCCCGGAGAGCTCCTGCGGGGGGCGGTCCGACACGACCACGATCTGGCTCTCCGCGCCGTGGAGCGCGTTGAACGTGTGGAAGAACTCGGTCTGGGTCTCCTCCTTGCCGGCCAGGAACTGGATGTCGTCGATCAGCAGCACGTCGACGTCGCGGTATCGGCGCTGGAACTGGTAGCCCTGGCGGTCGCGGATGGCGCGGATGAACTCGGTGACGAAGGCCTCGGAGGTCACGTAGGTGACGCGCAGGCCCGGGATGAGCCTGGTCATGTGGTTGGCGATCGCGTAGAGCAGGTGGGTCTTTCCCAGGCCCACTCCCCCGTAGATGAACAGGGGGTTGTACGCCTTGGAGGGCGGCGCCTCGGCGACGGCCATCGCCGCCGCGTGCGCGAAGCGGTTCGACGGGCCGAGCACGAACGTGTCGAAGGTGTACTTCGTCGGGAGCGCCGGGGGGAGCTGGCGCGCCGCGGGGTCGGGGGGCCGGGGGGCGTCGATCTCGAGCCGGTCCTTGGTCGCGGTCCGCTCCTCGACGACGATCCGGACATCGAGGTCACGGCCGGCCGCCTCGCTCACCATGCGGGTGATGAGACCGAGGTGTCGCGCCTGGACCCAGGAGCGAACGTAGTCTGAGGAGGCGCCGATCTCGAGGAGCTCCTCGTTCAGCTCCCGGGGCCGGAGCTCGGCGAACCACATGTCGTAGGTGCCGGGAGTGACCTCCTGACGGATGCGCTCGGCAGCCTCGGACCAGATGGTCGTGAGGCCTGGCGCTTCCGTCGTTGCTGGAGAGTTATCCACAGACACTTTCCACATGTGTGATATCCGCTGGGGAAGCGCGTCGGGGCCGCCCATCGGCGGCCCCGGAGAAGCGTTGTGAAGGATAGCACCGGCCCGTTCGGCGAGGCAACGTGAAACCGCCACGAATCCCGGTTCCTGTCGCTTTAGACCGAACGGGACCCGCGCGCGTATAATCGCGGCCGCTTATGAAGCGTACGTATCAACCAAGCAGACGGCGCAGGAAGCGCCGGCACGGCTTCCGAACGCGGATGCGAACGAGGTCGGGGCGCGCGATCCTTGCCAGGAGACGGGCGAAGGGCCGGGCGCGTCTCAGCGCGTAGCCTCGCCCGCCGCGAGATCCAGGCCGTCCGAGGCGGGCGGCCGCTCAAGACCAGGCGAGTGATAGTGTACCTAGCGCCCGCGGCCGGAGATCCGGGCTTCGCCGTGATCGCAGGACGCCGGGTCGGCGGCGCGGTCGTGCGGAACCGGGCGCGCCGCGTCCTCCGGGAGGCATGGAGGGCTCTCGCCCCGCGACTGGCCGAGGAATACCGGGCCGTGCTCGTGGCGAGGCCGGAGATCCGAGGAGCGAAGACCGGCCAGGTTGAGGGCGAGATCGCCGAGGCCGTGGGGGAAGCGTAGCGACGATGACATTCAGCCGGATCCTGCGGGTGCTCGGGTGGCCGCTCCGCGCGGTGCTGCTCGGGCTGCTCGCCGCCTACCGAGGGTTCTTCGGCGGGGCCTTCGGCGGCCGGTGCCGCTTCCATCCGTCCTGCTCCTCCTACGCGCAGGAGGCGATCCGGACCCACGGAGCCCTCAAGGGCTCGGCGCTCGCCATCGCCAGGGTGGCCCGGTGCAGCCCGCTGTCCGCCGGCGGGCTCGACCCGGTCCCCACACGCGGCACCTGGAGCCGAAAGAGTATGAAGACATCATACGAAGGCGAGGGCTGAGCCCATGTGGGACGCGCTGCTGAAGGCCCTCGGCTCCGCGCTCGGCTTCTTCTACGACGTCATCCCCAGCTACGGCGTCGCCATCATCCTGCTGACGATCACCGCCCGGGTCCTCCTGCTCCCCCTCACCATCAAGCAGACCCGCTCGATGCACGAGATGCAGAAGATCCAACCCCAGCTGAAGGCGATCCAGCAGAAGTACAAGGGGAACCGGCAGAAGGTCAGCGAGGAGACCATGAAGCTCTACAAGGAGCACAAGGTCAACCCGCTGGGTGGCTGCCTGCCGCTCGTCCTGCAGTTCCCGATCTTCATCGCGCTGTTCTCGGTGCTCCGGGCCACCATCCCGGTCTCGGCCGCCCCGGTGAACGAGTTCCCGGCGTCGTACCTGGGCAACAAGGAGGTCTTCTGCTGGGTCCCGGGCGAGCGCTCCACCGAGGAGCTCCCGCCTGCCCAGGTGGTCTGCGATACCGACCAGGATGGGGAGCAGGACGACACCTTCGAGGTGCTGTGGCCGGCCGACGTCGATGGCCTGGAGGTCCGGAACCTGTTCACCGCCTGTGTGCCTGCCGAGGACGAGGAGGACGGGGGCAGGTTCTTCTCCTGCCAGTCGACGGTCGGCTCGAAGCATCTGCCTCCAGACAGCGACCTGTTCGAGGACATCGTGGAGGACCGCGCCCAATTCCTGGGCCTGCATCTGTCGTGCGGGGCGACCCAGGTGACCTCGGAGGACCAGATCCGGACGTGCGCGCCGCCGGGCACGAAGGCCGGCGGGCCCCTGCTGATCGGCTACTACGGGCTCATCGCGTTGATGGTGCTCACGACCTGGTACCAGACGAAGCAGATGCAGCGCTCCTCTCAGGGGGGCGCGCCTCAGATGCAGATGATGGGGCGGATCATGCCGATCTTCCTTGGGTTCATCTCGCTGAGCATCCCCGCGGGGGTCCTCGTCTACTGGGTGACCACCAACCTCTGGCAGGTCGGGCAGCAGCACTTCATGCTGCGGTCACGCGAGCAGGCGGCCGCGGCCCCGATGCGCGGGAGCGCTAGCCTCAAGGGACAGTCGAGAGTTGTGAAGGAACAGCCGAAGTCAAAGGACACCGAGCCAGCGAAGCCGCAGCAGCCACCGCAGCGGTCGGGGAGCAAGAATGCGAGAAGTAGAAAAAAGCGCCGCAAGCGTTGAGGAGGCCCTCGAGGCCGCCCTGGCGGAGCTCGGCATCTCCGAGCAGGAGGCCGAGGTAGAGATCGTTCAGGAGTCCCGCGGAGGCCTGCTCGGCCTGGGCTCGAAGGGCGCGGTCGTCCGCGTGCGCGCCCGGGGAGAGACGGCCCCCGCGGAGCAGGCGGAGTTCGCCGTCGATTTCGTCGCCGGGCTCGTGAACCGCATGAGCTTCCACGCCGACGTCGACGTGAACGAGGTCGACGGAACCACCTATGTGGATATCGTGGGGATCGGACACGAAGACGAGATGGGGATCCTGATCGGCCGGCACGGCCAGACCCTCGACTCCATCCAGGACATCCTTCGCGGGGCCGTTCAGCGCAAGACGGGCGAGCGCTGCCGCGTGGTCGTCGACGTCGAGGATTACCGGAAGCGCAGGCGCGCCCAGCTGGTCGAGCGGGCGCAGGAGGCCACCGAGCGTGCCAAGAAGACCGGGAAGCCCCAGCGCATGGAGCCGATGAGCCCGTACGAGCGCAAGATCGTGCACGATGCGGTGGCGTCGGTCGGCGGCATGGAGAGCGCCAGCGAGGGCGAGGAGCCCGAACGGCGCGTGGTGATCCGGACCCGGGGGCGCGGTTCCACGTGAAACCAGCCGGCGTCTCGTTTCACGTGAAACGGGACGCCGAGCGGCTGAGGGTTCCCCTCACCGACGAGCAGGCGCGCGTCCTCGAACGCTTCCACGATCTCCTCACGCGGAAAGCGGTGCCTCTCGGCCTCGTCTCAGAAGGCGACGCTGATCGGATCTACGAGCGCCACCTGCTGGACTCCCTCGCCGCGGCGACCGCGTTCGAGGCCGCGGACCGGCTTTCGCTCGATCTGGGCTCCGGCGCCGGCCTCCCCGGCGTGGTGCTCGCCATCGCGCTACCGGGCATTCGGTTCCTGCTCGTGGAGCCGATGCGTCGACGGATCGCCTTCCTCGAGCTCGCCGTGGAGGCTCTGGGCCTCACGAACGTGGAGATCTTGGGGGAGCGGGTCGAGAAGCTTCCCGGCAAGGTCGGGCCGGCCGACGTGGCCACCGCCCGGGCCTTCGCTCCCCCCCTCGAGTCCTGGAAAGCGGCCGCCCCACTCCTTCGACCGGGTGGGCGGCTGATCTATTTCCTTGGGCGGCGAACGTCTCTGGAGGAGGCGGACCTCCGATCGGTCGAGTATCCACCGGCGAGTCTTCGGGTGACCGAGGTACTTGATTCCTCCATGCGACTCGCTATCATTGCGCGTACGTGAGCGCCGAGGATCCCCGAGAGCTGGGGCACCCCACCGAGGTCCCCGGCGCCGGAGCCGCTTCCCCTCCGGTCGCCTCTTCGGCTGCGCCCGAGCCAGCCCTCCCGGGCAACTCTCAACCTATGGTCGAGTCTCCACCTCCGAGGGCTCGCGTCATCGCCGTGGCGAACCAGAAGGGCGGCGTCGGCAAGAGCACCACAGCGGTCAATCTCTCGGCCGCGCTCGCCGAGCGGGGGAGCCGGGTGCTGGTCGTGGACATGGACCCTCAGGGCAACGCGTCCACCGGCCTGGGTATCCCGCCCGTGGAGCGCGCGATCACCACCTACGACGTCCTCACCGAGACGTCCGGCCCCCGCGAGGCCGTGATGAAGACCGCGATCGACGGGCTGTTCGCCATCCCGTCCACCATCGACCTGGCGGGCGCCGAGATCGAGCTGGTCAGCCAGTTCTCGCGGGAGATGCGGATGACCCGGGCGATCGCCGACCTCGCCCCCGACTACGACTTCATCATCATCGACTGCCCTCCCTCACTTGGGCTCCTCACCGTCAACGCCCTCGCAGCCGCCGGGGAGCTCCTCGTGCCGATCCAGTGCGAGTACTACGCGCTGGAGGGCCTGGGGCAGCTCCTTCGAAACGTGCGGCTGGTCCAACAGAACCTCAACCCCAAGTTGAGGCTTTCGGGCATCGTGCTCACGATGTTCGACCCCCGGACCAAGCTGGCCGAGCAGGTCGTGGCCGAGGTTCAGCGGTACTTCGGGCCTCGTGTGTATGAGAGCCTCATACCGCGCACCGTGCGGCTCTCCGAGGCCCCCGGCTACGGGCAGCCGATCACGACCTACGACCCGAGCTCCCGCGGTGCGGAGGCCTACCGGGAGCTCGCCGCTGAGGTGGAGGAGGGGGTCAGGGGCGGAGATGCTCCGCTTCCGACCGGGGACCTGCCCGACGTCATCCTGACCGAGCCCACGCCGGACTCGGAGAGCGCCGCAGCGCAGGACGGCGGTCTCGGCCCCGCGGAGGCGGCCGGTGGCGCCCCGGGCCCCGGGGCGAACCCCGCCGCGGCGGCTCCGCTCGAGCCCCCGGGCGATGGCCCGGTCGAGACGCCCCCATCGGGTGAAGCCGCCGCGCCGGTCGGAGGGCCGATGGGTGCCCGGAGGGAGGAGACATGACCAAGCAGCGAGGCGGGCTCGGCAGGGGGCTCTCGGCCTTGATCCCCGGGGCGACCGAGGACACCGGCCTCCTCGAGATCCCCGTCGGGGCGATCGCGCCGAACACCCGCCAGCCGCGCGAGGCGTTCGAGGAGGAGGCGCTCACCTCGCTCGCGCGCTCCATCCGCGAGGTGGGGGTCCTTCAGCCGGTCGTCGTCCGGCTGCGCGAGGGGGGCTACGAGCTGGTGGCGGGGGAGCGGCGCCTTCGGGCCGCCAAGATGGCCGGCCTGGCGACCATCCCGGCGATCGTCCGTGAAACCGACGACACCGAGTCCCTGCGCGAGGCGCTGATCGAGAACCTGCACCGGGAGGACCTGAACGCCCTCGAGCAGGCCGCCGCCTTCCAGGAGCTGCTCGACGAGCTCGGCGTCTCGCACGACACCCTCGGCGAGCGCCTCGGCTACTCGCGCTCGCACATCACCAACACCATCCGCCTCCTCCAGCTCCCGGCCACCGTGCAGCGGATGCTCGTCGAGGGTCGCCTCTCGTCGGGCCACGCCAGGGCGCTGCTGGGGCTTGACGACACCGAGGCGCAGGAAGCCCTCGCGCTCCGGGTCCTGGCCGAGGACCTGTCGGTCCGGGACGTCGAAGCGCTGGTCGCCGCCTACCGCGACGGGGACACCTCGGCGCCCGCGCGCCGCGCGCCGCGCGAGCCCGACCCGAGGGCGGCCGAGGTCGAGGAGCTCCTGTCCGATGCGCTCGCAACACGGGTGCGCCTCCAGCTCGGCAGGCGGAAGGGGAAGCTCATCGTCGAGTTCGGCTCCGAGGACGACCTCGCCCGCATCGTCGAGATGATCGTGGTCGCCGCCCGGCGGTCCGGCACGGAGCCACCACCGCAGTGAGCGAGGGGGCACGCGCCGCGCTGGCGGCCGCGCTGGGCGCGCTGCTCGGTCTCTCGCTCCTGGCGGCGTCGTCCCGGCGCCACGCCTGAGCATGTCCCGCAGCATCGCCGACGTGTCCCTCGACAACCTCCACCTCCTGCCCGGCGAGGTGCGTGGCAGCGTCTTCTGGGAGCTCGACCCCGACGTCGGCGGCGTCGATCCCGAGCTGCACAAGGAGGAGTGGTTCTCCTCGACCCTTCTGGAGTGGGGCCCCTGCGGGAAGGTCATGGTCGAGGACGAGCGGGCGGTCGCGTTCGCGCAGTTCGCCCCGGCGTCGCTCTTCCCTCGGCTCGCGTCCTATCGGTGCGGGCGGGTGTCGGCCGATGCGTTGTATCTCGCGTACTGCTACGTCGTCCGCAAGCGCCGAGGCCGCAAGCTGGGGACCGAGATGCTGCGGTCGGTCGGTCGTGACGCCGCCGGCCGCGGGTTCCGCGCGCTCGAGTCGCTGGGGGAGCGGACGTGGCAGGGCGGCTGGGTCCTGCCGGCCGCGTTCCTCGAGGCGAACCGCTTCACGGTGGTTCGCGAGGATGCCGAGGTGCCGCTCCTCCGGCTCGATCTGTGGGAAGCCGCGGCGCCGGCGGAGGCCCGCCACACGGCCGCGGCCGCGCTGCCCGCGACCTGATCAGACCTCGGCGGCCCGCCCTGCGAAGAACCCCTCGAGCGCCTCGGCCATCGCCACGGCCAGCTCGTGGGGGAGCCGTCCTTCGGAGAGGATTCGCTCCTCCCTCGGGTTCGTGATGAAGCACGGCTCGACGTGGACGGCGGGCATGGGGGTTTCACGGAGGAGCGGGTAGGTCTTGGGGTGCGTTCGACCGTCCTTCATCCCCAGGGCGATCAGGTGCTCCTGCACCATCTCGGCGAGCGCCCGTCCCGCCACCGAGACCGAGCCCTCGCGGCCGAAGTAGTAGCACGAAGCCCCCTCGGCGGCCGGGTCGCCGTGGCTCCCCATGTGGATGCTGATGAGGGCGTCGGCGCCGCTCTCGCCGGCCCGGGCGACCCGCTCCTCCGACGGGAGGTCCTCCCCGGGCTCGCGCAGCAGGACCGGCTTCGCTCCTCGCTCGCGCAGCTCCTCGGCGAGCCGCTCGCAGAGCGCATAGGTGGCCTCGGCCTCGATGAGGCCGCCCGGTCCGACCGCGCCGGGGTCGCCGGGTCCGTGGCCGGCGTCGAGCGCGACGAGCCTGCCGGCCAGCGAGCCCGCCTCACGCAGGGCCTCGGTCTCACGGACCCCCGTTCTCCCGATGCCGCCGCCGCGCGGCTGGATGCGCTCGAGCGCCTCCCAGGTGGTGGTCCCCACGATGCCGTCGGGCGCCAGCCCCACGTTGCGTTGGAACTCCTTGATCGCCCGGGCCGTCTGCTCGCCGAGGATCCCGTCCTCGCGGCCGGGATCGAACCCGAGCGGGTTCAGCCGCTGCTGGAGGGCGCGGACGTCGTCGCCGCGGAAGTGAGGGGAGCGGAGGTACAGGACCCGGTCGCCGAGCGAGTACCCGGCCTCGACGAGCGCGCCCCACGTCGACGGGCCCACGAGGCCGTCGGCGAGCAGCCCCCGCCGCTGCTGGAAGTCCCGGACGGCGCGGTCGGTCGCGGGGCCGAATCGGGCGGCCTGGATCTCGGCCTGCTCGACCGGGAAGCCGAGGGACTGGAGGCGGGCCTGGACGTCGCGGATCTCGTCGCCCGTATCGCCCTGCCGGAAGGCTCTCATCCGGCGAGTATGGACTATCGAGGAAAGACTGCCGCCGGGCGGGCTACCCCGCGACGTGCTGCTGGATCTCCTGGAGGATGAACTCCTTGGGGCGGGCGCCGACCACCCTCGCGAGCTCCTCGCCGCCCTTGAACAGGATGAGGGTCGGGATGCTCATCACGCCGTAGCGCTGGGCGGTTGCGGGGTTGTCGTCGACGTTCAGCTTGGCGACCTGCAGGGTCTCCTTCTGCTCACGGCCGATCTCCTCGACGACGGGGGAGACCATGTGGCATGGAACGCACCAGTCGGCCCAGAAGTCCACGAGGACCGGCTTCTCCGACTTCAGTACCTCCTGCTCGAAGCCTGCGTCGGTCGCGGTCATGATGTCGTCGGCCATCTGGGTTCCTCCTTCGTCACGGATGTGGATCGGCGGGGTGTCGCACTGCTCTCTCGGAGTGTGAAACCTCGCCCGGTCCCTCGGATATTCCCACTATGCAGGGTCGCCATACAGCCTGTCCACGACCCGCGCCCGAGCCGCGCCGGTGAGGCTCTCGAGCCGCCCCTCGCCGGCGGCCGTTGCCGAGGCGGCTCGCCGGTACCACCGGCTCACGAGCGGGTAGGGGTCGATCCAGCCGTCGGGGCCCTCGATGCCGAAGTGCAGGTGCGGCGGGAACTCGTCGGTCCACCCGGGCGGGCCGTAGCCGGTGTTGCCGACCTCGCCGAGCATCGTCCCCGCTTCGACCGCGCGACCCGGAGCGATGTCCGGAGCGATCGCCGACAGATGCGCGTAGAAGTAGTAGCGGCCATCGTCACCGCGCACGCCGACCCGGGTGCCCGAGTAGAAGGTCCAGCCCGTCGCCTCGACCCTCCCCGGGGAGGCGGAGAGCACCGGGGTTCCCTCCTCGGCGACGATGTCGACGCCCTCGTGGAACCCGACGAGCTGCCACCGGCCGTCGATCAGGCGGAAGCGCGCGTCGTGCCAGTCGTCCTCGAACTCGATCACCGAGCGCCAGCTCGTGCGTGCGAGGGGGAAGGTCATGCCGTCGACCAGAACGGGCCGGAAGTAGGCGGGGGGCGGTCGAGCGCCGCCGCCGCTCGCGGGCGTGGCGGCCGGGACCGTCGCACCGCCCTGCCAGACGAGGATCGAGAGCAGGCAGAGCGCGGAGGCCCGGCGGAGGGTCAGTGCCCCTGCGCCTCCAGGTACCGCTCCGCGTCCATCGCGGCCTTGCAGCCCATCCCCGCGGCGGTGATCGCCTGGCGGTAGGTGGAGTCGACGACGTCGCCGGCGGCGAACACGCCCTCGACGTTCGTCTGCGTCCCCGGCTCACGCACCACGAGGTAGCCGCTCGACATGTCGAGCTGGCCCTCGAAGATCGCGGTGTTCGGGGTGTGACCGATCGCGACGAACACGCCCCCCACGGCGAGGTCATCGGTCTCGTCGGTCTCGACGTTGCGCAGTCGCACGCCGCTCACCTTCCCGTCGCCGAGCACCTCCTCGACGACGCGGCTCCACGCGAACTCGATCTTCTCGTTCGCCTCCGCGCGGTCCTGCATGATCTTCGAGGCCCGCAGCTCGGGGCGCCGATGCACGACCGTCACCTTGTCGGCGAACCGGGTGAGGAAGAGCGCCTCCTCCATCGCGGAGTCGCCGCCGCCGACGACCGCGAGCTCCTGGCCGCGGAAGAAGAAGCCGTCGCAGGTGGCGCAGGTCGAGACCCCGTGCCCGAGGAGCTTCCGCTCGGACTCGAGCCCCAGCATCTTCGCCTTCGCGCCGGTCGCGACGATCACCGTGCGGGCCCGGTACTCCTCGTCGCCCGACCACACACGGAAGGGACGCTCGGAGAGGTCCACCCGCGTGGCCTCCTGGTGCAGCATCTCGGCGCCGAACCGGACGGCCTGCTTCTCCATGAGCTCCATCAGCTCGGGGCCGAGGATGCCCTCGGGGAAGCCGGGGAAGTTCTCCACGTCGGTCGTGAGCATCAGCTGGCCGCCGGCCTCGAAGCCCTTCAGCACCAGCGGCTCGAGGTTCGCGCGAGCCGCGTACAGGGCCGCCGTGAAACCGGCGGGCCCGGACCCGATCACGACGACGTTCCGCTCGCTCACCATGCGCATTCTCTCACAGGGGGTTGAGGCCTCCGGAGTGAGGAACCGCCGGCGGCGCCCGGAGATTCCGCGCCGCGGGCGCTAGAGCTTCTGGAAGGCGTAGTGGAGGGGGGCGCAGCCCTCCCGCGACACGGCGACGAGGGTGACGCGGTCGTAGGGGGCGTCGGCGTCGGGGCCCTGGAGGAAGACCGCGAGGTAGGCGGGCTCGTCGCGGAAGGCGGCCTCCTCGATGAGGAACGGGGACACGATTCCCTCCGGGGCCACGGTCCCGGTGACGCAGGAGATCGCCGTTCCCGCGCGCTGATCGAGGTCCCGCAGGTCGAAGCTCGCGTAGAAGTCCCGCGCCGTCGGCGGGAACCCGGCGTCGATCGCGGCGACGGCTTCCTCGGCGAGCCGCGGCGCGAGCTCGGCGAGGAGCTCGGGGTCGTAGCTCGTGTCGGAGACGCGGAACTTGGGATAGGCGCTCGCCGAAGTGAGCGCGGCGGGGCTGTCGGCCGCCGGCTCGGCCGTCGTCGCATCCTCCGCGTCGGCTCCGCCGCGCCCCCCCCCCTCGGCCGCCGGTGCGGAGGTCTGCTCGCCGGCCGCGTCGCCGCCGACCGTGTCCGGCCCGCCCGACATGCCGACCCAAACCAGCACGCCCACGATCGCGGCCGCGGCCGCCGTGGCCCCCGCGCGCATCGCGAAGCCGCCCGCCCGCCCGGTGCCGCGGACTCGGCGACGGACCTCGAGCGCGATGCCGGAAGGAGCGTCGACCTCGGGGAGCGCCGCGACCGCCGCGCGCGCGAGGCCTGCCGCTGCCACCTCGTCGCGGCACCGCTCGCACCCGGCCAGGTGCGCGTCGACGCGGGCCCGCTCTTCGGGCCCGAGGGTGCCGTCGACGTACTCGGCCAGCAGGTCCTCTGGGTGGGTCACTTTGCCTCCTGGAACTTCGACGGGTCGGACCCCTCCGGCGGTTCCCCACCGAGGGCCCGGGCCAGGGCGAGGCGGGCCCGGTGGATCCGCGACTTCACGGTCCCGAGCGGCGCGCCGATCGCCTGGGCGACCTCCTCGTAGGGGAGGTCCTGCAGGTCGTGGAGCAGGAGGACGACGCGGTACTCCTCGGGCAGCTGGCGGAGACCGCGCTCCACGTCGGCCGCGGCGGCTGCCTGCGACGCCGGGTCCCCGCCGCGGCCCTGTTCCTCGGGCGGCTCCTCCTCGGCCGGGCGCTCGCGCATGCGCTTGCGCAGCGTGTCGTGGCACACGTTCACGGCCACCCGGTAGAGCCAGGTGCTGAACTTCGAGTCCCCGCGGAAGCCCGAGAGCTTCCGCATGCAGCTGACGAAGACGTCCTGGGTGGCGTCGGCCGCGTCCTCGGGGCGGCCGAGCATCCGGTAGCAGAGCCCGTAGATCCGATCCTGGTGGCGCTCGACGAGCGCGCCCATCGCGGACCGGTCCCCCCGGAGGAACCCGCGGACCAGCTCCTCGTCGGGGACGTCAGCCACCGAAGACCTCGACCTCCGCCACCTCGGCCCGGTACTCGTCGACCCGCACGAGCCCGGTGATCCAGATCATCAGGTATCGGTACGAGGCGTCCTCGGGTCGCACGGTGGTCCGCTCGCCGGCGACGAACGACGTCTCTCCGCCGTCGGCTCCCAGCGCCGGTGAGAACGAGGTGCCGTCATCGGACCCCCGCAGCTCGAAGGTCCACCCGGGGTGGGGGCTCGCGATCCGCACCTCGGCGACGGTCGCCGCCTCGCCGAGGTCGAGGACGAGCCCCACGCCGTCCTTGATGCCTCCCAGGTCGGGGGTGGTGTAGCCCTCGGTCTGCCAGTAGGTCAAGGCGTCGCGGTCGATGGCGAGCGCCACGTCCTCCTCGTGCTCCTCGCCGTTGTCGCCCTCGGGGTCGTGGGACGAGGCGCCCGAGATCGCGAGCGGCTGGGCGGGCGGGGCGATGGACGCCTGGGGGTCGCCGCCGCCGGTCAGGTTTCCGATCTCGATCCGGCCGACCAGCAGGCCGATGACCACCGCCACCGCGGCGAGGCCGACCAGGATCAGGGGGACGAGCGCCCACGACCGGAAGGTCGATGCCGGGGCGGCGTCCGCCTCGGGGCGGGCGGGCGAGGGCGCATGGTCCCGGCCGACCGAGCAGCGGTCGAGCGCGGCGATCATGTCGGCCGCGCTCTGGTAGCGCCGGTCGGGATCGCGGGCCATCGCCCGCCGGACGACGGCCTCGAGGTCGCGAGGGATCCCGCCGCGCAGGGTTCCCGGCGGCACGGGGTCCTGGGTCAGCCGCAGGCTCGCCGTCGCTAGGGACGAGCGTCCCTGGAACGGGGGACGTCCGGTGAGCATCTCGTACAGGACCGCCCCCACCGCGTAGAGGTCCGACCGCGCGTCGGCCTCCCCGCCGTCGACCTGCTCAGGAGCGAGATAGGCGACGCTCCCGATCAGGTCCCCGGTGGTCGAGATGTCGCCGCTCGCGAACGCCGCGCTCGCGATCCCGAAGTCGGCGACCTTCACGCGCCGACCCTGCAGGACGATGTTGTCGGGCTTCACGTCCCGGTGCACCACGCCGCGGGCGTGGGCGTGGGCGAGGCCCTCGAGCGTCCCGCGGGCGATGCGAACCGCCTCGGCCGGCGGGAGCGGGGTGCCGAGCTCCGCGGAGAGCGAGGGCCCCTCGACCATCTCCATCACGATGAAGCAGGTCGTGCCGTCGAGCCCGGTGTCGAAGATGCGCACGACCGCATGATGCGAGAGGCCGGCGGCGAGCACCGCCTCGCGCCGGAAGCGCGCGAGCGCCTCCTCGTTCGCGGCGAGCCCCTCGTGGAGGATCTTCACGGCGACCGGGCGGTCGAGCACCTGGTCGCGCGCACGCCACACGTCGGCCATGCCGCCGGAGGCGACCGGCGTCTCGAGCAGGTAGCGCCCCGCGAGGAGGCGGCGGTCGGTCTTCACTGGCTCGCCAGTGTACTTTCCGGTCGCAGCACGGCGACGCCGAGCGCTGCGGGGCCGAGATGGGTCCCGGTCACCGCGCCGATCAGCGTGACGATCGGCTCGACCCCGCACGCCTCTCGGACGCGAGCGGCCACCTCGGACGCCTCGGACGCCCCTCCGTGCAGGACCCCCGCGGCCTCCGCCGGTCCCGCGGCGCGCTCCAGCACCTCGTCGAGCGCCCGGCCGCGCGTGCGCGCCCGCGCCACGAGGACCGGCTCGCCGTCCTCGACCGACAGGATCGGCCGGATGCGAAGGAGGTCGGTGACGGCCGCCTTCGCCCGTCCCACCCGCCCGCCCCGGCGAAGGAAGTCGACCGTCTCGAGGAGCGCGTAGACCTCGAGTCGGGCGACCGCTCCCCGGGCCGTCGCCGCGACGGCCGCGAGGTCGCCACCGGCCTCGGCCGCCTCCGACGCCGCGAGGGCCACGAGGCCCTCACCGAGCGAGACCGACCGGCTGTCCACGACCTCCACGGGCAGCGGCGCCTCGCCACCGGCCATGCGCGCCGACTCGGCGGTCCTCGAGAGCTTCCCCGACACGTGGACCGACACGACGCCGGCGGCCCCTCGTTCGGCCGCCGCCCGGTACGCCTCCAGCAGGGCGGCCGGCGGGGGGGAGGCCGTCGTCGGGAACTCGGGGCCGGCGTCTACCCGCTCCCAGAAGGCGGTGGCCGGCAGGTCGACGCCGTCGCGGAACTCGTTGCTGCCGAACCGAACGGTGAGCGGCACGATGGAGATGGCCGGGGCCAGGCCGGGGGGAAGATCCGCCGCCGAGTCGGCGACGACCGCGATCATACGAGCGGCGGGACGCCCGTCGCCGTTCCGCGGGCGATGTGGAACCCCTCGAGGAAGTCGACGTGCTGGATGATGAACGTGCGGGCCTCCTTCACGACGGTGAGCGTCACGCGGCCGTTCGCCGCGATCTCGAGGCTCGACCGGACGAGCCGCGCGTTCGGGTCGCGCTCGTCGATCGCCTGCTGGGCCGCCGCGATCGCGGCCTCCTTGAGGCGCTGGTCGCGCCAGGCGGCGGCCGCCTCGCCGGCCGCGGTCGTCGCGATCTCATCGGCCTGCACGCGGGCGAACGCCACCGCTCCGGCCTCCCAGCCCACGACCGCGACGAGGGCGAGCATGATCACGAGCCGGAAGATGCCGAGTCCCATGATGCCGCGCTCGTCCCGCAGCTCGGCCCGGGCCCGCATCATCGGCGCAGTCGTCCCAGCACCGCTCGACGCATGATCGTGAGCTCCTCCATCCGCAGGGTAACCGCCGCCGCCAGGAAAGCCAGTACCCCCGCCAGCACCCCCGCACCGACCTGGAGGACCTGGCCCCCGAGCGTGGCCGTCGAGACGGCGTCGCCCGAGAGGCGTGCGGCGCCCCAAGCGGCGGCGCCGGTCGCCGCCGCCCCGACCAGGACCTTGCCGAGGCCCGCGCCGAGCGCGGCCCACTCGAAGCCCGCGAGTCGGCGCGCCATGACGATCGCGGCGGTCACCGCGGCGAGCGTGTAGGCGATCGCGTGACCGAGCGCGAGGCCTCGGACCCCCAGCGCCGGGAAGAGCGCGAAGTTGATGGCCGTGTTGACGCCCACCGCGAACACGTTGATGAGGGCCGGCGTGCGGGTGTCCTGCATCGCGTAGAAGCCGCGCAGGAGCAGCATGAACGCGGTGAACGAGAAGAGGCCGAGCGCGAACGAGACCAGCACGCCGGAGACGAGCTCGGTCGATCGCGAGGTGGTGACGCCGTGCTCGAGCAGGAGCCGGACGATCGGCGTGGCGAGCACGAGATACCCGGCCGCGGCGGGCACCACGACGAACGCCGATGCGCGGATGCCCCGGACCAGCACGCCGCGGAACCCCGCGGCCTCGCCCCGCGCCCAGAGCTCGGACAGGGACGGCAGCAGGGCCGTCATGATCGACACGGCGAAGATCGCGTAGGGGAGCTGGAAGAGGATGAACGACGCCTGGTACGCGGTGTAGCCGCCGCGGACGCCGCTCGCGAGCACGATCACCACGAGCAGCCCGATCTGGTTCACGACGACGTAGCCGACCGTCCAGCCCGAGAGGCGAACGAGCTTGCGCACCGCGGGATGAGCGAGGTCGAGCTTCCATCGGAAGCGGAACCCGATGCGCCGGAGCGAGGGCCAGAGGGCGGCCGTCATCACCGCCACGCCCGCGGTGGTCCCGATCCCCAGCACGAGCTTCTGGGCGAACGTGATGGTCCCCGGCCCCGCCACGTCGGGCCCCGGCATGAACGCGAACAGAAGGAGCGAGGCGATCACCACGAGGTTGTTCAGCACCGGCGCGAACATCGGTGCCGCGAACCGGCGGTGTGCGTTCAGGAGGCCGGTCGCCGCCGCGCCGATCCCGTACAGGGCGATCTGGGGCATGAAGAAGCGCAGGAGCAGCGTGGCGAGGGCCTCGGCGTCCTCGCGGACCCCCGCCTCGACCCGGAACGTGTAGAGGCGCACGATCCAGGGCGCCGCGAGGATGCCGAGGATCATCACCCCGCCGAGCAGGAGGAGCGTCAGCGTCATGATCGCGCGCGCCGCGTCGTAGGCCTCCTCCTTCGTGCGCTGCGTGAGCTGCTCGACGAACACCGGAACGAATACCGACGTGAGCACCCCGCCGAGGACCAGCTCGTAGATGATGTTCGGCGTGTTGTTCGCGACGTTGTACGCGTCGGCGAGGCGGGTCTCCGCGACGCCCAGCGCGAACGCCATCGCGGCCACCCGCAGGAAGCCGGTGAGCCGCGAGAGGGCGGTGCCCACCGACATGAGCGCCGTGCTGCGGACGAGCGCTCCCTCGGCCGCGCCCGCCTCGGGCTCCTCGCCCGGCGCCGGGCCCGGGGTCACGACCTCGGTCGCAGGAACCTCCTTCCCCACCACAGCGCCAGGAACAGCGCCGCGCCGATCGTCACGAACAGGGCCAGCCGGTTGTAGGCGGTCGAGCGCACCACGATGCTGGTGTCCTCGATCAGCCGGCCGCCCGGCGTCGCCACCACGACCCGAACGGGGAAGCGGCCCGTCGTCTGCGCCCGAACCGGGAACACCACGCTGCGCGACTGCCCATCGAGGGTGACCTCACGGCTCGCGCCCTCGAGGAACTCCAAGCGCGGCGACGCCAGGCTGATGCGGACCCGCACGGGGTAGTCGGCGGTGCTTCGCAGCGTCACGGGGATCACGCCGCCGCTCGAGGTGAGGGTCACCGACGTGCGCGACGGCACGTCGATCTTGGCGAACTCGCGGCCGAGCCGGCGGCGGACCGCCCGAACGAAGTCGAGCCCGTCGCGTTCCCGGTCGACGAACGAGCGCGACTCCGCAACCAGGAGCAGCGCTCGCAGGTCGTCGGTGAGCCGCGCCGCGCCGGCCATCGACTCGAACTGGCCGATCGCCGCCCGGGTGGTGAGGATCTCGGTGGCGTAGCGCGAGGAGAAACGCCCCCCGTCGTTGTCGCGGAGACGCCGGGGCGCCTCCGGGTCGGGCGGCACCGCCGCGACGAGCTGCGACACGTCGCGGGGGCGCATCCACGCGGCCTCGGCGGGGGGAGCCGCGAGCGCCTCCAGGACCGGCCGCAGCAGCTCGGCGGGGGCCGCTGTGTCCTCCCCGAACAGGAGCGCCACCCCGCGGACCTCACTGGGGTGCTCGAAGTAGATCGCCGCCAGCTCGCCGATCGCTCGCGCCGCCTGCAGGCGCGCGTCGCCCTCGCCCGACGCGAGGTAGGCGCCCACGCCGGCGTCGGGCACCACCGCCGTCATCGCGCCCCCGGCCAGCACGGTGGGCGGCGCGCTGAACTCCAGCCCCTCGGGGGCCGGCAGCATCTCGCCGTCGGGGAGCAGGATGCTCGCGCCGAGGCCAAGGATGGCGGGGAGCGTCTCCTGGGTCAGCAGCGAGCCGGGTGGTCGGAACGGGGCCTCGGCGGGGGCGACCCCGAGGATCTCCTCCACCGTGGCGAGCCCGCGGGCGACCTGACGGTCGAGGTCCTCCCCGAGGCCCGCGCCGAGAAGGGCCGGGACAGACGGGCCCGCGAAGGGGAGCGCCACCACCTGGATGATCGGCCGGCGGGCCACCTCGCGAAGCCGGGCGAGCGTGGTGGCGGCGCGCTCCGCCTCCGCGTCGGAGGCGGCGACCTGCCGTCCGTCCCCGAGCGCCGCGGCCCGGTACCCGTCGGCCATGTCCACGAGGGTCCGAAGGAACAGCGGCGAGACGACGAGCGTGGCCGACGCCGGGTAGTCCTCGAGGGCCCGGAGGAGCTCGTCGATCCTGCCCCCCTGGGCCATCGAGGCCTGCAGCGCGGCCGCGTCGATGGTCCCGTCGGCACGGATGCTGAGCGGTGGTTCGAGGACGAACGTGAGGGAGACGTTCAGCGGGATCAGCGGACGCTCCTGGATGAAGACCAGCGCCGTGCGGAGGACGCCGACCGGCACGCCGTCGGATTCGAGCTGCACCTTCACCGGGTGGAGCGCGTTCTCGGCGAGGTCGGTCAGCGCGTGCAGCTCGCGGCGGATCGTGATCGTTCGCGCGTCGCCCGGCCCGAGCGCGCCCGGGACCTCCTGCGGCACCACCAGGACCGGGGCGGTGGGCGGCTCCTGCTCGAGGCCCTGCTCGTACGCGGAGCGCGAGCGGGCGGGGTGGTAGACCCACAAGGAGACGGTCAGGCCATCGAGCGGCTGCGTCCCCATGTTCGTCGCTCGCACCCCGATCCGGAACTGACCGCCGGGCGTGAGCGTCGTGGTCTGGGCGGTGAGGACGAGCCCGACGGGGTCGTCCTGGGCGGTCGCCGGAGCTGCCATCACGAGGAGCGGGAGCGTCGCGGCCAGCGTGAGCAGGGCCCGGGGGGCGCGGTCGGGGGTCACCGCGGCCATTCTAGTTTGGTTCGTCCGGTACCCCCGCCGCCCGGGCCGCCCGCCCGAGCACCTCGCGCTCGGTCTCGTAGGCGGCGAGCCGGCGCGCCTCCTGGAGCGGGAACCACGCGATCTCCTCCATCTCGTGGTCGCGCTCCCCCTCGTCCCTCACCGCCCCCATGAGGAAGAAGTGGACCACCTTGTGGACGCGCGTCCCCTCCCAGACGAACCAGTAGTCGATGGAGCCGAGCGGCTCCCGCACCTCGGCGCGCCACCCGGTCTCCTCGCGCACCTCCCGCACGGCCGCCTCCTCGGGCGTCTCCCCCGGCTCCACGAGCCCCTTCGGCAGCCCCCAGACGAGGTCGCCGGAGCGGACGCGGCGGGAGGCGAGGAGCACCTCGACGCCGGGCTTGCCGTCGCGGGCCACGACGCCGCCGGCGGAGACCTGGCGCTCGGTCCTCACGCCACGATTCCGGCGGTGCGGGCCTCCGCCGCCTCGAGCAGGTCATGCGGGCGGATCTTCAGCACGGAGGTCGGCTCCCCGCCCGGGAAGTACAGGACGTCCTGGCCGGCGAGCGCGGTGTCCATGACCACCAGGGTCCCTTCGGGGAGCGCCACCGGGGGCATCGCCTCGGTGAGGAACTGGGTGAGCTCGGTGGCGCGCTCGGCGCTCGCCTCCTCGAGGGGCTCGCGATCCGCCGCCGCGGCCAGCAGCGCGGCATCGGGGGAGCGGTCGGCGGGCACCACGGCCGCCACGAGGCCGCCCGGTCCCTCGTGGATCACGACGCGACCGACCTGCGCGGCCTCGAGCCCGAGGACGCCCGCGATCTGGTCGGGGGAGCGGACGCGCCGGCGGGTCGAGACCATCTCGTGGGGGATGTCGCGCTCGACGAGGAAGTTGTGGACGTCGACGGTGGTGCGCACTAGCCGTCTCCTCGTTCGGCCCACCACTCGTCGAGGAGCCGGAGCGCCTCTTCCTCGTCGATGGGGCCACGCTCGAGCCGGAGCTCGAGGAGGTGCTCCAGAGCCTGCCCGACCTCGGGCCCGGGACCGATGCCGAGGTGCTCCATGACCTTCGTCCCATCGAGGGGCGGGCGGATGCGCGAGAGGTTCTCCTCTTCCGCGAGGCGGGCGATGCGCTCCTCGAGCTCGTCCTGCAGCCCGGTGAGCTTCTTCGCCTTCGCGACGTTCTGTGTGGTGCAGTCGGCTCTCGTGAGCTGGTTCAGGGCGTCGAGCAGCTCGCCCGCGTCGCGCACGTAGCGCCGCAGCGCCCCGTCGCTCCAGCCCAGCCGGTAGGTGTGGAATCGGAGGTGCATCTCGACGAGCTTCGACACGTCTCGCACGATGCGCTCGGGGAAGCGGAGCGCGCGGAGCCGCTCCTCGGCCATCCGCGCCCCCTCGACGTCGTGGTGGTGGAACTGCACGCCCTCCGGCGTGATCTCGCGCGTCTTCGGCTTCCCGATGTCGTGCATGAGCGCGGCCAGCCGAAGGACCACCCTGGGCTCGCAGCGCTCGACGACCGCGAGGGTGTGCGCGAGCACGTCCTTGTGGCGGTGCACCGGGTCCTGCTCGAGCTTCAGCGCGGGCAGCTCGGGGAGGAAGAGGTCGGCGACGCCCGTCTCGACCGCGAGCGTGAGCCCGGCGCCCGCGTGCTGGCCGACGAGCAGCTTCGAGAGCTCGTCGCGGATGCGCTCGGCCGAGACGATCGAGAGGCGGTCGCGCAGGCGGGTGATCGCCTCGACGAGCTCGCGCTCGGGAGCGACGCCCAGCGTCGCGACGAATCGGGCGGCCCGCAGCATGCGCAGGGGGTCGTCGGTGAACGAGATCTCGGGGTCGAGCGGGGTCCGCAGGCGCTTGTCGGCGAGGTCCTTCAGGCCCCGGAACGGGTCCACGAAGCGGCGCTCGGGCAGGCTGACCGCCATCGCGTTGATCGTGAAGTCGCGGCGCGAGAGGTCGGTCTCGATGTCGTCGGCGTAGGTCACGTTCGGATGGCGGGAGTCGGCGTCGGGGTAGATCTCCTTGCGGAAGGTGGTGATCTCGACCGTGACGTCCTCGCGCCGCGCCCCGACCGTGCCGAACCGTGCGCCCACCAGGTAGCGGTACTGGGCCCAGCCGCGGATCAGCTTGATGATCTCCTCGGGCCGGGCGTCGGTCGTCAGGTCGAAGTCGGCGTGGGGGGTCGTGAGGATCGCGTCGCGCACCGAGCCGCCGACGAGATACAGCTCGTGTCCGCCCGCCTCGAACCGTCGGCCGAGCTCCTCGATCTCGTGGGGGAGCTCGCCCATGAGCGCGGCGGCGTCGCCGGGGGTCTGGGACACCACGGAAGGATACCCTAGGCCTCGGGAGCCTCCTGATGAGCGTGCCGCGTCGTCGCCGCGCCGCCTGGCGCTACGTTTGGGCCCTGCCGAACACGGTCCTGGGCCTTGGGCTCGGTGCGCTGTCGTTCCAGCGGCCCCGGCTCGACGACGGCGTCGTCGTCTTCGACCGGGCGGTCCGGGGCTTCCTGTGGGTGTTCTCGAAGAGCAAGTGGAAGGCGATCACCTACGGCCACGTGATCCTTTCGGCGAGGCCCCTCGAGAGCCGGCTCCGTGCGCACGAACGTGCCCACGTGCGTCAGTACGAGATCCTGGGCCCGTTGTTCCTTCCGGTGTACCTGGTGATCTTCGCGGTGCGAGGGTACCGCAGGCACCCGATGGAGCTCGCGGCGTCGCGGGCGGCTACACCAGCTGGGCCATCTGGAGGGCCAGCTTGAGGTCGTGCGGGTTGGTCGCGATGTCGATGGCGGCGTCGATCGTGATGAGGTCGTCGCTCACGAGCCGGACGAGCGCCTGGTCGAAGGTCTGCATCCCGTAGTACTCGCCCTCGGCGATCAGCTCGGGGATCGAGTGGGTCTGGTCTGGATCGGCGATGCGCTCGGCGACGCGCCCGGTGTTGATCAGCACCTCGACGGCGGGCACGCGCCCGGTGCCGTCGGACCGCGGCACCAGCCGCTGGGAGAGGACGCCCTTCAGCGTGGCCGCCAGCGAGATGCGGGCCTGCGTGTGCATCTCGACGGGGAACAGGTCGATGATGCGGTTCACGGTCTCGGTGGCGTCGAGCGTGTGGAGGGTCGAGATGACCAGATGCCCGGTCTCGGCCGCTTGGATCGCGCCCTCGGCCGTCTCGCGGTCGCGGATCTCCCCGATGAAGATGACGTCGGGATCCTGTCGCACCGCGGACCGGAGCGCGGCGGAGTAGGACTCGGTGTCGGTTCCGACCTCTCGCTGCTCGACGATCGAGGTCATGTCCTCGTGGATCACCTCGATCGGATCCTCGATCGTGATGATGTGGGCGGGGCGGTTCTCGTTCATCCAGCCGATCATGGCGGCGATCGTGGTCGTCTTGCCCGTGCCGGCCGGGCCCGTCACCAGGACCAGCCCGCGTCGCTCGCGCGCCAGCCCCAGGGCGCCGGGGGGAAGGTGCAGGGCCTCGAAGTCGAAGATGTTCGAGCGCACCCGGCGGATCGCCAGGCTCACGCTTCCTCGCTGACGGTAGACGCTCACGCGGAACCGTCCCAGGTCCTTCATGTTGAAGGCGGCCTCGGCCTCGTGGCCGTCCTGGAACTCGATCGCCTTGGCCTCGGAGAGCAGCTCCATCGCGAGAGACTCGGTGTCGTCGGGTGGCAGCGGGGCGAACGAGGTGCGGTGAAGGAGGCCGTCGACGCGGACCACGGGCGGCTCCCCGGCCTTGAGGTGGAGGTCGCTGCCCCCGGCCTCGACCATGTAGCGCAGGTATTCGGCGAGTCTCATCTCCCCATCCTTTCGGCCACTTGGGGGAACGACTTGAGTGGAGGATGCTTGATTCGTCGCGGGGCGGGGTATGAGGCGGAGTGGCACCAAACGAAGGAGGCCAGATGGCGAGCAGGATGTCGAGGGCGGAGGCGGGCCGCAAGGGCGGCCTGAGCACGAAGAAGAAGTACGGCCCCGGGTTCTACCAGGAGATCGGCCGCATCGGGGGCAAGAAGGGCGGTCGCACGACCAAGCAGCGCTACGGGGTCGAGTTCTACCAGAAGATCGGTCGTAAGGGCGGCTCCAAGTAGCCCCAGCCCCCACGCCGGGGCGGGGAAGGGCCTCGGACGGCGAAGAACCGGGCCGGATCTCCGGCCCGGTTCTCCTTTGGGGCTGCGTTCAGGACTTCTTCGTGTCCCAGAAGATCTTGTCGATCTGATTGATGAGGTCGAGCAGCTGCTGGCCCTGGTCGGGTGAGACCGACTTCTTGGCCTCGCCGGCTGCCTTCGTCGCGTTCCAGAACAGCTCGTGGAGCTCCGGGTACTTCGCGAGGTGCTCGGGCTTGAAGTAGTCGGTCCAGAGCACCCACAGGTGGTGCTTCACGAGGTCGGCGCGCTCCTCCTTGATGGCGATCGCGCGCGTCCGGAACTCCTCGTCGGTCGAGCCCTGGTACTTCTCCTGGATGGCCTTCACCGACTCGGCCTCGATGCGCGCCTGGGCGGGGTCGTAGACGCCGCAGGGCAGGTCGCAGTGCGCATGGACCACCCGGGTTGGCTTGAGGAACCGCATGGGGTGTCTCCCTTCTCTCGTCCGTCGTCCCGTCGAACCTACCGCAGCCCGCGCCCGGCGACCACCCCGCGTAGCCTTGGCGCGTGCGCAGGCGAACCTGGGTCGCGCTCGGAGTGGGCCTCGGGGTGGCGCTCGCCCGGCTCCGCCCCTTCCGCGTGCTCGTGGCGGGGGAGAGCATGGCGCCGGCGCTCCTGCCCGGCGATCAGCTGCTGGTGGTGCGGGCTCGCCGGGTCCGGCGCGGGCACGTGGTGGTGGTGCGCCCACCGGGGAGCGGGGTCGAGATGATCAAGCGGGTCGCCGGCGTCCCGGGGGAGCGGGTCGAGCTGGGCCCGAGCGGAGCCTGGACGCTCGGGCCCGACGAGTACCTCGTGCTCGGCGACAACCGCTCGCGGTCGACCGACGCGCGCTCGTTCGGGCCGGTGCCGGCGTCGGCGATCGCCGGGCGCGCGGTGCTGCGTCTCTGGCCCGGGGCCGGGGTGGTCCACTGAGCCCGCGGCTCAGGTCTCGTTGCCGTCGCGCGGAGGTGACTCGAGGCGACGACGCCACGCCGCGAACCCCGCGCCGGCGAGGAGCGACAGCGCCCCGGTGAGGACGATGATGCCCACGGGCCCCAGGAGCGAGGCCAGCAGGGTGGGAACGAGCGCGGCCACCACGAAGACACCGTTGTAGCCGATGTCGTAGACGGCGAAGGCGCGTCCACGGAAGCCGTCGGGGATCTCGCGCTGCACGATCGTGTCGGCGGTCACCTTCGTGGCGGTCATGGTGAGGCCCGCGATGAAGACCGCGCCCACGACCGATGCCCACGCCCGGATGGGGCCGAGCGCAAGGGTTGCGGCCCCGGCCACGAGGAGCGCGACCGGCGCGACCCCGGCGCCGCCGAGCCTCCGGGCCGCAGCCGGGACGGCGATCGCGCCGACGAACCCGCCGGCCGCGGCCGCGCCGAGGAGCACCGAGAACCCGGTTACCCCCGCGTCGAGGCGCGTGCGGAGGATGACGAGGGACGCGAGCAGGACGAACCCCAGCACGCCGCGGATCGTCCAGATCGCCGCGACGGCGTAGCGCGCGCCGCGCCGTGCGAGTAGCACCCGGAGACCCTGGCGCACGTCTCGCCAGTTGTTCCCGAGCTCGGCGACGATCCCGCGAAGGCCGCGCCGCTCGCCGGGCGGGAGGGCCAGCAGGCCGGCGACCACGGCTGCGGCCGCCATGAGCGTGGCCGCCGCGAGCAGCGCCGCCCGCTCATCGACGAGGTCGGTGAGCGGCCCCCCGATCACCGCCCCCAGGAGGCCGAAGACCATCCCGGCGGTGCTCGAGACCGTGTTGGCGAGCAGGTAGCCGGTCTCGGGGACCACGAGCGGGAGCACCGCGCTCTTCGTCGCGTGGAAGAAGCGGTTCACGGAGACGTTCGCGACGATCAGCGCGAGCAGCGCCGGCTCGGGCCAGCCGAGGGCCGGCACCAACGCGAGGGTGAGGGCCACCCTGATCACGTTCGAGCCGACCAGGATCGATCGTCGGGAGAAGCGGTCGATGAACGGCCCGACGAACGGCCCGACCACCGAGAACGGGATCAGCGTGACGGCGAGCACCTTCGTCACCTGGCCGGGCGTCCGCGCCGCGGAGACGTCGAACACGAGGACCGACGCGACGGCGATCTGGTAGAGGCCGTCGGCGGTCTGCGACAGGATCTGCGTCGACAGGAGGCGCCGGAACCCCGGCAGCGCGCCCAGCGATCGCAGGCCGGCGAGTCCGCGCTCTTGCATCAGCGCGCCGCCCGTGCGGTGCTACGCGTCGGCGTGCGTGTCGAAGAACGTCGTCCAGTCGGCGGACGAGGTGCCGTTGCCGAGGATGAAGTCCTCCACCATCTCGCGCGCGGCGTCATCGGAGAATTGCACCGGCGGCGACTTCATGAAGTACGCCGAGGGCCCGATCAGCGGCCCCCCGATCCCGCGGTCCATCGCGAGCTTCGTGCAGCGCACCGCGTCGATCACGATGCCGGCGGAGTTCGGCGAGTCCCACACCTCGAGCTTCAGCTCGACCGAGATCGGGATGTCCCCGAACTCGCGTCCCTCGAGCCGGATGTGCGCCCACTTGCGGTCCTGGAGCCACGGCACGTGGTCGGACGGCCCGATGTGGATGTCCTCGGCGGCGATGCCGTCGCGGAGCTGGGAGGTGACCGACTGCGTCTTCGAGATCTTCTTCGAGTGCAGCCGCTCGCGCTCGAGCATGTTCATGAAGTCCATGTTCCCGCCGAAGTTGAGCTGCGAGGTGTGGTCGAGCTTCACGCCGCGGTCCTCGAAGAGCTTCGCGAGGATGCGGTGGATGATCGTCGCGCCGACCTGGGACTTGATGTCGTCGCCGATGATCGGGACGCCCGCGTCGCCGAAGCGCCGGGCCCACGAGCGGTCGGAGGCGATGAACACGGGGATGCAGTTGACGAAGCCGACGCCCGCACGCAGGGCCGCCGCGGCGTAGTGCCGCGTGGCGTCCTCGCTGCCGACCGGCAGGTAGTTCACGAGCACGTCGACCTCGGCCTCGCGCAGCGCGCGCTCGACGTCGACCGGCTCGTCGGCCGACTCGTCGGCGACCTCGCGGTAGTAGTGGCCGAGGCCGTCGAACGTGGGCCCGCGGAGCACGTCGACGCCCACCGGCGCCACGTCGGAGAACTTGACCGTGTTGTTGGGGGGCGAGAAGACGGCCTCGGAGACGTCGCGGCCGACCTTCTTCGCATCGACGTCGAAGGCGAGGACCACCTCGACGTCGGAGACCTGGTACGGGCCGAGCGTGGTGTGCATCAGGCCCGGCACGGACTCGTGTGGGTCGGCGTCCTTGTAGAACTCGAGGCCCTGCACGAGCGCGGAGGCGCAGTTGCCAACCCCCACGATGCCCAGACGGACCTTGCTCATGCGCTGACTCCCTTCTTCTTCGGGGTTCTCGGGGTCCTGGCCGCTGCCCTCGGCTTGCGTTGGCGCCGGGGGGCCGCGGCCAGCCGCTCCTGCTCGATGAGCTCATCGAGCCAGCGGATGTCATGCTCGGTGGTGTCCATGCCGTGGCGCATCAGGGACAGCGTGTAGTTGTCGATGCGCTCGCGGTACGCGGTGAGGCGCTCTTTCAGCTCGCGGAGGCGGTCGAGCAGCACGGCCTTGCGCTGCTCCATCACGCCGATCCGCACCTCGGGCTTGAGGTGGCGGAAGAAGGCGAGCTGGACGCGGAAGCCGTTGTCGTCGGTGCCCTGCGAGGGGGTCTCGGCGAGCTGGGCGAACAGCTGCTCGCCCTGCTCGGTGACCCGGTAGACGTTCTTGCGCCGCCCGACCTCGCCCTTGGGGAAGACCATCTCGACGGCGCCCTGTCCCTGCAGGCGCTTGAGCGCGGGGTAGAGCGAGCCATAGGACACCTGCCAGAAGGGGCCGAGCGACTCGGACACCCGCTTCTTCAGCTGGTATCCGTGCATGGCCCGCTCCTTCAGGAGCCCCAGGACCGCCAGTTCGAGCACCGCTTCACCTCCGGCTCGCCACCACCGCCGCCATCGCGTATCGTGACGAGGGCTGCGAGACGATATATCGAGTCGATATATCGAGTCGATATATACCCGCGAGCGATGCCAACTGTCAACTTCCCGGCAGGAGGCGGCGGCATCGGGGGAGAAGTCTTCCTTCGGGGTTTCCCGGGGGGTTCGTCCCTGGTAGGCTCCGCGTCCGAGAGCGTGAATGGAGGGTGAGATGAGGTCGGCTCGTTCGTCCTTGGCGCCGTTCGTCGTGTTCGGGGCCTCGATGGTCGTCCTCGTGGCGGCCGCCCTTCCCAGCCCGGCGCAGACCACCACCACGGTCACCATCAGCTACGCGGCCGAGTCGGACGCGGCCGGCGTCGAGCTCAACCTGGCCGACCAGCTCGTGATCGGCGGAGGCGTCACCCACGCCGAGATCACGGCCGCGGGGCCGAAGGCCTCCGGCTTCGGGCAGGGCCTCCTGAACGTCGATCAGACCCTCGCCGAGAGCGCGGCCCCGGGCGACGAGGGGCCGAACGAGGCCTCGGGCGGCGGGATCAGCGAGAGCATCGGCGGCCTCCTCACGATCGACCTCGCCGGCGGCACCGCGTCGTCGGAGAGCAGCGTGGCGGGCGACCGCCCGAGCACCGCGAACCAGGCCAGGCTCGCCGCGACGCAGATCGCAGCCGACCCGGTGGCGAACCCGCTCGGCGCGGGCTTCGCGATCACCGTCTCCTCGTTCGGCACCGTCGCCGACGCGAGCGCGCGCTCCGCCACGAACGTCGAGGCCCGCGCGGGCGGTGACGGCGTCGTGATCAGCATCACCGTCGACGTCGACGTGCTCGGCGCCGTCAGCGGCCTGCAGGACCAGGTGTGCGGCGGCCTCGGCGACATCCCGGCCATCGGTGAGACGCTCGAGGACACCTGCAACGACGTGTTCGACACGCTCACCGGCCAGCAGCCGTTCGCGGCGATCACTGTCGGAGACAGCTCGGTGTCCTGCGGATGGGACGGCCGCCGCGCCGACGCGGACGGCGAGGCCTCGACGATCACCGTCGAGCTGTTCGGCCAGGAGCCGATCGTCGTGGACCCGGGCGAGACCGTGACCGTCGCCGAGGGCACCCCGCTCGAGATCACCGCCGGGGCGGGGAGCTTCACCGAGGAAGCGGTGAACGGCGGCGACGAGGAGACCGACTCGGTCAGCGCCCGCGCCAGCGGCGCGTTCCTGTCGCTGTTCGCCGGGCAGGTCGACCTGGGCCTGGCCGTCGCCACCTGCGGCGTGTCGGGGCTCATCACGACCGACACCGAGATCGCCAGGACCGGCGTGCCGGTCCTCCCGATGCTCCTCGGCGGCGCGGGCATCGCGGCCGCCGGCGTGAGCCTCCGCCGGTTCCTGCGGCGCCCCCGGTAGGGAGGCGCCCATGGAGGGGAAGCGCGAGCGGAGCCCGCTCTACCCCGACGAGGTGCTTCGTGGCGACCGCGCGGGCGGGCTGTGGCGCCGTCTGCGCTCCTCCCTCGGCCTGATCGGTGATTCGTGGCGCGGCCGCCCCGGGCCGCGACGCGCGCTGGGAGCCCTCTCGGTCGTGCTGATGCTCGGCGGCGTCGGGCTCTTCTCGTATCCGTTCCTCACGAACCTCTACGCGGACTGGCAGCAGTCGAAGCTCGAGGACCAGTTCCACGAGGAGTCGACGCGCCGCGCCTATATCACGCGGACGATCCGCCCCGGCGAGGCCCTGACGAAGATCCACATCCCCGCCCTCGATGTGGACGCGATCGTGGTCGAGGGGACGACGCCCTCGGCGCTGCGCGCGGGCGCCGGCCACTACCAGCAGACCGCGCTGCCGTGCGAGAAGGGGAACTCGGCGATCGCGGGGCACCGAACGACGTACTCCAAGCCCTTCGCGAACCTCCAGGACCTCGAGAAGGGCGACGAGATCGTGGTGACCACCCCGGTCGGGCGCTGTGTCTACGAGGTGATCGGCGAGCCGTGGATCACGACCCCCGACGACTTCCGCGTGCTCCAGCCGGTGCGGGGGTCGGTCCTGACGCTCACGACGTGCGACCCGCCGGGGAGCGCCGAGCAGCGCCTGATCGTGCGCGCCGAGCTGGTCTCGAGCGAGGTCCTGCCCGTGGAGGGGAGCTGATGGCCGGCGAGCATCACTTCCACTTCACGATCCTTGGGCGGTACCCGGCGAAGCTCCAGGGCAACGAGCCCGCGGTCACCGTGAACGTCGCGACGGGCCACGGCGAGAAGGTCGTCCACGCCGGCACGCTGACGATGGCCGAGGCCGAGTGGGAAGAGCTGGTGTCGGCCCTTCAACAGTCGCTCGGCGCCCGCGTCGAGATCGACGACCACACCGCGGGCTGAGTAAGCGGTCTGCGTAGTTACCATGTGGTCTATACTCAGACCATGCGGTTGGTCGACGCGCTGGACGAGGTCCTGGGGACCCGGGGACGGGTTCGCGTTCTGCGGGCGCTGATCGCCGCGCCCGAGAGCCTGCCGGCCAGTGGGCGCGAGATCGCGCGCAGAACGGGTCTGGCGCACCCCCAGGCATCGTCGATCCTGGGCTCCTTCGTCGCACAAGGACTCGTCACACGGCACCGCGGCCCACGCATCCACCTGTACGACCTGAACCGCAGCCACGTGCTGCTTCCGCACCTCGAGGCCCTGTTCGAAGGTGAGGCGGCCGTCCGCCCGGCGCTCGATGCGTTGCTTCGTGAGCGCCTCTCGGCGGGCCCCATCCTCAAGGCCGCGGTCTTCGGAAGCGCCGTGGTCGATGGGATGGATGTCGAGAGCGACCTCGACCTCGCCATCGTCGCTCGGCCCGGATCGGAGTCGGAGGTCGCCGGCCTCCTCGATGGGATGGCGGAGGAGGTGCGGGCCAGATTCGGCATCAGGCTGTCTCCCCTCGTCTCGTTCGGCGAGAAGGACGCGTGGCCCAAGCGTCCGCCGATCTGGCGGCGGATCGAAGCCGAAGGGCTTCCCTTGAGCCTCTCGCGGGAGGCGGGGTGACCGGGCGGCGCAAGACGGTGCAGGTGCGGCGGCAGGAAGCACCCCAGTTCCTCGGGAAGGCCGCGCAGTTCGCGGACGCGGCCCGATCCAGCCTGGAAAGCGATCGCCGCGACGCGGCGCTCCTGGACTCCGTCCACGCGGTCATCAGCGCCGCGGATGCGGTCACGGCCGGGCTGGCCGGCGTCCGCTCGGCCGATCCGGACCACCAGCGAAGCTTGGATCTGTTGGAGGAGGTCGTCGGGTCGTCGGCGGCGGTGCGCGTACACGTGCGCCAGGCGCGGACGCTCCTCGCGAAGAAGAACGTGGTGGAGTACGAGTCACGGAGGGCGACCGCCCGCGAGGCCGCCGACGCGGTTGCGCGGGCCGAGCGATTCGTGGCCTGGGCCGGGGAAGTGGTCGGGCGGGCTGCCGTCTGAGCTTCTCTCGCCTCAGCCGGCCAGGCCGCTTCCCGGGCTCTGGAGGACCTCGACGGTGGCGACCTTCCAGCCTTCCGTGGTGCGGATGAGGCCGACCTCGATGCGGAGGGTCTCGCTCCGGGGGACGGCGGTGCTCTCGTTGGTGATCTCCTCGTCGACCACGCCGAAGACGCTCGCGGTGGCGCCCTCGATCTCTTGCACGAAGACGCTGCGGACTTCGCCCACGCTCTCGGCTTGACTCTCGCGGATCGCCTGGACGCGCTCGTCGCTGAAGGTCTCCTGCACCTCATCGGCGAACTCACCCGTGGCGAACGCGCGGATCTCGGCCACGTCGTCCTCGATCGTGTCGGCGCTGAAGTTGGTGAGCGCGGCGAGGAACTGTCGGGCGACCGCCGCGACCTCGTCCCGGCGGGCCTCCTCGGCCTTGGCGCCGCGCCACAGGACGAAGAAGAGCACCGCGCCGACGACCGCGACGACCGTCAGCGCCCACGGCAGCGCGCGCGAGCGCACCACGCGGCGGAGCGGGATCCGGGGCACCTTCATCCCCGGCAGGGTAGGGGGTCGGCGCGCGTTCCGCGACAGCTAGCGGCCCGGGTGGAGCTTCGAGCCGTGGACGAGCGGCGGGCGGTAGGGCTGGGTGCCGGGGCCGACGCCCGTCCCGAACCGCGAGCGGCACGCGTCTGCGGCGTAGACGTCGGGGGGCGGGCGGTGGGGTGTGTGGGGCAGCCCGGGGGGCTCCTGGGGGGCCAGGAAGTGGACGCGGAACCAGTCGAGGCCGTCCTTCCCGCGCCGCACCGACTGCTCGACCCCGTCGAAGAAGAAGTGGTTCAGGTCGAGCGTTGCCTTCAGGTTGCCCAGGTGCGGCGCGCTGATCAGGAAGCTGTTGATGCTCCCGAAGTCGTCGATCAGGCACGCGATGTTCGCCTTCTCGTCCGCCAGCAGTCCGCCGAGGACCTCGCCGAGGTCGGCGCTGTTCCGCGACAGCTCGACCAGGTCGAAGCGCCGGTCGCGGAGGATGTCGGCGAGCAGGGCGGTCTGGGTGATGTCGTCACCCAGCGCCTTGACGTTCGTCGCGAGGACGTCGAGCACCTCGGGGCTCCTCGTGAAGAGGGAGGCGAGCTCGCGGCGCACCTCGAGGATCCGCTCGGAGAGGTCGGCGCTCGAGACGGAGAGCCGGCCGAGGTCGTCGCCGCGCCCGCGCAGGCCCGTGGCCAGCTCGCTCACCAGGTCGCCGAGGTCCTCGGGCGGGACGGCCTCGAGCACGTCGGAGAGCACCTGGATCGTGCGCTCCGCCTCGGGCGGCTGGATCGTGTTCTCCATCGGGATCGTGCCGCCGTCGGCGAGGGGAGACCCCTCGCCCGGGACGAGCTCGACCGTGAGGTCGCCGATCGGGCTGCGCCGGGTGATGACCGCGACGGTGTCCTCGGTGATCGTGATGTCGGGGTCGAGGGCCACCGAGAGGACGGCCGTCCCCTCCTCGGTGAGCACCACCTCCTGCACGAAGCCCGACGGGACGCCGCGGACGGTGACGTCGCTGCGCGGGAGCAGCCCCGCGGCGTTCGAGACCTCGATCCGCACCGTGCGCTCCTTCGCCGAGGGCAGGAGGTACTGCGTGACGCCGAGCACGATCAGCACCGTGGAGACGATGAGGAAGGTCACCGCGTTCGCGATCGTCCGCTTGGCGATCATCCGGGGTTCTCCTTGCAGCGCCGGGCGGGGTCCGAGGGGTCGTCGTTCATCCCACAGATGACGAAGTCCTGGTACACCTGCACGAAGTCACGGAACTCCGTGATCTGCAGGTTCCGGTTGTGCAGCGGCGCCCAGGCGAGGAGGCGCACGATGGAGGCCTGCTCGCCGTCGAGCGTCTCGAGGATCACCCGCATCTGGGAGAAGAACCGCCGCATCTCGTCGGAGTGCGCCTCGAGGATCGAGCGGGAGCCCTCCGAGAGGTAGGCGAGCTGGCGAACCGCGACCTCGAGCCGTCCGGTCTCCTCGCGGAGCATCCGCAGGCCCCGGGCGCTGTTCGCCACCGCGCGCGCGTGAGCCTCGGCGCGGGCCGCCAGGGCGCTGTTGAAGGCGTCGAGGTTGCCGATCACCGAGACGATCGTGTCGCTGCGCCCGGCGAACACGTCGACGATCTCCTCGAAGTTGCGCAGCAGCTTCCGGAGCTGCTCGCCGCGGCCGCCGAAGCCGATCGCGCCCTCGTCGACGAGCGTGGCGACCTCGCTCGCGGCGATCGGCGCGAGCACGTCGTTGCCCTCCAGCACGAGGTCCTCGAGGTCCTCGCGGACCTCGGTCAGCTCGATCTGGTCGCCGTTCTCGAGCAGCGAGGCGTCCGTGGGGAGGTCGGCGGGGATCACGATGTCGACGATGCGCTCGCCGAGGACGCTGGTCCTGCGGATCCGCGCGATGACACCGCGCGGAACCCGCGCCTCGGGATCGATGGACATCTCGACCAGCGCGAGGGTCCCCTCGAGGCTGATATCGGTGACCGAGCCGATCTCGACGTCGGCCAGCATCACCGGGGCCGTCGCGGCGAGGTCGCCGACGTCGGTGAACCTCGCCGTCACGCGGATCCCGCTGCCGCCGCCGAGCCCGCAGGCCCCCGAGAGGAGGGCGACGACCACGAGGAGCGCCGCCCGTCTCACTGCCGGCCTCCGAGCCCGAGCGCGCCGTCGATGAGCCCGCCGACGGCCTCCTCGAGCTCCTGGTCGAGGCGCCGCTCGAGGCAGCGCGCCGGCCTCCGGGCGTCGAGGCAGCGGACCGGCAGGTGATGGCGCCGCAGGCAGGCCCGCGCGTCATCGGCCCGCAGGCACTCGACGACGACCATGCGGCGCTCGGCGCAGGCCTCCGGCGAAATGGTGCCCTCGCAGGCGATGCCGGCCGCCTGCTCGATGAGCGCCTCGACCAGCTCGGGCACGCCCGCGATGGCGTCGGAGAGCTGCTCCTCGGGCGCGGCGGCTTCCTGACGGCACGCGGCCTCGAAGCAGAACATCGACGGCACCCGCTCCTCCCAGTACCGCGCGCTGCCGCAGTCGGGGATGCCCAGGTCGGTGCACAGCTCGATGAGGCGGGCCTCGAGCCGCGCGAGGATCAGCGCCTCGAGCTCCGCGCCCTGGTTGTTGAGTCGCAGCCAATCGGCGCCGAAGTCGATGCCTCGCGAGGCGCCGTCGAACAGCCGCTTCGCCCAGTGCCCTGTCCGAGCCAGCGACTCGATGTTCTTGCGAAGGGTCCGGCCGGTTCGGGTGAAGGACTCGATGTCGCGGTGCAGCGGGTCGCGGTGGGCGATGAGGAGAGACGCGAGCTCGGTCGACATCTGGGTGAGGCCGTCGATCGTGCCCTCGAGGGACTCGCGGTTGTCGGTGAGGATGTGGGCGACGTCGTTGTAGGAGTTGATGAGCCGCGCGAGGCCTTCCTTCCGCGTGGAGAGGGCGCGCGTGAGCTTGTCGAACTCGACGATGATCGTCGCGAGGTCGTCGCGCTTCTTCGCGAGGGTCGACATCACGCCGGTGGCGTTGCCGATGAGCCCGTTCAGCTCGTCGCCGTAGCCGCGCAGGGCGGTGGCCGCGTTCGTGACGAACTCCTCGACCGCGGCGGGGTCAAGGGCTCCCAGGTAGTCCTGGAGCGACCGCAAGAGCTCGTCGGGCTCGGACGGGACCGCGGTGCGCGAGGCGGGGATCGTGGCGCCGTCCTCGAGCTCGGGGCCGCCCTCGTAGGCCGGGAAGAGCTGGACGTAGCGCTCACCGAGGAGTGAGATCGGGACCAGGGCGGCCTCCACCTCGGCGGGGAGGCGGAGCTCGGGGTCATCGACGAGGAAGGTGACGCGGACGCCGTCCGCCACGTTCTGGACGTCGGAGATGATGCCGATGTCGACCCCCATCACCCGGACCGCGCCGCCCGGGAAGAGCTGCACCGCGCGGTCGAACATGGCGTGGTAGGTGCGCGTGTCTCCTCCTCCGAAGAGGCCGCAGCTCGTGAGCACGAGCCCCGCGAGCGCGACGAGGGCGACCAGGCGGGTGACGGCTCGGCGCCTCACGGCGCGCACCTCTCGGAGCCCACGGGCACCAGCGCGGTGCCCTCAAGGACCGTGTCGACGACATCTCCGATCGTGCACGGAAGCGCCGCCTCGATGAGCGGGAGGGCCGAGTCGGTCTCCGGGTCCGTGCCGGCCGGCCGCATCGAGACGGGGATCGGCAGGCCGCTCCCCTCCTTGTCCCCGCAGTCGGTCCCGAAGAAGTCGTCGAAGAGCTGGTCGACGAGGCCGCACTCGCCCACCAGGCTGTCGACGCCGGCCGGGCCGAGCGACTGCACGAAGATGTTCGCCCACCGGTTGGGAACCCCCGACGAGTAGCCCACCGACGAGTAGCCTTCCACCGCCTGCTCGAGGTAGGGGATCGTGGCGGCGAGGTCGAGCTGGTGGCGGTTCAGGACCTCGAGGTCGACCGCGAGGCTCCCGAGCGCCTGGTCGAGCACGCCCCGGTTCTCGCGGATGAGGTCGGCCGTCTCGTGCGAGCTGGAGTCGGTGGCGACCAGGAGCCGCTCGAGGTCGGCCTGGCGGTCGGAGAGGTTGCCGAGGACCACGTTCAGGTTGTCGATGAGCGAGACGAAGGTCTGGTCGCGCTCCCCGAAGACGATCGAGAGGGTGCGCAGCGACTGGATCAGCCCGCCGAGCTCGCGCCGGCGCGAGTTCACCGCGCCGGTGACCTGCTCGAGGCCCACGATCAGGCGCTGGATGTCGCCCTCGCGCCCGCGGGTGATCTCGCCGAGGTCGGCCAGGAACCGGTTGAAGGCGTCGGCGTCGGAGGCCTCGAGGAGGTCCACCGAGATGTCGTTCAGCTCGACGATGTCGATCGGCGTGATCGTGCGCTCGGTGGGGATGATCGCGCCGTCCTCGAGGTCGACCTGGGACTCGCCGGGGACCAGCGCCACCGAGCGCCGCCCCAGGAACGTCTCGATCACGATCTCGGCGGTGCTGTCGGCCGGGAGCGTCACGTCCTTGTCGACCGCGAGCGTCATCTCGACCGCGCCGTCGGCGATCTGAAGGCTCTCCACGCGGCCGGCCACGAGCCCGGCCACCGTGACCCGGTCCTCGGGCCGGATCCCGGCCGCGTCGGTGAACTGCGCCCGGACCTCGTACCGCGGGGTGAGGAAGCCGCCCTGGAGGATGAGTGCGAAGAGCGTTCCGGTGATGAGGAACGTGAGGCCGATGAGCCCGATGATGCGGGGGCTGCGTTCGAGGAACGAGAGGGAGCGGCGCTTCTTCGCCATCAGGAGGCCCCCGTCACGGCCGCGATCCAGCTGTCGAGGCTCGGCTGCGGCGGAGCCGTCCGGCTCCCGGTGGTTCCCGTCTCGTCGTAGAAGACGCGCACCGGCCGGCCGTCGGGGCACTCGACCACCGGCGGCGCCTGACCGTCGCGGTTCTCCTGCCCCTCGCGCTGGCTGGCGATCACGTTGCCCTCGTTGTCCTTGACGACGATCTCGATGATGCGGACGTTGAACCACTCCCCCCAGCTCGTCGTCTGGAAGTAGGGGGCGACGCCGGTGGGGAGCGAGCAGAGCGTCCGCTCGAGGGCCTCGCGGTTTCGGGCGAGCGTGCCGGCCACCGCCGCGAGGTGCGCGAGCCCGGCGTCGATGTCGGCGCGGCTGTCCTTCTGGAGCGAGTCGAGCTCCTCCTCCACGATCGCGAAGTTGACGATGAGCCGGTTGATGTCGTCGGTCATCCCGGCGAGCGTGCCGCCGATCAGGTCGAGGTCGTCGATGATCGAGCCGAGCTCGCGGTCCTGGCTCGCGTACGCGCCGAGGATGCGGTCGGACGACCGGATGAGGCTCTGGATCTGCTCGTCGGCCTGCGCGAGGTCGGTCGCGAGCAAGCCGCCCCGCGAGAGGAGGCTCCCCACGACGGCCTGGTTGCCGGCGAGCGCGGTGTTCATCGCCTCGAGGAAGGCGTTCGCCTTGTCGGGGTCGATGGCCTGCAGGATCGGCCCGAGGTTGTTGAGCAGCTCTCCGATGTCGCCGGCGGTCTCGGTCCGCGAGATCGGGATGCGCGCGCCGTCCTCGAGCGGCGTGCCTCCCTCGCCGGGGTAGAGGTAGATGAATCGCAGCCCGAGGACGTTCCGCCAGCGGATGCCGACGCGGGTGGCCGTCGTGACCGGGATCTCGTCGTCCACCTCGAAGGCGACGACGGCCCTCCCGTCCTCGATGTGCGTCTCCTTCACGCGGCCCACGTCGACCCCCGCGAGCTTCACCACGTCGCCGGGGAAGACGCCGGAGGCGTTCGCGAACTCGGCCTCGACCAGGTAGGTGCCGCGGAACAGCTGCAGGTTCCCGATGCGGATGGCCAGGATCACCGTGAGGACGAAGGACATACCCGTGAACGCGACGACCTTCATGAACGTCCCGCCGCGCGCGCCGAGGATCCTCATCGGGCCTCGCAGATGGGGATGAGGTCCTCGATCTCGGGCGGGACCGTGCCGCAGATCTGCACGATCGTCTCCTCGAGGCCCTCGCCGCCGATGAAGTTGGTGAACGCGGCGGCGGCGCTCCCGTCGAAGAGCGGATAGGGGTCGCCGCCGAGCTTCATCACGTAGCGGGACAGGCCGTTCACGAGCCCGCGGAGCCCCTCCCGGTGATCGACGAGCACCTGCAGCAGGACGTCGCCGTCGTCGATCAGCCGGTCCCAACCGTCACGCTCGAGCACCAGGAGGTCTCCGAGGTGGGTCGCGAGGAACGCGACCTGCTCGAGCGAGCGGCGGAGCTGGGCGTGCGCCTCGTCGGAGGCGTAGACCGGCACGCCCTGGTTGATCGCGTCGGCGAGGTCACCGAGGTCGCCGGTTCGGAAGCGGAGCTCGCCGAAGATGACGTCGAAGTCGATCAGCGATCGGACCTGCTCGGGGAGCGTGCGTCGGAAGGTGGTGGTGACCTTCGTGCCGGCGTCGAGACCGCGGGCGATGTCCTCGCCGTGGCCCTCGGCGGCGATCGCGAGCTCGTGGACAACGGTGGCGGCGTCCAGCGGGTCGACCGCGCGCAGCACCTGGGCGCCGGTGGCGATGACGTCCTCGAGCTCGGGCCCGACGTGGCCCACGATGCGATCGCCCTCGGCGAGGAAGGGCCCGTTGTACGAGTCGTAGCGGAGGTCGACGAACTTGTCGCCGAGGAGCGTCTTCAGGTCCACGTACGCCTCGGCGGACGCGGGCACCCGGTAGCGCGACTCGATCCGCAGGAGCATCTCGACCTCGCGCTCGGCGAGCCGGATCTCGCTGACCTTCCCGATGATCACGCCCGAGAGCCGCACGTCGGTGCCGACCCGCAGGAGCTGGGTGGCCTTCGGCAGCTCGGTGGTGACGTGGTAGACGTCGTCGTAGGCCCCGTATCGCGACCGGATGAGGAAGTAGCCGCCAACGGCCAGCGAGATCCCGAGGACGCCGACGACCACCCGATGCAGCGCGAGCCGGCTCATCCGGCGATCTTCACGGTCTCGTTCCCGCCCCACATGACGAGCGACAGGAAGAGGTTCACGACCACGATCGTCGTGATCGACGCGCGGATCGCCCGGCCCGACGCGACGCCCACGCCCGCCGGGCCGCCGGTCGCGTTGTAGCCGTAGTAGGTGTGGATCAGCGTGACCAGCACGGCGAAGATCAGCGCCTTGATGAGGCTGTAGAGGATGTCGACCGGCGGGAGGAACAGCCGGAAGTAGTGGACGTAGGTGCCGGGCGAGAGCGTGAAGAACTTCGTCACGATCAGCTGCGTGGCGAAGAACGAGGCGAACAGCGCCGCGAGGTACAGGGGCACGATCGTGATGATGGCGGCCCAGATGCGCGTGGCGACCATGTACGGGATCGACGGCACCGCCATCACCTCGAGAGCGTCGACCTCCTCGGAGATGCGGGCCGCGCCGAGCTCCGCGGTGAACGAGGTCCCGATCTGCGCCGCGAGCGCCACGCCCGCGACGAGCGGCGTGATCTCGCGCGTGTTCGCCCACGACGAGACGAGCCCGGTGAACGCCTCGGCCCCGATCGACCGAAGTCCCTGGTAGCCCTCGAGCCCCACCTGGGTGCCGGTGAAGAACGACATGGCAGCGATCACGAAGAACGTGCCGGCTCCCACGATGAGCGCGCCGACCCCGATCGTGATGTCGGTGACCCGGAACGTGATCTGCTTCCAATACTTCAGGGCGCCGGGCATCGCCTTGAGCGCGTCCTTCCAGAAGCGGAACTGCCCGGTCAGCCCCTCGTAGGAGTAGGTCTGTCGGATCTTGCCGTGGGCGGGGGCGGGGGTCTGCGTCGCCATGTCAGAGCTTCTGGGGAACGATGTTGAAGTAGAGGGCCGTCAGGATGAAGTTCAGGAAGAAGAGCAGGAGGAAGGTGATGACCACCGCGTGGTTCACGGCATCCCCGACGCCTTTCGGGCCTCCCTTGGCGAAGAAGCCCTTGTAACAGGCGACCGTGCCGCCGACGAACCCGAAGATGACCGCCTTGATGAGCGCCATCCACAGGTCGCTGATCTGCGACAGCTCGTTGAACGACGAGAAGTAGCTGCTCGTGGTCCCGTTCTGCACGACGACGGCGAAGAACCAGCCGCCGGCGATGCCGGCCACCGAGACGATCGCGTCGAGCAGGATCGCGACGATCATCGCGGCGAGGATGCGCGGCATGATGAGGCGGTGGATCGTGTTGACGGCG
>DASWKG010000030.1:0-12195 GCA_036396755.1 Actinomycetota bacterium
TTCGTGCCCTTCGAGGTCTACAGCGCGACCGGCGCCCGAGTGGTCGGCACGTACCTGTACCTCACGAGCTGGAAGAACCTCTCGATCTACGACGTCTCCACGCCGGAGGATCCTCGGCTCGTGAGCTTCACGCCGTTCACCCCCCGCGAGGACGACCCCGAGCTCGACCCGCACCGCTACGAGAACGAGGACGTCGCCACGAACGGGGAGATCCTCCTGTTCACGCAACATGGTGCGACGTCGGCGGGCGGCGGCTCCGATCGGCTCCGGATCTACGACGTGACCGACAAGACCTCGCCGGTCCAGATCGCCAACGTGCCCGATCTGGCCGAGCACACCGTGACGTGCATCGAGGACTGCCGGTACGCCTACGGCTCCAACCCCGGGCGGATCCTCGACCTGGCCGATCCTTCGAGCCCCGCGGTGGTGGGGTACTGGCCGGTCCTGGCCGGGGTCACCGGCGGCCACGACGTCCGGGAGGCGGCCCCGGGGCTGGTCGCCGTGTCGAGCCACCAGGCGGCCATCCTGGACGTCAGCGACCCGTTGCACCCGGTCAAGCTGGCCGTGGCCGGGCCCGGCTCGCCCCGGCCGGCTCACTCGGCCTGGTGGGACGGCAGCGATCGGTTCCTGCTTGGCGCGCTGAAGAGCACCTTCACCGTTCCTCGTTGCTCGGGCGTCGCGGCCACGTCGGTGTGGGACATGAGCGACTACCGGAGCGGTCGGTACGAGCTGGCCTCGCGGTATTCGGCCGAGTCGGGCTGGCTCTTCGACGGGAACCCGCCGGCGAGCGCGCTGGGTTGCTCGTCCCACTGGCTGGAGGCGTCGCCGGCCTTCGAGGACGGCGGCATCTTCGCTCAGGCTCACTACGAGCACGGCGTCCGCTTCTTCTCGGTGAGCGGCTCCGGCGCCGTTACCGAGGTGGGCTTCTTCACGCCGGCAGCGGGCTCGGTCTCCGCGGTCCACTGGATCACCGACCGGATCCTCTACACGATCGACTACACGCGAGGGATCGACGTCCTCCGGTGGAACGGCCCGCTTCCGGGCCGGCCCGCCGCGGAGACGGGGATCTCGGAGCTCACCGTGAGCCCGGGCGGCGAGGTGACAGGGTCCGCCACCTTCGCCGGGGAAGCCGCCCCAACCGTGGTGGCCACCGACCCGGCGGGTGACGGCCCCGTGATCGCCGAAGCATCCGCCGCCGCCGGGATCGACCTGCTGCGGGCCGACGTGTGGCAGTCCGACGCCGCCTGGCCCTATCTCGAGTTCCGGTGGGAGGTCAGCGACCTCCCCTCGCCGGAGACGGCGCCCGGCTCGGTGCCGGAGGTGCTGCGCTACTCGTGGTCGTTCACCGTCGACGGCGAGCGGTACCAGCTGAGCGCGAAGCTCACGAACCAGGCCGGCACCACCTCCGTCGTCGACCCCTTGGGGCCGGCCACGCACGTGGGGCGCGCCTTCGAGCTGCTCGGCGATTGCGGGGATCCCGTTCCCGCGGTCGAGGCGGCCGACTCGTGCCGGCACCTGGCCTGGCTGGACGGGTCGTTCGACGTGACGGAGGAGATGGTCTCCATCAGGGTGCCGGTGGGTTCGTCCGCCGCCCCCGACATCGCGCCCGGCGCGGTGCTCGAGACCACCCAGACGGACGGCGGGCTGGCCCCCTCGATCGCCGCCGCGTACAGCCTCGTGGTCACGGGCCACGGGGCCTCGGCGGGTGGATCCACGGTGGGAAGCATGGCCGATGGCACGACCTGGAGCAGCTACACCGTCCCGGCGAGGAGGGTCCTCCTCGGCGTCGCGCCCGCCGGGTCGGCGCCCGCCGGCGTGAGCTACGGGATCGAGGCGGCCGTCGGGACCGACGGCTCCTTCACGGGGCACGTCGGCGCGGTCCCCGCCGGCTGGCGGGTCTTCGCGAGGGCCTGCTTCGGGACCTCCTGCGGCGGGACCGTATCCGCGGCTAGTTGAACCCCCCGCTCAAGGAGCGACATGCGACCCCTCCCTCGGTTGTCCCCGCGAGCCTACCGCGTGACCCGGATCCGAGGAGGGCTCCTCCTTCGGGGACTAGTCAATCGTGACCAGGCGCCGCGTAGTCCCATCCTCGTATTGGCAGGTCCCCCCGCCTGGCATAGCGTTCCGAGCAACGGGCGAGGTCGTCCGAGAGGGAGGTTCGGGATGGGCAACGTCGAGAGGCACCGCACCGCTCACCAGGCGTTCAACCACCGGGAGTGGGAGAAGGTAGCCGGGCTCACGGCCGAGGGCTGCACCTACACCGACCAACCTCGCGGGGTCACGGTGAAGTCCCGGCAGGAGTTCGTCGGCTGGCTGAAGGAGTGGGAGCAGTCGTTCTCGGACGCCGCGGTGACGGACCCGACGTACTACGACGCGGGCGACACGACGATCGCCGTGTTCACCGGCGCGGGAACGAACGACGGGGCGCTGGGCCCGTTCCCCGCATCGAACCAGCGGATCACCTGGCCGCTCTGCGAGATCCTGCACTGGGAAGGTGGAGAGATCGTCTCGGGCGAGCTGTTCTACGACCAGATGACGATGCTGGTGCAGGCGGGGCACATCCAGCCTCCACCGCAGCAGTAGAGGAGGAAGGCCGGGGCGCGCGGGCCGAAGACCGCGCGCCTTCGCGCGTCCCAACCCGGCGAAGTACGATGCGGAAAGCCGAGCGAGCCGGGAGGGTGCCATGACCGAGTCCCCCTACTGGAACCCGCGCCACGAGACGATGGCGCGCGACGAGATCGAGGCGCTCCAGGTCCGCAAGCTGCGGAACCTCGTGGGGTGGGCCGCCGATCGCACGGGCTTCCACGCCAAGCGCTTCGCCGATGCGGGCGTGACCCCCGACTCCATCGAGTCGCTCGAGGACCTCCGCCGCATCCCGTTCATGACGCGCGACGAGTGGATGGAGGGCCAGCTCGACCAGCCGCCCTACGGCCCGGTGCTTGCCGCCCCCGAGGAGCGCGCGATCCGTTACCACATGACCTCGGGCACGACCGGCCGCACCCCGATCCGCGTCCTCGACTCGATGAAGGACTGGGAGTGGATCGCGGAGATGTGGTGCTACGGCCTGTGGGGGTTCGGCGTCCGCCCGGCCGACACGGTGTTCGTCGCGTTCGGCTACTCGACGTTCATCGGCTTCTGGGGGCTCCACTACGCGTCCGAGAAGATGGGCTGCCTCGTCCTGCCGGGCGGTGCCATGACCACCGAGCAGCGCGTGCGGACCATCGACGAGATGGGCGCGACCGTCGTGTGCTCCACCCCGACCTACGCGCTCCGGATGGCGCAGGAGGCGAAGGAGCTCGGGATCGACCTCGCCGGGGGGCCGGTGCGGCGCGTGATCCTGTCGGGCGAGCCGGCCGGCTCGATCCCGGCGACCAAGCAGCTCATCGAGGAGCAGTGGGGCGCGAAGGCGGGCGACACGGCGGGGATGACCGAGCTCGGCACGATCATGATGTTCGAGTGCGAGCGCCAGCCCGGCGGCACCCACGTGATCGAGGACCACTACATCGAGGAGGTCATCGACCCGGAAACCGGCGAGCCGGTTCCGTACGGCGAGATGGGCGAGCGCGTGGTCACGTCATTCGGTCGCGGGTTCATCCCGGTGCTGCGCTACCGGACGCGCGACCTCGTCGTGAAGGTGCCGCACGACCGCTGCGACTGCGGCCGCATCTTCGACCTCTACGACGGCGGCATCCGAGGGCGCGTCGACGACATGAAGCTCGTTCGCGGCACCAACGTCTATCCGCGCGCGGTCGAGGCGATCATCCGCGAGTTCAAGGAGATCGACGAGTTCCAGATCCGCCTGCACACCGCGGAGGGGATCCGCGACGAGATCGACATCCTCGTCGAGATCCCCGACGCGAGCGTCGACCCCAAGCGGATCCTCCCCGAGCTGCAGAGGGCTCTCGCCGACGCGCACGAGGGCCTGCGGTTCGGTATCGAGCGGGTGGAGATCGGCAGCCTCCCCCGCTTCGAGCTGAAGGCCAAGCGCGTGCTCGACGAGCGCACCGTCATCGGGACCGAAGGAGAGCGGAGGCAGTGATGGGCAACCACGAGCTCAACCCGGGCGAGCGCTCGCTCGTCGAATGCTATGAATCGCTGAAGCGAACGCTCACCGAGTACCGCGACGACCTGGCGCCGTTCGAGGAGCGGAACGCGCTGAAGGCGCTGGCCGCCCTCTGGCAGGTCGCGAACGGCCTCGACCAGGACCCCGGCCAGCTCTACGACGTGGGCGCGTAGACGCTCAGGGCGAGAGGACGCTGTACGAGGTGGTGGGGTGATGGTCCCGGTGGGAGCGTAAACTGCCACGCGATGCCCGCCCGCGCCCTCGCCCTCATCCTGCTTCTGAGTGGCCTCTCGGCCGGCCCGGCAGGTGCTGTTGATGCGCCGTCGCTCTGTTCCGAGGGTTCCTCCCGCGATACGACGTTCCAGGTCCGGTCCGAAGGGTCGCCTCTGGTCACCGAGATCGGTGGTTGGCGGACCTACGGCCGGAGGGCGATGCTGTGTTTCCGGGGCGGTCACGTCCTCGGATCGGGCACGATCATCGTGGCGACCTGGCGCTCGCCCTTCACCGATCCGAGTCGGTACCCCAGCCTCCACATGGATGCCCTGATTGATACGGTCAATCCACTGGCAGACATCCACCTCTTGTTCGAGGAGCGCAGCCAATACGCGGGGGGCCGGTGGACGCGCTGGGGTCATTGGCCTCCAATCGTGTTCAACGCCGGGACGTACGGCGGGGGTGGAGACGCTGACGCCACCCTGATCCCGGATGCTCCCGCGCGGGCGCGCTTCGAGTGGCGCCTCACCCTGACGATCGTGGCCCCCGCCACGCTGGACGGCGACGTCGTCCTGACTGTCCCGGCGAAGGGCGTCCGTACTCCGTTACCGTGAGGCATGCCGCGCCCGAGCCCCCCGGGCGGGTGAGCGCTCCGTACCGCTGAGGCTTGGAGCTCGAGCCCAAGACTTCAGGCGTCCAGCACGCAGAGGTCGGCGCGGCCGCCGGCGATGAGGGTGTTGACCGCGTCGGGGGTGGCGATGGCCCCGCTCAGGAGGACGGGGACGCCGATCTCGTTGCGGAGACGGTCGGCGTACGGGGCCAGGTAGGCGGGCCCGTAGGTGGGGCGGGTCGACCACACGGTCTGGCCGGCGACCGGCTCGATCAGGTCGCACCCGCGCTGGGCCAGGGCGCGCGCCACCTCCACGGCCTCGTCGGGCCCGGCGCCGCTCCGGGCCCAGTCGTCCGCGGTGATGGTCGCGCCGAGCGGACGGTCGTCGGGCCAGGCCTTTCGAACCGCATCGAACACCCGCAGGGGGAAGCGCAGCCGGTTGCCGAGCGCCCCGCCGAAGGTGTCGCCCCTCAGGTTGGTCAGCGGCGAGACGAACGAGGCGAGGAGGTACCCGTGCGCGGCGTGCACCAGGAGCAGATCGACGCCGGCCTCCGCGGCCCATCGCGCCGAGGCCTCGAACCGATCGACGAGTCGATCCATCTCGGCCTCCGACAGGGGCTTCGGGACGGGACCCGCCGGCGAGTAGGCGAGGGCGGAGGCTGCGGATCGCGGCCAGTCGTCCCCTGGCAGGGGACGGTCGGTGCCCTCGGTGCGCGGCCGGGTCCCGGCGCGGGGCCCGGCGTGTCCCAGCCGGAGGCCGAGCATCCTGCCGTGCTGGTGAACCCCGTCGGCCGCGGCTCGCCACGTCTCGGCGTGTTCCGGCGAGTAGAGCCCGGGGTCGCCTGGCGTGATCCGTCCCTCCGCGGCCACCGCCACGACCTGTGGCAGCACCAGCGCTGCGCCGCGCCGGGCCGCCTCGGCGGCGCCCGCCGTGTCGAACAAGCCGTCGGCCCCGTCGTACCTCGCCGGCAATGAGACAGCGACACGACTCGTCAGGGTCCGGCCGCGAAGCTTCAGCGGAAGGTGGAGCGGGGGGAGCGCCGCGAGCCGGTCCTCACCGGCGAGCGTCCGGTCGACCTCGGCGACCAGCATCGGGTCGCGCATCCGAAGGCCCGTGTAGTCGATGCGGCCGCTCCGGGTGAGCAGGTAGAACGCGAACTGCTCGGGCTCCATGCGCAGGTAGCGCGAGACGTTCTCGAAGTACTCCTGGCTCGAGCGGGCGGCCTCCTGGAAGCGCTCGACGCGCGGGCGGCGCTCGGCCTCGTAGTCGGCGAGCGCGGCGTCGGGGTCGGCCGGGTGCCGCTCGAACCCCCGGGCCAGTGCGATGGCGTCCTCCATGGCGAGCTTCGTCCCCGACCCGATCGAGAAGTGCGCCGTGTGCGCGGCGTCGCCGAGCAGCACGACGTTTCCGTCGCGCCACCGGCGATTCTTCACGGTGACGAAGCCGATCCACTTCGAGTTGTTCGAGAGCAGCGGCCGCCCCCGGAGCTCCTCGGCGAACAGCTCGCGGCAGAACGCGATGCTCTCGTCCGTCGTCGCCTCGTCGAGGCCGGCCCGCCGCCACACGTCCTCGTGGCACTCGACGATCCACGTGCTCGTCGTGCCGTCGAACGGGTAGGCGTGCGACTGGAACAGCCCGTGCTCGCTCTCGCGAAACACGAACGTGAACGACTCGAGGGGCAGCGGCGTTCCGAACCAGATGTAGCGCGCGCGTCCCTCGGCGAGACGCGTGCCGAACACCTCGCGGCGCGCTTCCCGACGCGGGCTGTGCACGCCGTCGGCGGCGAGCACGAGGTCGTAGCCCCCCAGCGCGTCGTCGTCCGGCGCCGGTTCCTCGAAGCGAAGCTCGACGCCGAGGTCGCGGCACCGCGCGTGCAGGATCGAGAGCAGCGTCTTGCGGGCGACCCCGGCGAACGGCTGACCACCGGCCCGGATCAGCCGGTGGCGGTAGCGGATGTCGATCGCATCCCACAGCACGAACGCGTCGGTGATCGAGACGAAGGTGGGGTAGTCGGCCTCGCGGAACTCCGACAGCGTGCGGTCGGAGAAGACGACCCCCCATCCGTAGGTCGCGTCGGCGCGATTCTGCTCGACGAGCGTGATGTCCAGGTCGGGGTGGGCCTTCTTCAGGAGCAGGCTCGCGTAGAGCCCCGCGGGGCCGCCGCCGATCGTGAGGATCCTCAACCGGCCAGGACCTCGGCGAGCCGGTCGACCTGCTCGGGGTCCGCGACGCCGGGAACCATCACGAGCTCGTCGCACCCCTCCTCGGCGTAGCCCCGCACCTGCTGGACGATCCCCTGCGGCGTCGTCAGGAGCCCCTCGACGATCCGCTCGACGAACGGCCCGGTGAACGAGTAGTACTCGCGCATGTAGGCGCGTCCACGTTCCACGATCTCGTCGTCCCCGAGCACGAAGTACGACTGCCCCCAGAGCAGCGGCCGTCCCGGGCGCGCGAAGTCGGCCCACGCAGCCCGCGCCTTCAGTGCCGCCCCCGCGAACGCGCGCGGCGGCCCGCCGCCGTGCACGTAGCCCGACGAGAAGCGCGCCATCCTGGCGAACGCCACGTCGGCCGTGCCGCCGACGAGCACGGGCGGCGCGTCGTTCCCCAGCAGCTCGGGGAGCGCCACGAGCTGCTCGTCGAAGCGGCGGCCTCGGCTGCGCGGGTCGACCCCGGCCGCCTCGTAGTCCTCGACCCGCGCGCCGACCGACAGCCCGAGCACGAGCCGCCCGTCCGAGGTGGCCTGGATCTGTGCTGCCTCCTTCGCGAGCTGCTCGGCGGAGCGGAGGGGGGCCACGACCACGGTGGTCGCCAGCGTGAGGCGCCGCGTCTCCGGCACCACCGCCAGAAGGGTCTCCATCGGATCGGCGGTGTCCCAGGCCTTCCGGTCGAGCACGCCGAGGCTCGAGAACGGCCCGCCCTCCGCACGCCGAGCCCACTCGACCAGCGCGTCGTCGGTGGTGCCCGGGATGACGTTCGGCAGCGCGATCCCCACCCGCATCGACGGGAGGGTACCGCGCCTCGGGATGCTCGCAAGCCGAGGGGTTGCTCTAAGAGTAGCTACCAGGTACCATGTCTTGCATGGTACCTGTTGAGAAGGGGAAGGAGGCCCCCCTCGCGCAGATGAAGCGCGGGGTCCTCGAGTTCTGCGTGTTGGCGCTCCTGCGGGACGAGGAGCGCTACGGCTTCGACCTGGTTCGCGAGCTGGCCGAGCTCGATGGCATGGTGATCGGGGAGGGGACCATCTACCCGCTGCTCGCTCGCCTTCGACGAGAGGGACTCGTGGATACCAGGTGGAGGGAGTCCTCCTCGGGCCCGCCCCGGCGCTACTACCGGATGACGGCGAGCGGCCGGAGGGCGCTGGAGGGCTTCATCCGCGAGTGGCAACGGTTCCGGGACGCGGTGGACTCGGTGACGGGAGGAGAGAAGTGATGCGAACGACCTCGAAGGACATCACGGCGGAGTACCTGCGGAGGCTCCGGTCCGAGCTCCGAGATCTCCCTCGGGAGCAACGCGACGAGATCCTCCGCGAGATCGAGGGCCACATCGCCGAGGCCACGACCCGTATGGGCGACGCGGGGGAGGTGGGGCTCCGCACGTTGCTGGACGACCTCGGCGACCCCGCGGACATCGCCGCGGAAGCGCGCGAGCGGTTCGGGGTCAGGAGGGGGAGGGCCGGCGGCCTGGAGGTGGCCGCGCTCATCCTGATCACGATCGGCGGGATCATCATCCCCGGCCTCGGATGGCTGGTGGGGGTGGCGCTCCTGTGGGCCTCGGCGGCATGGTCGGTCGGGCAGAAGATCGCGGGGACCCTCCTTGTCCCCGGCGGCCTGGCCCTCCCCGCATTCCTGTTCTTCTGGGCTCCCGGCGCGACCACCGCGGTGTGCATTAGGCATCGGGTTCGCGGCGGGGTCGTCCGCTGGTGCGAAGGCGGGGCGTCCTCGACCAACGAGGTGCTCGGCTGGCTCGTCTTCGGGCTCCTCGTGGCGATCCAGATCGGGATGACGATCTACCTCGCGCGGAAGATGCGGGCGGCCGAGCCGCAGGAAGGCTGAGCGAGGCGGTCGCCCCGCTACGATTGCCACATGGCCGAGCCGGCATTCATCGTGGTTCGCAAGCGCGTGGAGTGGGCCGACACCGACGCGTCGGGCTGGTACCACAACACGGTCGTCCTTCACTGGGTCGAGCAGGCCGAGAACGAGCTGCTCGACCGGCTCGGGATCCTCGATGAGCTGACCGGCCGCATCCCGCGGGCGCACATCGACGTCGACTACCTGAGCATCCTTCGCTTCCGCGACGAGGTGGACGTCGAGCTCGCGGTGCGGGAGGTGGGGGACTCGTCGGTCACCTATCGCTTCGAGGTTCGCCTCGCCGGCGAGCTCGCCGCCGAGGGCTCCTTCACGATGGTGCTCGTATCGGGTGGGAAGCCCGTCCCTTGGTCACGGGAGCACCGCCGCCTCCTCACTACCGCAGGCCCGCAATCGGCAGGCGGACCGATAGCATGAGTGCTATCATCGGACCATGAGATTCGCACGGGCGCTGCGAGCCGCGAGGCGGCGAGCCGGTCTGACCCAACGACAGCTCGCCCAGCGAGCCCGTGTCCCTCAGTCCACGGTCGGCAGGATCGAAGCCGGAAGCACCGACCCCAAGGTCGGCACGCTGCGAACGCTCCTTCGCGCCTGTGGGGAGGACCTCGAAGCCCTTCCCCTTCTGGGTGAGGGCGTCGACCGCACCCTGATCTCGGAACAGCTCGCGTTGTCACCCCGGGAGAGGCTGGAGCGGCTGGCGATCGCTGCCGAGTTCATGGACCGGATCCGTGGCCGAGCCAGGCGCGCGGGCTAACTTCGATCCCCTCGGGGCCCTCCGGGCCCTCCACCGGCATGGTGTTCGCTTCGTGGTGATCGGTGGTGTGGCTTCCGTTGCGCACGGCTCACCCTCGGTGACGAACGACCTCGACATCTGTTACGAGCGGACCACCGAGAACATGGAGCGTCTTGCCACGGCGCTGCGAGAGATCAACGCGCGCCTTCGGGGCGCGCCGCCGGATGTCCCGTTCCTCCTCGACGCGAAGACGATCGAGAGGGGGGACGCCTTCACGTTCTCGACTGACATGGGCCCGCTGGATTGTCTCGGGACGCCCTCGGGAGTGAGGGGCTACGAGGGCCTCCTTGCCAATAGCGCTGAGGTCGACTTCGGCGGTCTGACGTTGCCGGTTGCGGGGATCGATGACCTGATGGACATGAAGCGAGCCGCAGGCCGCCCGCAAGACCTGAAGGAGCTGGAGATCCTCGGCGCGCTCCGGGAGGAGCTCGAGAAGCGCGGCGAGCTCTGACGGCGTCTAGACTCCTCGCGGGGGTGCGGATGGACGAGGAGCGGGTCGGCAGCCGCCGGATGGGGCGCGTCGAGGAGGGCGTGGACAAGCTCTCCTACGCCTCCTACCTTCGCCTCGACGAGGTGCTCGACCTCCAGACGCTGCTCTCGAAGCCGCCCGCCCACGACGAGCTGTTGTTCATCGTCGTCCATCAGGCTTACGAGCTGTGGTTCAAGGAGCTCGTCTTCGAGCTCGAGACCGTGCGCGGCCTCATGTACGAGCGGAACGTGCCGCGGGCCCGCCACCTCATGACGCGCGTCCACGCGATCGAGCGCCTCATGCGCGAGCAGATCGAGATCCTCGAGACGATGGACCCGCAGGACTTCATGGAGTTCCGCTCGAACCTCGACCCCGCGAGCGGCTTCCAGTCGGTGCAGTTCCGCGAGATCGAGATCCTGTCTGGCCTCAAGGACCCGCGCTACGCGCGCATGACCGAGTCACCCGAGGCGCGGGCCCTCGTCGAGCGGCGGCTCGGCGAGCCGACGCTCTGGGACGGCTTCTGCGACCTCCTCGCCCACCACGGCCTGCCGATGCCCGCGGACGACGAGGAGGCCCGCCGCACGAGCCTCGTTAAGCTCGCGAAGAACCGCGACGCGTACCCCCACGTGTGGTACCTCGCCGAGGACCTCGTCCAGCACGACGAGCTGTTCTCGCTCTGGCGCCACCGCCACGTGCTGATGGTCGCCCGGCAGATCGGGTCGAAGACCGGCACCGGCGGCTCGAGCGGCGTGTCGTACCTGAAGACCACGCTCGACAAGCGGTTCTACCCCGAGCTGTGGGCGATCCGGAGCTCGCTGTGAGCCCCTACGAGTCCTACCGGGCCGAGTTCCCCGTCGTCGGTGAGAAGGCGTACCTCATCAGCGCGTCACTGGGTCCGGTGTCGGGGCGGGCGAAGACCGAGCTGGCCGAGTACGTCATGGCGTGGGCCGAGATGGGCGCGCCCGAGCCGGTGTGGTTCGAGCGCATCTTCCCCAAGATGCGGGAGGTGAAGGAGCTGTTCGGCCGGCTCGTGGGCGCCGACGCCGACGAGCTCGCGATCACCACGAACGTCTCGATGGCGCTCTCGACGATCGCCTCGTGCATGGACTTCTCCGGCGAGCGCAACCGCGTGGTGATGACCGAGCTCGACTTCCCGACCGACGCGCACGTCTGGCGCGCGCAGGAGCGGCTCGGCGCCGAGGTCGTGCTGCTCCCGAGCGCCGACGGGCTGACGGTGCCCACCGAGGCGTTCGCCGAGGCGATCGACGAGCGGACCGCGATCGTCTGCCTCAACCGCGTCCTCTACCGCTCGAGCGGCCTGCTCGACGTGAAGGAGATCTGCCGGCTCGCGCGCGAGGCGGGCGCCTGGTCGGTGGTCGACGACTTCCACGGCGCGGGCATCATCCCGATCGACGTCCACGACGTGGGCTGCGACTTCTACACGACCGGCGTCCTGAAGTGGCTGTGCGGCGGGCCGGGCCTCACGTTCCTCTACGCCCGGCGCGACCTCATCCCGTCCCTGGAGCCCACGGTGACCGGCTGGTGGGGCCAGCGGGACCCATTCGGGTTCGGGCTCGACCTCGATCGCCATCCCACGGCGCGACGCCTCGAGACCGGCACGCACGCCGCGCCGATCGCCTTCATCGCCCACGGCGGGCTCCAGATCATCGCCGAGGTGACGCCCGAGCGCATCCGCGAGCGTTCGACCGAGCTGACCGAGTACCTGATGTCGCGCGCCGACGAGGCCGGCTACCCGGTCCGCACCCCGCGTGACCCGAAGGCGCGCGGCGGCGTGGTGAACATCGGGGTCGGGACCGACGCCGACAAGGTCTCGGAGGCGCTCTACGAGGAGGACGTCTGCGTCGACTCGCGGATGGACGGCATCCGGGTCTCGCCCCACTTCTTCAACACCCGGGCCGACATCGACCGCCTCTTCGACGGCCTCCGCGAGATCCTCTAGC
>DASWKG010000031.1:0-46779 GCA_036396755.1 Actinomycetota bacterium
GGAGGACGGCGGCATGCAGGTGGTGATGGGCATCTGCATCAAGAAGACCCTCCAGCGGCTCGACCTGGAGGGCTGAGCCGTGGCCTGGGAGTACGCGACCGTCCCGCTGATCGAGCACGCCACCCAGGAGATCCTCAACCAATGGGGCGAAGACGACTGGGAGCTGGTTACGGTGCTCCAGGGCCCCCAGGGCATCGTCGCCTACCTGAAACGCCCGAAGGCGTAGCCGGGCCGGGTACGAAGAAGGGGCCGGGCATGCCGCCCGGCCCCTTCGGTGCTCCTCGGACCCGTTAGCCGGGCAGGTCCGTCGTCGTCAGCAGCTGCAGCAGCACGTCGGCGGCCGCGTTCCCGTTCTGCTCGAGGACGATCATCCCGTTCTCGGTGATGTTGTCGATGTCGTCGCAGGCGAGGTGATAGCAGGGGTCGTACTGGTCCCCCTCCATCCCGCCGTACGTGGCCACCTGGGCGGCGGTCTTGACGCCCTCGGCGCCGGTGAACAGGCCGCCCGCGGGGATCCCGACGTCGATGAACGGGCCGTAGTCGGACCGCCCGTCGAACGCCGTGGGCTCGTGCGCTAGGCCCATCCCGTCGAAGTGGGCGTTGAAGAGCGCCTCGATCTCGTCGGATCCCGGGGGACCCGCCGCGTCGGGGTCACCGTCGCCGTCGCCGTTGTAGATGAAGCGAACGAAGTTCGGCGAGGCCACCATGTCGAAGTTTAGGTTGAGGGCGATCTGATCGAACTCCTCCAGTGTCAGGTTGTCGACGTAGTACTGCGAGCCGACCAGTCCCGACTCCTCGGCGCTCCACCACGCGAACCGGACGCGGTTCTGGAGGGTGACGCCCTTGTAGCCGTCCTTGCCCTGGCCCACGTTCTTGCCGTGCATGTGGAAGAGCTTCGAGAGCTCCTCGGCCAGCTCGAGGTTCATCGCCGAGCCGCTGCCGTTGTCCTGGATGCCCGGGCCCGTCGACACCGAGTCGAGGTGCGCTCCGACGACGATCGTCTCGTCGGGGTTGCCCCACGGCGAGTCCGCGAGGACGTTGACGGTGCTCCGCACCTCCGTGATCGTCGAGGTGAAGAGCCTCGCGACCAGGCCCGCGGTCGTGGCGAGCTCCTCGCCGAGGTCGAAGCCGATGCCGGTCGTGGGGATCGTGACCCCGACCCCGCCGAGCGTTCCGGCGAGCGTGGCGGTGCGACCCGGCTGGCCCTCGTTGAAGATGATGGCGCCCACCGCGCCGGCAGCCTCGGCGTTCGTCGCCTTGGCGAAGAAGGTGCAGGTACCGCGCTGGAGGAGGGCGATGTTGCCGGGCGTGAAGCCGGCGAAGTCAGACGCCTCGCACCCGCTGGTCGACGTGTTCGGGTCGGGCCCCGGCGGGAGCACGAGGTCGACCCCCTGCACCGGCGCGGTCACGTCACCCGAGCCTGAGTACTCCATCGTGATGAAGTCGACGTCCGGGACGTACGTCGTCGGTGTGGGGGCGACCTGCTCGAACTCGGGGGTCGCCAGCTCCTGGAAGAAGTCGAAGTCGAACTCCTGCATCGTCACGTCGTAGCCGAGCTTCTTCGCCTCCTTGGCCATGTGCTCGGCGGACTCGTCGTGGCCCTCGGTGCCCGCCGTGCGGGTGCCGTCGGCGTGGTCGGCGAAGTGCTGAAGCTTCTTCAGCGTCTTCACCATGTCCTTCGTATCCACCTTCTCCTGGTACTTGGTCGTGTCGATCGCCGCGTCGAGCGCCGACTGAGAGGCGAAGACGCTGGTCGCGAGGGCGGCGACCAGCAGGGTCGCGAGCCGTGCACGTCTCATGGGACCTCCTTGCTCCCCGAGGTGGGGGTGTGCCTCGAGGACTAGTTCTTTGTGACTAGTCCGTAGGGCGGAGAGTCTACGACCGGAAGGAGATTCTGACAATATCCTCACGCCCTGCGTCGCAGGAGAAGGGCCCCCCCCACGAGGATCGCGGCCGCCAGGGCCCAGGGGATCCAGTTCGCCGTGCCGCCTGCCTCTCCGGACGGGACCGTTGGGAGGGGGTTGGGCGGTGCCGGAGAGGTCGGGCCGGCCGTGGGCATCGGCTTCGGGGATGGCGCCACCAGCTCGGCCGGCAGCCGGAGGATCGAGCGCTCGGTCGCGACGTACAGGCGCTCGTCGGGGCCCACGACGACGTCGGTGATGCCGGGCAGGCCGGTCAGGTAGGAGGTCTCGCGCTCGACCACCGCGCCGTGCAGGCTCAGCTCGGCGCGGTGGAGCGTCCCCGTGAAGTCGCCGAAGAACAGCGCGCCCGTGCTCCGGGCGCCGAGCCAGCGGAAGGGGTAGACCGCGCAGCCGGTCGGCACGATCGTCTCGGGGAAGTCGAGCGTGGGGTCGATGAACTCGGGCGCGCCGCCGGGGCCCGACACCTCGGGCCAGCCGTAGTTGCCACCGGGCCGGATCAGGTTCACCTCGTCGTGCCCCGACGGCCCGTTCTCGGTCTCCCAGAGGAACCCGGTCAGCGGATCGAAGCAGATGCCGAACGAGTTCCGGTGGCCCATCGACCACGCGGGGTTTCCGGGGCCGAATGGGTTGCCGGGGGCTGGGTCGCCCTCAGGGGTGAGCCGCAGGACCTTCCCGCCCGGGCTGGCCGGGTCCTGCGCCAGGGACGGGTCGTGGCTCTCGCCGACGGTCGCGTAGAGCATCCCGTCGGGCCCGAACGCCAGATCGCCGCCGTTGTGGTACGTCGAGACGGGCAGCCCCTCGAGGATCGTCTCCGTGCGGCCGCCGATGCTCCCCTCGGCCCGCACGCGCGCCAGCACGTTCGTGCCGGTCTCGGCGCTCGAGTAGGAGAGGTAGACCCACGGCTGCGCGTCGAACTCCGGATGCAGCGCGATCCCCAGCAGTCCGGTCTCGCCGCCGGGGGTCGAGGGGACGGTGACGAAGGGCCGAGCGAGGAGCTTGCCGTCGCGGATGATGCGCACGTTCCCCGTGTCCCGCTCGGTGAAGAACAGCCGGTCGTCGGGCGCGAACGCGAGGTTCGTGGGGAACGCGAGGTCGTCGGCGAACACCTCGGCGCGCGGCGGCTGCTGCGGCAGCGCGAGGCTCGTCGCGAGCGTCAGAACGAGGACGGCGAGGAGAGCGATGCGCCGATGATAGGGGCTACGCCAGGCGCCGGCGCTCCCACCAGAGGACCCATCCCTCGCCGTTCACGGTTCCGACGGAGTAGCGGTCGCCGCTCCCGCGGACCCGGGCCTTGCCGACGGGGCGGATGGTCCCGTCCTCGAGCACCTCGGCGACCACGGGCCGCCGCGGTGCCGGGCGCCGCGCGTGCAGGCGGGGGAGGTGCTGATTCGATCTGGTCTTCTCGGTCATCTCTGCCACCTTTCCTCGGGACGGCTGTGCGTGGTGACTGACCGTCGGTCACTATACTGACCACCGGTCAGTCTGTCAAGCGCGAGCCTCGGGCGGCGAGCCGGTCAGCTCCCGATGGAGAACCTGACCGCTCCGACCCCGGCGAGATCGCGGAGCAGGGCCTCGGTCGCGGATGGCTCGAGCCCCGCCCGGTCGGCGAGCTCCCGGGCCGACCAGGGGCGCTCCACCTCCCGGAGAAGCCCCACCAGCACCGGGTCCGCCTTCACCACGGACACCCGGGCCTGCGGTGTGCGTGCCACCACCAGTGTCGTTCCCCGCCGGGGTGCGCTGGGTGGCTCCTCCCAGGGCGCGAGGAGCGAGGGAAGGACCGCCGGCAGGTCGTGGTCCAGCTCGAGCACCGTCGTCCCTTCCACGATCTGTGCCAGGGCTCCGGCCTCGACGGGGGTGGTGGGGTCGGTCCCCGCGCTCCAATCCCGGGGCCCGGCCTCGACGACCATCATCGCCTCCTGGTACCGGAGCAGGTCCTCGAAGTACGGGACCGCCTCATGGTCGGCCCCGAGCTGATCCCGCACCACCAGCTCCGCCACCTCGCGTGCGGTCTCCCGGCTTCCCAGGACGACCCGGGGAAGGAGAACCTCGAACGCGTCGCCGCGGAGCACCGCATCCGGCCGCCGCCCGGTCACCCGGGCGAGTGCCCGCGAGTACTTGAAGAAGTGCACCACGCGCTCGTAGTAGAAGTGCCGGGCCAGGAACCGCGCGAACCGCTCCACCCGTTCGCCGTCCGCCAGACGGCGGTCGATCCATTCCGGCGAGCCCCGGAATCGCGCGTCGGCGAGCGCGGTGATGATCGTGTCCTGCACCTCGCGGTCGCTCATGGCCGGGAGCTCACAACCGATCGCGGATGCGCTGCACGCTCCGGAACAGCACCTCGGCGGTGAGCGTGGGGGAGAACGCGTCGTAGGTCACGGCCCTGACGCCGGGGCACAGGGCCAGCGCCTCATCCATGAGGTCCAGCATCTCGTCGGGAGGCTCGGCGGGGGAGATCCAGGGGCCCCGAAGGTCGTGATCCTCCTCCACCCCTGCCACGTGGATCTCCAGGACGTGCTCCAGGGGGAACTCCTTCAGCCAGGCCACGGGATCGAGCTCGCGGTAGTGCGCCTCCAGCCAGACGTGGGGCAGGTCCAGCAGGAACCTCGTTCCCGTCTGCTCGAAGAACCTGCGCAGCCACTCCGGCTCGGGCATCTGGCTCGTGCTCACCTCGAAGAACCCGGGGATGTTCTCTATCACCAGTGGGCGATCGAGCTGCCCGGCCAGCTCCCGCGCGTTCAGGACGAAGCGCTGGAGGAACTCCTCGGTGTACAGCGGCGGGAAGACGTAGTTGAGGTTGAAGGTCCCGTCCTCGGTGTGCAGGCACTGGAAATGCTCCGCCACCCACGGGCTGTCGTAGAGCTCCGCGAGGTGGCGGGCTCGCTCGATGCCTCGCGACCCGAGTGGCTCGGACAGCTGTCCCAGGTAGTCGTGCAGAAGGAGCGTGTACCGCTCCTTGATGGACGGCCACGAGGGATCGCCCGCTCGCGGCGGGTCCGCCATGGCCAGATGATCGATGGGCACGTCGGTGGAGAGCAGCTCCGCCCCCAGGTGCGGGTTGTAGAACGCGCCCACCATGAGTCCGGTCATGGGTTCTCCGCGCGCCGGTCGGTCCGCGCCGGGGTGGCCAGCTCCCGGTCCACGAGATCGTCGGCGAAGACCTTCACCTGCGCCGTGGTGAGCGGAGGGCGCTCGCCGTCGGACCACTCCGCGGCGACGGCCTCGTAGGACCCGGTCCCGTCCAGACGCTCGACGATGAAGCGTTCTCGGGCCGCCCACCCGGCGGCGAGCTCCCTGGCCCGGGCGGTGGATGCCGGCGGCCGGAAGACCTCCGCCACCACCGTGTCGATCTCGCCGATCTCATCGGGCCTCAGGGGACGGTGTCCCGCCGACACGTTCTGGTCGACCTGCTCGGGCGTCCGGGCGCCGGCCAGCGCGATCCCCACGCCGGGGCGGGCCAGCACCCACCCCAGGGCGAGCGCGGGAAGCGGCGTCCCCCGGCGCTCGGCGAGCTGTCGCAGCCGGGCGATGACCGCCTGGCGCCGCTCGTACTCTCGCCCCTTGAACCAATAGATGCGGGCCCGATGGTCGCCTTCCTCGAAGGGTGGCGGGTCGGCGCCGAAGGTCCCCGCGAGCAGCCCCGAGGCGAGAGGGCGATAGGCCAGGAAGGCCACCCCGCGTTCGAGGCACAGCGGGAGCACCCGTTGCTCCGCTTCCCGGTCGAACAGGTTGTAGGGACCCTGGTAGCCCTCGATGCCCGCGAGCTCGATCGCCTTCCGGATCTGCGGCGACGTGGCGTTCGACAGGCCCAGGTGCAGCGCCTTGCCGGCCTCACGGAGTCGGGTCATCGCCTCCAGCGACCCCTCGAACCGCTCGCCCACCTCGTGGAGCTGCAGCACGTCCACCCGGTCGGTTCCCATCCGGCGGAGCGATGCCTCCAGCGACGCCGCGACGTCGTCCGAAGGGCCGACCTTCGTGGCCAAGAGGACCTCGTCGCGGTGGGCGGCGAGGGCTCGCCCGATCAGCGCCTCGGATCCGCCGTACGTCGGCGCGGTGTCGAAGAACCGGATGCCTCGATCGAAGGCCCGGCGGACCGTGGCCATCCGCTCCGCCTCGTCGGTCGAGGTGCCCCAGCCCCGGCCGCCGATGGCCCAGCCTCCGAACCCGACGGCAGCTACCGTCGGGGGAAAGAGAAGGGGCCCCCGGGATCGGGGCCCCCTCTCGCCAAGAGATCCTTCTCTAGACGTGGCAGGTCGGCTCCAGCTCGCTGGCCTCGACCACGTGACAGGTTGGCTCCAGCAAGCTGGACTCCACCACGTGACAGGTCGGCTCGAGCTCCTGCGCTTCGATGATCTCCATGATCACCTCCCGCACCCCACTCGGTCGGCTACCCCCCGAGGGCTCGGGCGGCAGTTGGGTCATGATGCACCGGTGATGCTATCCGCGAACGACAGATCGCGCCAGTCGGCGCCGACCGTCGACCGGGCTCCCACGGTCCGGTCGCTGCTGACGGAGAAGGACCTGGCCGCCGAGTTCCTCGCAGCGCTGGCCGCGCGCCTTCTTCCCGAGAAGTTCTTCTACTGGTTCCCGCTCTCGGTCCGAGCCTGGCTCGACCTCTGCAGCGACGGCGACTATCGGAACTACGTGCGGTCCCGCTCGCTGATCGCCACCAGCGCGCCGGAGCTGGCTGCCATCGCCCCGTCCGGGCCGCTCGAGGTGTTGAGCCTGGGGTCGGGGCAGGGAGACAAGGACGCCATCCTCCTGCGGGCGCTCTCGGGCGGCAGGAGCGATCTTCGTTACACGCCGGTGGATACGAGCCAGGCGCTCCTCGAGATGGCCATCGTGGAGGCCGGCGCCGCGGACGTGCGGGCCGAGGGGGTGAAGGCCGATCTCACGAACGCCGACCACCTCGAGGCGCTCCGAGCCTCGCCGGATGCGCCGCCGCGACTGGTGATGCTCATCGGGAACACCCTGGGCGCGTTCGATGCGGTGCGATACGCGGAGACGCTGGCCGGGTTCCTCCGGGAGCAGGACCTGCTGCTGGTGGACGGCGAGCTGTACTCGGGCCCGGAGACGCTCGCCGGCTACGACAACCCCGTCAACCGCAGCTTCGCATGGGCGCCGCTGCATGCCGTGGGCATCCGGGACGAGGACGGTGAGCTCCGGTTCGAGACGGCGGACGATCCGGAGGTCCCCGGGCTGTACGCGGTGACGAAGCATTTCGAGGCCGGCAGGGACATCGAGGCGATGGCGGGCGGCACCTCCCTTCGGCTGGCGGCCGGAGAGCGGGTGGCCATGAGCAGGTCGGGCAAGTACGAGCGGGAGACGTTCGTCGGGATCCTCGAGGACGCCGGGCTCCCCGTTCGATGGCTGGGGAACAGCGAGGACGGCAACTTCGTGATGGCCCTGGCCGGCGGCAGGCACGAAGCCTGAGACTCGCCCGGTCAGGCGGCGAGCGTCTTGTGGAGGAGCTCGCGGATGCCGGCGACCAGGCGGTCGCGGTCGACTCCGGGCCTCGGGTCGTACAGGAGCGCGTTGACAAGGGTGCCGTCGATCGCGTGGTGCAGCAGCTTCGCGGTCAGCTCGGGGTCGCTCGTGGCGAAGACGCCGTCGGCCGTTCCGGCCCGGAGGCTCGTGACGAGCATCTGGTTGATCCGCGCGTAGCAGTCGGCGAACGCCGGGTCGGCCTCGGGCGAGATGCCCTCCTGCGCCATGATCTGGCACATGTCGCGGTGCCCGAGCATGAAGTCGACGTAGCTCTCGGCGAAGGTGTCGACGAGCGCCCACCAGTCCTCGCGGCCGACCTTCTCGTACAGGCCCGACGCGTGCGCGAGGATGTCGTCGACCATCCGGGCCTTGAGGGCCGCCACGAGCTGGTCCTTCGAGTCGAAGTAGAGGTAGAACGTGCCCTTCGCCACGCCGGCGACGGTGGCGATGTCCGCGACCGTCGCGCCCTGGATGCCCTTCTCGGCGAAGACGCGGATGGCTGCGTCGAGGAGGTCCCCCCGGCGCTGCTCGGGGGCCTTCGTGGTGCGCTTCCGTTCGACCCGGCTCTGCATGACTGACCCGAGGTCAGTATAGGTCCGTGTGGCCCGCCTGAGAACCCCCGCCTTCTAGGCGAGGGCCTGGGCGAGGTCGGCGATGAGGTCGTCGGGGCTCTCGATGCCGACCGACAGGCGGACGAGCGTGCCGGGCACCTCGAGGGGCGAGCCCTCGACGCTCGCGTGGGTCATCTTGCCGGGGTGCTCGATCAGCGACTCCACGCCGCCGAGCGATTCGCCGAGGAAGAACAGCCGGGTCCTGGCGACCATCTCGAGGGCCGCCTTCTGCGTGCCGAGCTCGAACGAGACCATCCCGCCGAAGTCCCGCATCTGCCGCTGGGCGATCTCTCGGCCGGGATGGTCGGGGAGGCTCGGGTAGTGGACGCGCTTCACCGACCCGTGGCCGGCGAGGAACTCGGCCACCTGCCTCGCTCCGGCGCAGTGCGCCTCCATCCGTACCTTCAGCGTCTTCACCCCGCGCAGGACGAGGAAGCAGTCGAAGGGGCCGGGGACCGCCCCGACCGCGTTCTGCAGGAACTTCAGGCGCTCGTAGAGGTCGTCGTCGTTCAACACGACGGCGCCGCCCACGACGTCGGAGTGACCGCCGAGGTACTTGGTGGTCGAATGCACGACGGCGTCGGCGCCGAGCGCGAGCGGCGTCTGCAGGTAGGGGGTGGCGAACGTGTTGTCGACCGCGCACCAGGCCCCCACGCCGTGCGCGGCCTCGGCGACCGCCTCGATGTCGATGATCTTGAGCAGGGGGTTCGTCGGCGTCTCGACCCAGACGAGCTTCGTCTCGTCGCGGAGCGCTCCCCGGAGCGCGTCGAGGTCGGTCATGTCGACGGTGTCGAGCCGGACCCCCCACTCCGACAGCACGCGCGCGACGAGCCGGTAGGTGCCGCCGTAGACGTCGTCGGACAGGACCACGTGGTCGCCCGGGCGGAGCAGGTAGCAGAGGGTCGCGGTCGCGCCCATCCCGGAGGAGAACGCGAGGCCGTGGCGGCCGCCCTCGAGCGAGGCGAGCACCTCCTGGAGCGCGGTCCGGGTGGGGTTGTCGGTCCGCGAGTACTCGTAGCCGCCGTGCTTGCCGACCTCCTCCTGGACGTAGGTGGAGGTCTGGTAGATGGGGGTCACGACGGCGCCGGTCGTCGGTTCGGGGTCCTGCCCCACGTGGATCGCGCGCGTCTCGAACCGCAGCTCGTCGGTCATCTCGCGGCCAGCATACCGGCTGCCCCACGTTGACCGAAGCGGACCGAGCGGCGAGAATGCCGCGATGGACATCGCCCAGTCCCTGGCCCAGACCGACCCCGTGTGCGACGAGTTCCGCGTTGGGTCCCCGAAGTGGCAGCAGTGCATCGAGGAGGTCGCCACGGGCGGCCAGCCCGTGACCGGGGATCAGGGCGCGCAGTGCTCCGAGTTCCCCGTCGGCTCCACGGAGTGGCGCGACTGCATCCAGGACGCGGCGACCGGCGGCGGCCTCATGCCGTGGATCGTCGTGATCCCGCTCGGCGTCATGGTCATCGGGATGTTCGTGATGTTCGGCAAGCAGTGGCTCGGGCGGGGGAAGCCCCGCGACCCGATGGCGGTGGGCGGCTCCTGGCTCCTGTTCATGGTGCTCGTCGAGGGCTCGATCGCCGCCGGGATGACCTACGCGGTGATCCGAGGAGGCGGCGCCGGCTTCCTCATCGCGGCCGTCGTGCTGTGGATCGTGACGCTCGGCATGCTGATCGGCGGCGTGGCGATGCGGGGCCGGGCGGCTCGCCGGAGCCGGATCATATCGACGGGCCTGGACGGCACCGCCACGATCACCGGGCTGACGCAGACGGGCATGTTCATCAACAACAACCCCGTCGTGGAGTTCCAGGCGACCATCGAGACCGCGGCGGGGACCTACCCGGCGACCTTCCGATCGATGGTGCCGCTGATCAGCGTGGGACAGCTGCAGATCGGGGCGAAGATCGCGGTGAAGGTGGATCCCAACGACCCGAACGGGATCGTGCTCGCCCAGGGCGCGCCGCCGCCCTCCGCCCCGCCCACGTCGCCCACCTCGATGCCTCCCCCGCTCGCCGAGGGCTAACCGCTACACGCGGCGGCGGTGCGCCAGGAACTCCAGAAGGTCGGACCTCGTGAGCACACCGAGCGCCGTGCCGTCTCGCTCCACGACCACGGCGGGGCGCGTCTGCAGGCGGTCGAACGCCACCTCGACGGGGTCGGCGGCGGCCACCAGGGGGAGCGGTGGGTCCATGACCTCGGCCACGCTCGACTGGAGGGAGTCGGCGTCGCGGAAGACGTGATCGAGGAGCGTCCGCTCGCGGATGCTGCCGACGATCGACGCGACCTCGCCCGAGGAGTCGTGGGCGACCGGCGCCTGCGAGATGCCGAAGCGCTGGAGCAGGTCGACCGCCTGGCGGACCTTCTCCTGTGAGCCGACGGTGATGATCGGCGGCAGGTCGCCCTCCTTGCCGCCGAGCACCTGCTCGACGGTCAGCGGCTCGGGCCGCTCGAGGAACCCGTGCTGGAGCATCCAGGTCTCGGAGTAGAGCTTCGAGAGGTAGTTGCGGCCGGTGTCGGGGAAGAGCACGACGATCGTCGCGTCCTCGTCCATCTCCTTCGCCACCTCGAGCGCGGCGTGCAGGGCGGTCCCGCTCGATCCCCCGACGAGGATCCCCTCCTCGCGCGTGATCGCTCGTGCCAGCAGCAGCGAGTCGCGGTCGGACACGCGGACCCAGCGGTCGACCACCTTGGGGTCGAACGTCTCGGGCCAGAAGTCCTCGCCGATGCCCTCGACGAGGTAGGGCCGCGCCGGCTCGTCGGGCGCGGAGAACAGGGAGCCCTCCGGGTCGGCGCCCACCACGATCAGCTCGGGCTTCTGCTCCTTGAGGAAGCGGCCGGTCCCGGTGATCGTCCCGCCGGTCCCGACGCCGACGACGAGCACGTCGACCTTCCCGTCGGTCTGGCGCCAGATCTCGGGGCCGGTGGTCTCGTAGTGGGCCTGGGGGTTCTCCGGGTTGAAGTACTGGTTCGGCTGGAAGGCGCCGGGGATCTCCTCGGTGAGGCGGTCGGCCACGCGGTAGTACGACTCGGGTGACTCGGGCGCGACGGCGGTCGGCGTGACGATCACCTCGGCGCCGTAGGCGCGCAGCAGCGCGATCTTCTCCTGGCTCATCTTGTCGGGCATCACGAAGATGCAGCGGTAGCCCTTGATGGCGGCCGCGATCGCGAGGCCGTGGCCGGTGTTGCCCGAGGTGGGCTCGACGATCGTCCCCCCCGGCCGGAGCTGCCCCGAGCGCTCGGCCGCCTCGATCATCCGCAGCCCGATGCGGTCCTTCACACTGCCGCCGGGGTTCAGCATCTCGAGCTTGGCGAGGATCGTTGGCCGGACACCGCGCGTCACGCGCCGGAGCCGGACCAGCGGCGTGTTCCCCATGCCGTCGAGGAACGTCTCGAGGACCTCCATCGGCCTATTGTGCGTCACCCGACGGTCCCGCGACTGTCCCGCGTCGGTCACCCGGCACCGGGGTTGTGGCCGGCCTCCCGCAGGACCGATATCGAGCGGGTGGAGCCCCTCGCCCCCCCAAGCGGGCGCCTACGACGCCACGCTGGCGCGGTTCTCACCGCTCGTCCAGCCGCCATGCGTCGCGGAGGTCGCGCACGTGTGCCTCGTGAATCCCTGACGCGGGCGCGGTAGGGTTGTTCCATGGCGAACAAGGACAAGGGGGGCGCGAAGTCCTCCAAGAAGACGGCTCAGAAGAGCCTGAAAGAGAAGCGCAAAGAGAAGAAGCAGAAGGGGTCGGGGAAGTAGCCCGGATCGGGATCCTCGGCACCGGGACCGTCGGGCGAACCCTCGCCGAAAGCCTCGTGCGATCCGGCCACGAGGTGATGCTGGGGACCCGCGACCCCGACGCGACCCTCGCCCGCACCGAGCCCGATCGGTTCGGGGGCCCGCCCTTCCGCGTCTGGAACGAGCAGGTCCCCGACGCGAGGCTCGGCACCTTCTCCGAGGCGGCGGCGCACGGCGAGGTCGTGATCAACGCGACCGCGGGCGACGGGTCGATCGACGCGCTCGGGCTCGCGGGCGCCGAGCATCTCGACGGCAAGATCCTGATCGACGTGGCGAACCCCCTCGACCTCTCGACGCAACCCGTCACCCTGTTCGCGGCGAACGACGACTCGCTCGCCGAAAGGATCCAGCGCGCGTTCCCCGGTGCCCGGGTGGTGAAGACCCTCAACACGATGACCGCGAGCGTGATGGTGAACCCCGGCGCGCTCGCGGGTGGTGACCATCACGTGTTCGTGAGCGGCGACGACCCGGGCGCGCGGGCCGAGGTCGCCGGCTTCCTCCGCGACTGGTTCGGGTGGAAGAACGTGATCGATCTCGGCGACCTCACGAGCGCCCGCGGCGCCGAGATGATCCTGCCCCTCTGGCTGAGGGTCATGACCGGCCGCGGCAGCCCGGTGTTCAACTTCAAGGTCGTCACCGACGAGGACGCCGCGGGCTGAGACCGAGGTTCAGGATCTCCCGGGAGTGCCCTCCGGCGACCGGTCCCACTCTTCGCGCCAGAGCGCTTCGAGGATGCGGCCTCGGGCTCCCTGTCCCGTCACCCGAGGCGGGTCACCGGCGCTCGGGGACCCGTCGACATGGATCCCGCCGTGCCCCCGTCGTTTCGCCCGGTACATCGCGCGATCCGCCCGGTCGACCAGCTCCTTGACGCTGGCGTCGGGGCGCTCGGCGATCGCCACGCCGACCGAGGCGGTGAGGAGGGCCGTCCGCTTCGCATCGATGGGGATGGGCTCGGCGAACGCCGCCACCAGACGATCCGCCACGCCTCGAGCTTCGTCGACCGTGTTGAAGGACTCGCAGAGCGCGCCGAACTCGTCGCCGCCGATGCGCGCGAGCATGTCGGCGGGCCGGATCGCGAGCCGCATCCGCTGGCTGGCTCGGATCAGCACGTTGTCCCCGACCTGGTGCCCGTGGCGGTCGTTCACCTGCTTGAAGTGATCCAGGTCGACGTAGAGCAGGGCGAGGATCGACGGCTGTCGTCGGAGCCGCGCCAGCGCCAGCTCGGCGTTCTCGAACAGGGCGACCCGGTTGTGCACGCCGGTGAGCGGGTCGTGCACCACGTCGAAGCTCAGGAGGGCCTCGCGCCGCTTCTGCTCGCTGATGTCCAGCGCCACCATGACCAGGTCCGCCGGGCGTTCGGGATCGTGAGCGGACGCGATCCGCAGCTCCAGCCACTGATCCGAGCCGGCGCCCTCCAGCTCGACCTCGCCCGCCTGCAGCGTGTCCCGGACGCGCCGGAGGTGCGTCAGCAGCCGCTGACGCTCGTGGGCCGCGAAGACGTCGAGCCAGTCCTTCTCCCCGGTGATCGGAGCCGACCCGAAGAGACCTCGCCACGCCAGGTTGGCGTCGATCGGGAGAAGTTGGTCGTCCAGACGGATGACGGCGACGGGAAAGCCATCGAGCTCCGGCTGGAAGCGTCTGTCGGTCACTCCGCGCTCCGTCTCGCCTCAGCCTCTTCCCGCGCGGCCGGGGTCCGGAGCAGCGCCTGGCGATGAAGCATATACGCCCTGATCGATGTCGGCTATAGGTCGTTTGGGCGAATCACCGGCCGACCGCGGCCCGCCTACCGGAGGTGGCTGGACGGGAGGACGCCGTCGACGACGTCGCGAGCGACCTGCGCGAGCCGCTGGTTGTGGTTCCGCGCGTGGCGACGCAGCCGCTCGAAGGCCGCGCTCATGTCCAGCTCCATCCGCTCGGCGAGCACGCCCTTCGCCTGCTCGATGATGACGCGGTTGTTGAGCGCGGTCTGGAGGTGGTCCGCCAGCACGCGTGCCTCTCGCAGCGCCCGCTCCTGGATCAGTCCGATGCTCGCGACGCCCGCGAGCGCCCGTGAGATCGAGATGTCCTCGGCCGGCAGGCCGCCCTCCCTCGTCCGGAAGAGGTTGAGCGCCCCGAGCACCTGGTCGCGGAGGCGCATCGGCTCGGCCTGCACCGATCGGAACCCGGCCTCGAGCGCGCGCTCGCGGAAGCGCGGCCACCGGTCGCTCGTCTCGATCCGCTCCTCGATCACCGGGGTGCCCGTCCGGAAGCACTCGAGGCATGGCCCCTCCTCGGCCTGCACCTCGAACAGCTCGAGGAGCCGCGCCTGCTCGCTCGAGGAGGCCACCACTCGCAGGTTGCCTCCCTGGTCGGCGAGCATCAGCCCCGCGGCGTCCACGTCGAGCAGCTGCACGCAACGGCCCGCGAGGTTGTGGAGGAAGTCGATCACGTCGAAGTCGCCGACCAGCGTGTCGGCCATCTCGACGAAGGTCCTGCTCAGCTCCGCCTCGCGAGTCATCGGTCGACCTTCAATCGTCCGTCGACGACGTCCCGCGCCACGTCGTACAGGCTTCGCCCGTTCGCGGACAGCGACCGGAGCCGGAGGAGCGCCTGATCGAGCGGGACCCCGAGCCGGGCCGAGACCATGCCGGTCGCCTGGTGCACGATCGCGCGGTGCGTCCACGTGCCCTCGAGCTCCGCCCCCAGCTCCCCCGACGCAGCCCCATCCTGTCCCCCGAGCAGGGCGACCGTGGCCATCTCGGCCAGCACGAAGGCGTCGGCGAGCTGGTCCGGTGACAGCATGCCCGGGTCCCGTCGGTTGAGGTAGAAGACGCCGAGCCGGATCGCGCCGAGCTGCAGCGGCAGCGCGAAGACCGCGCGGACGCCGGCATCGAGCGCCGCCGAAGTGAATCCCGGCCAGCGCCCGTCCGCCGCCATCAGGTCCGCCTCGAACACCGGCGCTCCGTCCTCGAAGGCAGCGAGGCAGGGCCCCTCTCCGAGGCTGAACTGAAGGTCCTCCACCGCGGCGGCACCGTCGTCGGACGCGACGACGAGTGCTCCCGCCTCGTCATCCGACATGAGGATCAGCGCGGCGGTCGTGACGGAGAGGATGGCAACGGACTCGCGGCAGATCCGCTCCTGCAGGGGTCCGCTCCAGGCGGACGAGAGGATGCGGACCTTGAGCTTCGACTGGCGACCGTCGTCCACGACCCTCCTCCGGCTGCGCTCGCCGACGCGCTATGGTGACACTCTCGGGAACGACTGACAAGGGATGTTGACCGGCGTGTCCCCTGCGTCAGCGTCGCCGCAGGAGGAAGATGCCGCCGTCGTCGCTGAAGTAGATCTCGCCGTCGGGCGAGGCCTCGACCGCGATAACGAACCCCTCGTGCGAATAGAGCGTCGCCTCCCCCGTGACTCCCAGTCGGCTCTCCGTCAGGGTCAGCCGGTGGATCCTGCCGGTGTTGTAGTCGCCGACGAGCAGGGTCCCCTCGGTCGCGCTCCCGAGACCGCAGCCGTCGCAGAAGGCGACGCCGGTGGGCGCGATCACCGGGTTCCAGGTGTGCTCGGGCTGGATCGGGTCGGGGCCCTCGGTGCTCGTGTCGGTGCAGGCCGACCCGCTGCCCCACCCGTAGTTGCCGCCGCTCACCACGCGGTTCACCTCGTCGGTGCACTCGGGCCCGTTCTCGCTCTGCCACAGGTCGCCCGACTCCGGATCGAACGCGAACCCGAACGAGTTGCGGTGTCCGTAGGAGAACGCGTGGCTGCCGGGGAACGGGTTCGAGGCAGGCACCTTGCCGGTCTTCGTCATGCGCAGCACCTTGCCGCCCGCGTCGTCGCGATCCTGCGACCGTGAGGGATCCCCGGCGTCGCCGGTGACGGCGTAGAGCATGCCGTCGGGACCGAAATGGATCACGCCACCGTTGTGGTTCCCGGAGGCCGGGATGCGGAGCAGCGTCCTCATCCCGCCGCCCTTGCGGATCCGAACGATCCGGTTCTCGAGCGGCGCTGCGTTCGTGTGGTAGGCGTAGGCGAACTCCTTGCGGGGCCACCGGGGATCGAGCGCGATGCCCACGAGGCCCTGCTCGCCGTCGGTCCCGATCCCCGGGATCGTCGCCCAGCGATGGTCGCTCCCGGTCCCGAGGTTGTGGACGCGGATCTGACCGGAGTACCGCTCGACGTAGAAGATCTTCGACCCGTTCGGGGTGAACGCGAACGCGGCCGGCCAGCAGGCGGCCTGGCGGCAGTCCACGACGCGGAGGGCCCGCACCGCGGCCGCGGCCGGCGACGCCGGCAGCAGCGCCACGAGCATCGCGGCCGCCAGGAGCATCCGCGCGGGTCGCCTCATGACGCCGGAGTGTACCGTCGGCCGGCGAGCCACACCTCGGCGACGGGGTTGTGGCCGGGTCGGTAGGGGACCATGCGGAACTCGGGGGCGTCGAGCACGAGGAAGTCGGCGCGCTTGCCGGGCTCGAGGGAGCCGAGGCGGTCCTGGAGGCCGAGCACCCAGGCGGCGTTGGCGGTGGCGGCCGTCAGCGCGGCGAGGGGCGAGAGGCGGTACAGCGCGCAGCCCAGGGCGATCGCCTCGGGCATCGAGGCGACGGCCGACGTCCCCGGGTTGCAGTCGGTCGCGAGCGCGAACGCGGCGCCGGCCTCGGCCAGGGCGGCCACGGGCGGCCGCTTCGCACCCAGGAGCAGCGTCGAGGCGGGGAGCAGCACCGCGGCCGTCCGCGAGCGACCCAGGCCCGTCACCCCACGCTGACCGGTGTGGTTCAGGTGGTCGGCGCTGCGAGCCCCGAGCCCGACGGCGGCCTCCGCCGCGCCGGAGTGGCCGAGCTGGTCCGCGTGGCAGCGCAGGGGGAGCCCGGCGCTCTCGGCCGCCTCGGCGACGCGGCGGAGATCGTCGACCGAGAACGCGATGTCCTCGACGTAGATGTCGACCGCGTCGGCCAGCCCCTCGGCGGCGGCGGCCGGGATCAGCTCCCGGCAGGCCGCGTCCACCCATGCGGATCGATCCATGCCCGGGGGCACCGCGTGGCACGCGAGGAGGGTCACCGTCGCCGTCTGCTCGGCGTCGGCGGCGAGGCGCCGCGCGACGCGTGCCTGACGGAGCTCGGCCTCGACCGAGAGCCCGTAGCCGGTCTTCAGCTCGAGCGCGGTCGTGCCCTGGGCGAGCATCTCGGCGAGGATCGGCCGGCAGAAGGAGAGGATCTCGTCGTCGGAGGCGCCGGCGAGCATCCGGGCGCTCCGGGGGATCCCCCCCTCGCCGTGCTGGTCCCGGTAGGAGCGTCCCCCCAGCCGCGCCTCGTACTCGTCGTCGCGCCATCCGGCGAAGGGCAGGTGGGTGTGGCAGTCCACGAACCCGGGGATGACCGCGCCGCTCCACGATCCGGAGACGGTCCCGTCGAACCCCTCCCGAGGGCCCGCGTAGGTGACGACGCCGTCCTCCCACGCCAGGACCGCGTCGTGAACGACCGGGCTCTCGGCGGCACCGGGGGCGGGAACCACCTCGAAACCGCAGGTCAGAAGGGTGGGGCACCGGAAGGCGGCCGACGGGCTAGTCATTTGTGACCAGCCGTAAATGGTTCTTCCGGAGCATGTACGAGAGCGTCGATCTTGGGAAAGATACAGGCAAGCAGTATCACGAGAGGGCGCTCGGGTACTGCATGTGCCAGAGGAGAGACACGCGGGCAGTCTCTCCTCTGGCTTCTTTTTCGGGCCGGGTTTGCCGGCTCCTCGCGCGGGTGACTAGTCACGATGATCACGTCGAAATGACTCTTTCGGGGCATGTACGAACCCCTCCGTCTCCGGGAAGATACCGGTAAGCAGTATCACGAGAGGGCGCTCGGGTACTGCATGTGCCAGGGGAGAGACACGCGGGCAGTCTCTCTCCTGGCTTCTTTTTCGGGCTCGTTCGCGCGTAGACTCGGCGGCCGTGGCCCGAACCTCCCCCTCCTCGATCCGGTCGGTCATCTCCGAGCCCGCGGTCCGCGTCGCGGCCGGCGTCGTCTTCGTCATCATGCTCGGCTACGGCCTCATCGTCCCGGTGCTGCCGCTGTACGCGCGTTCGTTCGGGGTGGGTCGGACCGAGGTCGGCGTGCTCGTCACCACGTTCGCGCTGATGCGGCTCGCCTTCGACCTCGTCGGCGGGCCGCTCGTCGACCGATTCGGGGAGCGGCGGGTGGCCACCGCGGGCGCCGTGGTCGTCGGGGTCTCCTCGGCGCTGTCGGCGCTCGCGCCGAGCTTCGTCCTGCTCGTGGTCTTCCGCGCGATCGGCGGGGCGGGGTCCTCGATCCTGTTCGCCGCGATGATGAGCTACCTCGTGAGCGCGGTTCGGCCCGACCGCATGGGCCGGACGATGAGCGTCTTCTACGCCTCCTTCCTGTTCGGCACCGTGCTGGGCCAGCCGATCGGCGGCGCGATCGGCGCCGCGCTCGGCCTCGCGGCACCGCTCTGGTTCTACGCCGCCGCGTGCGCGGTCTCGGCCGTCCTGATCCTCCGCCGCGTCCGCGACGTTCGCGGGGAGCGGCGCGACCCCCGCGAGAGCCTCACCGACGTCGACGTGCCGCTGCCGTCCGCCTGGGGGCGCATCCGGGGCCTGCTCTCGGGGCGGGCGTTCGTCGTCGCGCTCTTCGCGAACGCGGCCCTCTTCTGGACGCTCGGCTCGGTGCGGACCACGCTCGTCCCCTTGTTCGCCCAGGAGCGCGTGGGTCTCGGCGAGGCCGCGATCGGCGGCGTGCTCGGCATCGCGGGGGTCGCGCAGTTCCTCGTGATGTGGAAGGCGGGCTCACTGGCCGACGCCCGGGGGCGCAAGGTCGTGCTCGTCCCGGCGCTGGCCGCCCTCGCGCTCGCCACGGCGGCGCTGGCCTGGGCGACCACCACGCCGCTGCTCGCCGGCGCGCTGGCGCTGCTGGGGGTGGCGACCGGGTTCGCCGGCGTGGTGCCGGGGGCCGTGGTCGCCGACGTCGCGCCCCGGCGGTCGGGGACCGCGATCGGCATGTACCGGTTCGCGGGCGACGTGGGCTTCGTGCTCGGGCCCGTGATCGGGGGGGCCGTCGCCGAGACGGCGGGCTTCACCGCCGCGTTCCTCGTCCTCGCCGCCCCCATCGTCCTCGCGTTCCTCGCGGCGCTCCGGATGCCCGAGACCCTCAGGCGCCGCGAGGACGGCTGATCACTCGCGCGGGAGCAGCTGGTCCCACCAGGGGTGCTTCTCGCGCCCGCCCGCTTCGTCGACGTGGATGTGCTTCGTCTCGCGGTACTCGTCGAAGCCCTCGGTCCCGTGCTCGCGGCCGATGCCCGACTGCTTGTAGCCGCCGAACGGATAGCGCGGGTTGATCATGTGGTGGTCGTTGATCCAGACCGTCCCGGTCCGCAGGCGCTCGGCGATCGAGACCGCGCGTGGCACGTCCTTCGTCCAGATCGCTCCCGCCAGCCCGTAGATCGAGTCGTTCGCCTGTCGCACGAGCTCGGTCTCGTCCTCCCACGGGATCACCGTGAGGACCGGGCCGAAGATCTCCTCCCGCGCGATCGTCATGTCGTTCGTCGCGTTCGTCATGATCGTCGGACGGTAGTAGAAGCCGCCCTCGTGGCCCTCGACCGTGGGACGCGTGCCCCCGGCCGCCACCTCGGCGCCCTCCTGCTTCCCGATCTCGACGTAGCGCTCGACGGTCTCCAGCTGCTTCTGCGAGATCACGGGGCCGAGATCGGAGGTTCGGTCGAGGGCCGGGCCCACCTTCATCGCCTCGGTCCGCTCGACGAGCGCGGAGATGAAGTCGTCCTCGAGCGAGCGGTGCAGGAACAGGCGCGTGCCGGCGGAGCACACCTGGCCCTGGTGGAAGAAGATGCCCCACAGCACCCCCTCGACGGCGTAGTCGAGGTCGGCGTCCTCGAGCACGATCGACGGCGACTTGCCGCCGAGCTCCAGGGTGAGCTTCTTGATGTTGCCGGCCGCCATCTCCATGATCCGCCGTCCGACCTCGGTCGACCCGGTGAACGCGACCTTGTCGACGAGCGGCGAGGTGACGAGCGCCTCGCCGGCCGTCGAGCCGGGCCCGGGCAGGACGCTCACCACGCCCTCGGGGATCCCGGCCTCCTGGCACAGCCTGCCGAGCATGATCGAGGTGAGCGGCGCCTCGGTCGGCGGCTTGAGGATCACGGTGTTGCCGGCGGCGATGGCCGGCGCGATCTTCCACGCCGCCATCTGCAGCGGGAAGTTCCACGGCGTGATCGCCGCGCATACGCCGATGGGCTCGCGGCGCACGTAGTTGCGGGAGATCTTCGACTCGGGGAGCGGCTCCTCGGCGTCGCCCTTCGCGGCCAGGTCGGCGTAGGTGCGGAAGGTCGAGATCGCCATGCCCACGTCGGCGGCCTCCGCCTTGCGGATGGTGCCGCCGGAGTCCTGCGACTCGGTCTCGGCCAGGGTCTTGCCCTCGTCCTTGATGCGGCTCGCCACGTCGAGGAGGAGCTTCGCGCGCTCCTCGCCGGTCATCCGGGGCCAGGGGCCCTCGTCGAAGGCGGCGCGCGCGGCCTCGGCGGCGCGCCGGGCGTCCTCGGCGCCGGCCTTCGCGACGGTGGCGAAGGGCTTGCCGGTCGAGGGGTCGATGCTCTCGAAGGTCTCGCCGTCGGCGGCGTCGACGGCTTGGCCGCCGATGATCAGCTGATAGGTGTCGGACATGGTTCCTCCTCGTCGGCGCGTGGGGTCCGAGGCCGGGGGCCTCGCCGGCCCCAACTATACGTGTCAGACCCCCCTGCTAGGGTGCTCGCGTCCTCCCCCACGCGGACCTCCCCCGGAAAGGAGGCTCGTCATGCGGGCCAAGCGAGGATGGGCCGTCGCGCTCGCGGCGGGGGCGTTGTGGGGGGCGGTGCTCTGGGCCCCGGCGGGGGCGAGCCACGGCGGGCACCCCGCCTGCCGGGCGGTCGCGTCCACCCCGTCGGCGGTCACGGTGAGCGGACGGCCCTACGTGCGCGCGACCCACGAGATCACCTGCAACGCGCCGGTCGACGGCATCACGGTGATGGGCCGCTTGAAGCGGGACGGGCAGGTCGTCTCCGCCGAGGAGCGGACGTGCTCGGGGCACCGGTGCCAGGCCGTCACGACGGCACCGAACCCGGCGGGGCAGCAGGTGTGGCAGGCGACCACGTCGGGCTCGTTCGTCTACGGGGGCATCCGCCACCAGGTCGTCGCGACGTCCTCGGCGCAGGGAACGGCGTGACCGAACGATGGGCGGCCGGGCGGCCGGAAGCGCTCGGCCGCCCATCGGTTGCGGCCTCGGCGGGAGCGGTACTATGTGCGCCGAGGAGGGAACCGGCGCATGACCACCTACGACGAGCGCACCGCCGATTTCAAGCGGCGCATCGACGCCGGCGAGAAGATCGAGGCCGGCGACTGGATGCCCGACGAGTACCGGCAGTCCGCGCTGAAGTTCATCGAGATGCACGCGAACTCCGAGGTGATGGGGTGTCTCCCCGAGCGCGAGTGGATCCCGCGCGCGCCGAGCCTCCGCCGCAAGCTCTCGCTCACCGCGAAGGTGCAGGACGAGGCCGGGCACGGGCAGATCCTCTACCGGGTCGCCGAGGACCTCGGCAAGAGCCGCGAGCAGATGTTCGACGACCTCGTGAACGGCCGCACGAAGTTCCACAACGTCTTCCACTATCCGGCGCTCACGTGGGGCGACGTCGCCGTGATCGGCTGGCTCATCGACGGCGCGGCGCTCGTCACGCAGAAGGCGCTCCTCGATTGCTCCTACGCGCCGTACGTGCGGGCGATGAAGCGCATCTGCGCCGAGGAGTCGCTGCACCTTCGCCACGGCGAGGACCTCACGCTGGAGCTGGTGTCGGGCACCGAGGAGCAGCGCGCGCTCTTCCAGGACGCCGTGAACCGATGGTGGAAGCCGATCATGCACTTCTTCGGGCCGCCGTCGAAGCCGGACCGGGACATCCTCCTGTATTGGGGCATCAAGACGCGGAGCAACGAGGACCTGCGTCAGGAGTTCTTCAGCACCTACGTCCCGAAGCTCTGGGACGTGGGCGTCTCGGTGCCCGACGCCGACCTGCGCTACGACGAGGGCCGCGGCGAGTGGATCTGGTCCGACCCCGACTGGGACGAGTTCTGGCAGGTCGTGCGCGGCAACGGCCCGATGACGCAGACCCGCCTCTTCTGGCGGAAGGCCATCTGGGACCACCACGCGTGGGTCCGCGAGACCTTCGAGGGGATCCCGGCCGCGGCGGTTTGACCGGCCGATGAGGGTCTGGGACGTCCTCCAGCGCCGCAAGGCCGGCGATGGCTGGGAGGTCGTCGGCGGCGTGAAGGCGCCCGACGCCGAGGTCGCGCTCCTCCTCGCCCGCGAGTCCCTGTTCCGCCACGGCGAGCGAGACACCTTCGCGGTGCGGCGGCGCGGCGAGGACGAGGTCCACGAGGTCGCCGACCCCACCGGCATCGGCGGCGTGATCGCCCGCGAGTTCCGGCGCACCGACGCGTTCGCCGGCGTCGGCGCCAAGCACCGGAGGGTCCACGAGGAGATGGCGAGGCGCGGGCTCGTGATCGACCGTCCCCGCCCGCCGGATCTCCGCCAGCGCCGCGAGCCCGAGGCCGCCGGGGCCTGACCGGCTCTCATCCTGCTGTAAGCCTCTGGTGTAGGGTGCTTCCTTCGGGGACCGCTTGGTCCCCTTCGCCCCGGCCGAGCCGCCGCGCTTGGCCCGAGAGAAGGAGGTGCATATGCCCGGCCCATCCCGACTGGCACGCGTGCAAGGGGTCGCGCTCTTCACCCTGATCGCGCTCGCCGCCACCGGAGGCGTCGCGTTCGCGACGCACGATTCCCCCACGATCCATGCGTGCGTGGCGAAGAAGAACGGAGCGGTGCGGATCGTCTCCGACGACGGCGCCTGCGACACGGGGAGGGAGTTCCCGCTCCAGTGGAGCAAGCAGGGCGCCCCCGGCCCGCAGGGGCCCCAGGGCCCGGCCGGCCCGGCCGGCCCCGCAGGACCCGCCGGCCCCCAGGGTGATCCCGGCCCCCAGGGTGACCCCGGCCCCGAGGGACCCGCGGGGCCCGAGGGCCCGGCCGGCCCGGGCGGCGGCGTGGCCGGCGCCCACGATGTGTTCGCGCTCGGCCTGCTCGACAGCACCAGCCCGAAGGGCGTCGAGGTGATGTGTCCGGCAGGCGAGGTGGCCCTCGGCGGGGGCTTCAACCTGGGGATCACTGCCGTCGACACGCCCGTCGCGGTCCAGCAGTCGCTGCCGATCATCGAAAGCGGGCAGCCCGTCGGATGGCAGATGGAGGCCCGCGAGGTCGTGGCCACCGACGTCGACTGGCGGCCGGTCGTCTCGGTGATTTGCGCGCCGGCCAGCTGACGCGGCGTTGGCTCGTGAAGGGGGCGGGGTGACCCGCCCCCTTCACCTCTTCCGGGGTCGCCTATCATTGAGCCGATGCCGGATCCTCGCGTGGCGCTCCTCCTCTCGCTCGCCGACGACGAGCTCGTCATCGGCCACCGACATTCGGAGTGGACCGGCTGGGCGCCGCACCTCGAGGAGGATCTCGCCTTCTCGTCGATCGCGCAGGACGAGATCGCGCACGCGCGGCTGCTGTACGAGCTTGCGGAGCCGCTGATGGGGAAGGGTGCCGACGAGCTCGCGCTCGGACGCGGGCCCGACGACTACCGTCACGCGGTGATCTGCGAGCGGTCGAACGGCGACTGGGGGTACACGGTCGCGCGGCAGTACCTCTACGACACCGCCGACGACGTGCGGCTCGACGCGCTCGAGTCGTCGTCGTTCAAGGAGCTGGCCGACGCGGTGCGCACGATCCGGCTCGAGGAGCGCTACCACCTCGAGCACGCGCGGCTCTGGTTCGGCCGGCTGGCCCAGGGCCCGATGCAGGCGCGCGAGAAGCTGGCCCGCGGGCTGGAGCAGGCGATCCCCGAGGCGATGGCGATCTTCGAGGCGCTCCCCGAGGAAGAGGCCCTGCGCGGGACGGGCGTCCAGCCGCGCTCGTCCGAGGAGCTGCTCGGCGTATGGCTCGAGCGGCTCGGCGCCGACCTCGAGTCCGTGTCGCTCGACTACGTGCTCACGCGCCATTCGCCGGTCGGGGAGCTGGTGCCGACCTCCTCCGGCGAGGCCGAGACCGGCCCGACGCTCGAGGTGCCGGGGGTCGAGCGGCGCGACGGGCGCTGGGTGCACGTCGGCGCGTTCGCCGGCGCCGGCGGCCGCCGCGGGAAGCACACCGCCGACTTCACCGCGCTGTGGGAGGAGATGACCGGCCTCTACCGTGCGATGCCGGGGGCGACGTGGTGACCTCGACGAGGGCGGTCGAGGATCGCGTCCTCGAGGCGCTGACCGCCGTCATGGACCCCGAGATCCCCACCTGCTCGATCGTCGACCTCGGCATGGTCGAGCGGATCGAGGTGACCGGCGAGGGCATCCTCGTCGACCTCCTGCCGACGTTCATCGGGTGCCCGGCCAAGGACGTGATCGGCGAGGACGCTCTCCGCGCCGTGACCACCGCCGCGGACGGCGCGTCGGTTCGGGTCCGCTTCGTCTACGACCCGCCGTGGACCACCGCGCGCATCACCGAGCGCGGGAAGGCGTCGCTCCACGAGTACGGCATCTCGCCGCACTGGGGGGGCGGGCCGCCGAGGCCGGTCGTGGTCCCGCTGCTCTCTCGCTCGGGCATCGCCTGCCCGTACTGCGGGTCCGGCGACACGGCGATGGAGTCGGCCTTCGGACCGACCCCATGCCGTGCCGCGCACTACTGTCGCTCGTGCCGCAACGCCTTCGAGGGCTTCAAGGAGAAGTAGCCGACGACGCGTTCAGGCGGATGAGCCAAAGCAGGCCCAGGCCCAGCAGGCCCGCGGCGATCAGGAAGAGCCCGACCCCCAGACCCAGCTCGGCGAGGTGGAACGCGAGCGCCGAGGAGAGCAGCGCCGACCGAAGCGTCACCGCCTGGAGCGCGACGGTTCGAAGTGGGTTGGGCACGGGGTTGCCGGCCTCGTCGAGCAGCGCCGCGGTCTCGTCGCTGGTGCCCGCGGGGTCGTCGGGGTTGTCGGCGCTCATGTACCGGCCGAGCTCGGCGTAGCTCAGGCCCCCGGTCGCCTCGAGCGCGTGCTTCTGGATGACGTCGGCCATCGCGTGCGCCGTGGTGTGATCGGTGACCGGTGTGTTAGGGATCTCAGCGTCCTCGGTCGTGACGATCTTCTCGGCGGCGAGCTTGTCCTTCGCCTCGTTCCGCCCGGTGATGGACTGGCTCATCGCGTATACGCCGCCGGCCATCAGGCCAACCGACATGAGAGCCAGCCCCACGAAGAGTAACCGTTTCATCACTCCCACCCCCCCTGGGCCGTTCGGGCGGCCCAGGGGCGATGGTAGTCTCCTGAGGCGGCTCGCGCCGCAACGCGGGCGAGATTCGAGGAGAAGTGGCCCGCGGCTGAAGCCCTAGTCGATCTGCCCCCTGATCTCGCCGCCGGGGAAGGTCGGGGTGTGCACGTTCGCGTAGGCGATACCCGCACGCATCGCGTCGATGATCTCCGCGATCTCGCCTGCCGCGATCCCCTGAGCGCCCGGACCCACGACGTCCGACGCGTCGATGGTGCCGGTCACCGTGCCCGCGGGCGGGCATGCCGAGACGCCGGGAGGGGTCGGGGGGCTGGCCAGGTTGCTGCAGAGCCACACCGAGACGCCGCCGTTCACGCCTTCCTGGCCGAAGTGGATGTGGGCCTGCGTGGGCACCGCGCTCAGGTCCGCGTAGGACAGCTCGTACTCGAGCATCGTCCCGGTCTTGTCGAGCTTGGCGCGGAACTCGCCGCCGCCCGTCGTCGAGACGGCCGGCACCTCCTCGTAGCCGTTCAGGCGGGCCTTGAAGTCCTTCTCCCCACCCGCGCGGGCGGGGATGGCGAGCAGCCCCAGCAGCGCGAGCGGGGCCACCAGCAGGGCGATCTTCCGGCTCATGTTCGAGCCTCCTTTCCTCAGAGGGTCGGCTTCGTGACCATCAGGAAGACGATGGTCAGGACGAGGACGGTGAGCCCGATGCCCACCGCCCTGGCGCGATCCGCCAGCGCCCGATACGCGGGCGACGCCGGCCCTTCACTCTCCAACAGATCGTTCTGGCGCCGAAGGATCGGCGCGTAGAGGAGGATCCCACCGAGCACCGCGGCCGCGTAGAGCACGAGGGCCGTGAGGATCCAGAAGTCGGTGATGTCGTAGGGGCTGATGAACACCATCCAGATGCCGGTCACGAGCAGCAGCCCGTAGGCGGGGTTCGCGAGGCTCCGGTCCAGCGTCTTGACGACCCCCAGCGCGAACCGCTCGTGCTCCGGCTGGTTCGCCGATCGCGCCATGATGAGCCCGTAGGTGAGGTTGGTGCCCACCGCGACGATCGCCGAGACGACGTGTGCGAACTTGACCCCCTCGAACAGCGTCACCGCTACCTTCCCTGGAACTTCGGATCGCGCTTCTGGACGAAGGCCGACACGCCCTCGAGATGGTCCTCGGTCCGCGCCATACGCTCCTGCGCCTTGGCCTCGCGGGCGAGCGCCTCGTGCAGGTCGAGCGTCAGCGCCTCGAGCAGGAGCGCCCGCGTCTCGGCGATCGCGGCCGTCGGCATCGCGGCGAGCCGCTCGGCCTCGGCGCGGAGGTCCGCCTCGAACGAGGCCGCCGGGAGCACCCGGCTCACGAGGCCGATCCGCTCGGCGATCGCCGCGTCGATCAGATCCCCGGTCATGGAGAGCTCGAGCGCCTTCGCGTAGCCCACGGCGCGGGGAAGGAAGAACGTGCCGCCGGAGTCGGGCACCAGCCCGATCTTCACGAACGCCTGCGTGAAGCGGGCGGTGTCGCTCGCGAGCCGCAGGTCGCATGCCATGGCGAGCGAGAGGCCCGCGCCCGCGGCCACGCCGTTGACGCCGGCGATCACCGGCTTCGGCGTCTCCATGATCTGGGGGATCAGCCGGTGGTAGGTGTCGGCGAGGTGCGCCTGGATGTCGGGGCGGTCGCCGGCGGCGTACCGCTCCTCGAACTCCGAGAGGTCCTGCCCCGAGCAGAAGCCGCGCCCCTCCCCGGTGATCACCACGCAGCGAACGCCGGCGTCGGCCTTGATCTCGTCGAGCGCGTCGGACAGCTCGTGGCTCATCGTCGCGGTCAGCGCGTTCAGCTTCTCGGGACGATTCAGCCGCAGCCAGGCGACGGATCCCTCCCGATCGAAACGGATCTGCTCGTACGTCATGCGTCCTCCTCTTCGTCCGTGAATCGTCCCGCCTCGATGTAGCGCTGGACGACCGTCGCGGTGCCGACGCGGCCGCCCGGCCCATCGACCACGACGTCCGTCGTGCACTCCCGGTCGTCGATCGCCGACAGCTGCGCGGTGACCGTGAGTCGGTCGCCCGTCCTGGCCGGACGTTCGTGGAGGACCGAGACCGAGTACCCGGTCGCGTCCTCGTTCGGTCCGAAGTGCGGCTCGATCAGCATGCGAGCGGCCTCCTCGGCGTGGCGGACCATCCAGGCGGTCGCGTAGAGCGGGTGGATCCGGCGGCCGCCGAGGTCGACCAGCATCTCGTCGGTGACGGTGACCTCGAGGGACGCCTCGTCTCCGACCACGGGCTTCGTTCGGTCCACGATCACCGCATCGTACGCTTCGTCGGATGACGGCACCCGGGGGCCCGCCGCGCGAGTCGCTGGCCCGCCTGTTCCTGCGCTTCCTGCGCTTCGGGGCGCTGGCCTGGGGTGGGCCGGTGGCGCAGATCGCGATGATCCGCCGCGAGCTGGTCGAGGAGGAGCGGTGGATCTCGCGAGAGCGGTTCAACCGCGTCCTCGCCGTGTACCAGGCGCTGCCGGGGCCGGAGGCGCACGAGCTGTGCGTGTACTTCGGTCACCTCGCGCGCGGCCGCTTGGGCGGACTCCTCGCGGGCCTCGGCTTCATGCTCCCGGGGTTCATGCTCATCCTCGGCCTCGCGTGGGGCTACGTTCGCCACGGGATCGCGGGGATCGCACCCGACGGCCTCTTCTACGGCTTCCAGGCGGCGGTGCTCGCGCTCGTCGTCCGGGGCGTGGTCACGATCGGGCGCCACGCGCTCACCGGGCCCTTGCTGTGGGCCATCGCACTCGCCACGTTCGCGGGACAGCTGGCCGGTGCCCACGTGGCCGTGCTGCTCGTCGCGGCCGGCATGGTGCTCGCCGCGGTCCGGGCGCGGTGGCTGCCGGTCGCGGTGCTCGTGGCCGCGGCCTCCGTATGCGCCGTGCTCCTCGTGCCGGGCCTTCGCGAGCGGGGAGATGCCACCGCGGCGATGGGCGTCCTGGCGACGGAGGGCCCGTCGCTGCTGCGCTTGTTCGTCGCGGGCCTCATGGCCGGGCTGCTCACGTTCGGCGGTGCGTACACCTCGATCCCGCTCCTTCGGAACGAGGCGGTGGTGCGGGGTGGGTGGGTGACCGACACCCAGTTCCTCGACGGGATCGCGTTGACGGGGGTTCTCCCGGCCCCGCTCATCATCTTCGGGACGTTCATCGGCTACCTGGCGGGCGGCTTCGACGGGGCGATCGCGCTCACCGCCGGGATCTTCCTGCCCGCGTTCGCCTTCACCCTTGTGGGGCACCGCCATCTCGAGCGGATCGTCGACGAGCCTCGGCTCCAAGCGTTCCTCGACGGCGTCACGGGGGGCGTCGTCGGGGTGATCGCCGCGACCGCCGTCGAGCTGGCCCCCGACTCGGTCCCCGACGTCCCTGCGGCCGTGCTCGGTGCGTTCGCCCTCGCGATCCTTCTCCGGTGGCGATCGAGGGCGGCGATCCCGGCGGTCGTGCTCGCCGCCGGCGCCGCCGGGATGCTGCTCCGCGCCGTCTGAACGCTCTCGATGGTGACCGCGGCGGTGGCTTTGCGGCCCGCCCGGCGGTAGAGTTCGCCTCGCAGGGGAGCCCGGTGGCACCGGGCTGAGAGGCCGGCTCGAAGCCGGCGACCCTCGAACCTGATCCGGGTAATGCCGGCGGAGGGAGGCATCGTGGCGGCCATCACCAAGCGAGGGGGCGCGGCTCCCGCGTGGGGCATCGAGCCGGTGCCAGACGGGCTCCGGCGCCTCTCGGGGCTCGACTTCGCAGTGTTGTGGGGCGACCTGGCGGCGGGGCTCCTGGTCGTGGTCGCCGGCGCGCTGCTCGTTCCCGGGCTCGGCCTCCCGCTGGCGCTGCTCGCGATCGTGGTGGGCTCCGCCCTCGGGTGCATCCCATTGGCGCTGGTCGGAGTGGCCGGCGCTCGTGAGGGCGTGCCGACGATGAGGCTGCTGCGCCCCGTGCTCGGGACGCGCGGCTCGCTGGCGCCGACGGCGCTGAACGTGGCCCAGCTCATCGGGTGGACCTCCTTCGAGCTCTGGGCCATGGCGCTGATCGCCGCGCGCGTCACGGGCCCGATCCTCGGGGTCGAGTCCTTCTGGATCTGGCTCGCGGTCGCGACCGTCATCTGCCTGCTCCTCTCCCTGGGTGGCCCGGTCCTGGTGGTCCGCGCGTGGATGGAGCGATTCGGGGTGTGGGTGATCGCCGGCGTCGCCGCGTGGATCACGTACCGGATCCTCGCGGAGGCCGACCTCGGTGCGTTGTGGTCGCGGCCGGGGAAGGGAGGATTCCCCTCCTTCTGGGTCGGCGTCGACCTCGTGATCGCCCTGCCCGTGTCGTGGATCCCGCTCGTCGCCGACTACAGCCGGTTCGCGAGGCGCGGCGTGTCGTCGGCCGCGGGCACGTACGTCGGATACCTGGTGGCGAACGTCTGGTTCTATGCGATCGGGGCGCTGCTGGTGCTCACCGCGGGGGTCGCGCCGGGACCGGCGTCGGTGGGGGAGGGCATCCTCACCCTCGCGGGCGGCGCGGTCGTCCTTCTGGCGCTCCTCGTCGGCGAGACCGACGAGGCGTTCGCCGACGTGTACTCGGCGGCCGTCTCGGTGCAGAACGCCGCGCCGCGGCTGCGGCAGCGCACCCTCGTGGTCGCGGTCTCCGCCGTCGGCGCCGCGCTCGCGGCATGGCTCTTCGGCCAGCCCGACGAGGGCGTCGCCACCTACGAGAGCTTCCTGTTCCTCCTCGGCTCGATCTTCGTCCCCCTCGCCGGGGTGTTCGTGGCCGACTACTTCCTCCTGCGGAACCGAGCCGAGGCAGGCGGCGTCCGCCTCGGCGCGCTCGCGGGGTGGGTCCTGGGGTTCGCGGCGTTCCAGCTCGTGTTCCCCACCGGCCCGGGCTGGTGGACCGATCTCGTCGCCGGGGTTCCCGGCGTGCCGCTCGGCGGCGGCGACCTCTCCGCGAGCGTCGTGGCCTTCGGCGTGGCGGCGCTGGCGACGCTCGCGCTCGGCCGGCTCAGGCGGCCGGCGGCGGCGCGGTGACGAGCAGCACGACGAGGGGGTCCATCGACGCGTTCGTCAGGGTGAGCTTGGCGCCCGCGTGGACCAGGGCCACGCCCCACTGCGTGAGCCGCCGCCGTTTCCGGTCGACGAGCAGGACGCCCTCGCCGGCCACGATCGTGACCATCGCGTCGGACGCCGGGTCGGAGACCGGCCCGTAGGTCTGGTTGCGGTCGAGGCACACGACCTGGCTCCACATCCGGGCCGACTCGAAGATCGTCGCCTTCTTCGGTCCCTCGGGGTCGAAGTGCACGTAGTCGCTGATGTTGGTGCTCTCCATGGCGCAGAGCGTACACTGCCGTTTCGTCCGGAACGCCGCCGCCCGCACCGACCGTGGAGGTCACCGTGAAGCTCGAGTACGCCGTCGCACGCCCGGCGGAGGTCGCCGCCGACCTGCTCATCCTCCCCAGCTTCGACGGACCCGAGGCGGGCCCCGGCCTCGCCGAGACGGGGAAGGCGCTCGGCGTCGACCTGGTCGAGCTGCTCACGGCCAACGGGTTCCGCGGCAGGCTCGGCGACGCCTTCGCGATCCCGACGCTCGGCAACCTCCCGTCGGCAACGGTGCTCGTGGTGGGCCTCGGCACGCGCGATCGTGTCGACGCCGACCGCGTCCGGCGGGCCGCCGGCAAGGTGGCCACCCGCGTCCGGGGGTACCGCCGCGTGGCGGTCGCCCTCGCCCAGGGGGCTCGGGGCCCCTGGCAGGACGCGCTCACCGCGTCGGCCGAGGGTCTGCTCCTCGGCCTCTACCGCTTCGACACCTACAAGCATCGCGACCGCGACGCGGACCGCCTCCAGAAGCTCACGCTCGTCGGCTCGGCGAGGTGGGACGGCCGCCAGGCGCGCGCGGCCGTGCAGCGCGGCGAGATCCTCGCGGAGGCCACCGCCTGGGCGCGCGATCTCGTGAACACTCCGGCCCTCGACGCGACGCCGGAGTTCCTCGCATCGCAGGCCCGCGCGATGGCGCGCGAGGTGGGGCTGAAGGTCAAGATCTGGTCGAAGGCCGAGCTCGAGAAGGGCGGCTTCGGCGGCATCCTCGGCGTGGGCAGGGGGAGCAGCAACCCGCCACGGATGATCGAGCTCGAGTACGCCGGCGGGCGTGGGAAGCCCGTGGCGCTGTCGGGCAAGGGCATCACCTTCGACTCCGGCGGCCTCTCGCTCAAGGACGCGAAGAACATGGAGTGGATGAAGTCCGACATGGCCGGGGCCGCGGCCGTCCTGGGCGCGATGCGAGCGATCGCCCGGCTCAAGCCGAAGGTGAACGTGATCGCCGCGATCCCGAGCGCCGAGAACCTGCCGAGTGGTGAGGCCATCCGTCCCGGCGACGTGCTCCGGCACCGTGGGGGGAAAACGAGCGAGGTCCTCAACACCGACGCCGAGGGCCGGCTCATCCTGGCCGACGCGCTCGCCTTCCTCGCCGAGCGCAAGCCGGCGGCCATCGTCGACACCGCGACGCTGACCGGCGCCTGCATGATCGCGCTCGGCGACGAGATCTGGGGCGTGATGGGCAACGACGACGACGTCGTGGAGGAACTGCTGGCCGCCGGCGACGATGTGGGCGAGCCCGGGTGGGAGCTGCCGCTCTGGAGCGGCTACCGGAAGAAGATCGACTCCGAGGTGGCCGACGTGAAGAACACCGGCGACCGCTACGGCGGCGCGATCGTGGCGGCACTGTTCCTGGAGGAGTTCGTCGGCGACACCCCCTGGGCGCACATGGATGTGGCCGGCGTGGCCTTCGCGCAGAAGCCCGGCGACTACTGGCCCAAGGGCGCGACGGGAAGCCCGCTGAGGACCCTGGTGCGCTTCGTCGAGCGCCGGGCCAAGAAGACCTCTTGACCCCCACCGCGATGCGGGCGTAGGTTCGAGCCGAGCCGAGCGAAGGAGGCAGCATGGCGCATGAGAACGAGGAACGGATGCGCGAGGGGTTCGCCGCGTTCCAGCGGGGCGACCTCGACACGGTGAAGGGATTCTTCGCCGACGACATCGTGTGGCACGTACCCGGCAAGAGCCCGGTCTCGGGCGACTACAAGGGCGTCGAGGAGGTGCTGGGCTTCTTCGCCAAGACGATGGAGATGACCGGCGGCAGCTTCAAGCTCGACGTCCACGACATCCTGGCGAACGACGAGCACGGGGCGGCCCTGATCACCACCTCGGGCGAGCGCGATGGGAAGACCCTCACCGCTCGCGGGGTGCAGGTCGTCCACCTCACCAACGGGAAGGTCACCGAGTCCTGGTTCCACCCCGAGGACCTCTACACGGTCGACGAGTTCTGGTCCTAGCCCGACGAAGCGTCCGAGGCGCCCCGTTCCGCGGGGCGCCTCACGCCTTCCGGCCGACGGCGATCCACACCGCTCTCGTGTCGCCGATGGGGTCGCGGAAGCGGCGGTGGAACTCCTCGCGGATCTGACCCCGGAACCGCTCCCAGATCGCCTCCCCCATGATCCGCTGGAGCGATCGCGACACGATGCGGCTCTCCTGCCCGGCGATGTACTCCTCGAGCGTCATCTCGAACCGGTACCTCCGATCGTGCACCTCCACCCCGCGGAGCCCCGCGCGCTCGAGCGCCTCCTCGAGCCGGACGGGATCGGCGAAGTGCTGCTGCCATGGGATCGCCCGCAGCACGGAGTCGTTGTAGAGCTCCCGGCCGACCAGGCCCTCGGCCACCTCCCGCCACGCGCGGCCGAACTCGTCCTCGGACCCGGCCCAGTTGGTCACCCCGAGCCGGCCGCCGTCGCGAAGCACGCGGAGCATGTCGTGCAGCCCCGTCTCGTAGCGCGTGAAGTGCGACAGCACGAAGTTGGCGATCACCGCGTCGAACCGCCAGTCGCGGAAGGGAAGGTCGAGCGCCTGGCCGACGACGAACCGCGCGCCGGCCGCTCGTGCGCGCGCGAGCGACAGCATGGGGGCGGACGGGTCCACCCCGACGACGAGGCCGCCGGGGCCGGTCGCCTCGAGGGCCGCCGCCGCCGCGAGGCCGGTGCCGGTCCCCACGTCGAGGACGCGTTGCCCCGGCTCGATGCCCGTCAGCTCGACGAGGTCCCGCGCGGCCGGGGCGTGACGCGGGGCGTTCCGCTGGTCGTACTCGACGGCCACCGAGTCGTACGACTGCCACTCGTCGCGGTGCCAGCCCGATGGGGTTCGGTGCTGGCTGGGGCTCGCCGCCGGCCCGGGGGTACGCCGTCTGAACATGCGACCTATTGCACCACATCCTCCGGCAGAGGCAGCGAGAAGCAGAAGCAGGCCCCTTTCGGCTCGTTCGGCTCGTACCAGGCGCGTCCCCCCTGCGCCTCGGCCAGCGCCTGCACGATCGAGAGCCCCAGCCCGAAGCCGTGCCGCCCGCGGGCCGTCCCGGCCCGTGAGAACTTCTGGAAGAGGTTGGGGGTGAAGTCGCTCGGGACCCCGTCGCCCTGATCGCGAACGCGGATCTCGACGCTGTAGGTGACAGCCGTGGCCTCGACGACGAACGGCGGCACGCCGTACTTCAGCGCGTTGCCCATGTAGTTCACGAGGATCTGGCGCACGTGGTGCGGGTCGGCCAGCGCCTCGAGCCCCTCCGGACAGGCCACCTCGAACGGCGTCCCGGGCGCCGCGAGCTCGCGCGCCACCCCGCGCAGGGTCTGTTCCACGTCGATGACGCGCGAGTCGGTCGCGATGGCCCCCGCCTCGATCCTGCCCATCTCGAGCAGCTGATTGACGAGCCGCTGGAGCCCATGGGCCTGTTCGTCGATCATCTCGACGAAGTGGCGGCGCTTGTCCTCGGGCAGGGCCTCCCATCGGCTCTTCAGGATCCACGCGAAGCCGAGGATCGAGGTGAGCGGGGTGAGCAGCTCGTGCGACGTCATCGAAACGAACTCGCTCTTCAGCCGGTTCACGGCCTCGAGCTGCTCGTTCACCTCCTGCTTCTCGCGGAGGAGGCGGCTCGCCTCGAGCGCGAGGCCCACCTGGTTCGCGAGCGCCGAAAGGAACAGCTCATCCTGCTCGGCGAAGCCCCCCTCGCCCGGGGCTTTCGTCAGGTAGAGGCCGCCGAGCAGCTCCGTCTCGAACATGATCGGCACGCCCAGGAACGCGGCCATCGGGACGTGCTCGAGCGGGAAGCCGACGGATCGTTCGTCGTCCTGCAGGCGATCGCGCCGGATCGGCGCTTTCTCCTGGAGGACCGCGCCGAGCATGCCGAGTCCCTCCGGGAAGTTCGGCAGCGCGTCGACCTGCGCGCTGGTGAGGCCCCGGTACACGAACGTGCCGATGCCGTCGTCGTCGAGGAGGGCACCGGCGCCGTACCGCGCCCGGGACTGCAGCCGGGCGAGGTCGACCGCCTGCTCGAGGATGGTCTCGGCATCCCGCTCCGAGGCGACGGCGACGAAGGAGTCGAGGAGGAGCTGCAGGGAGGTGTAGTCGCTCACGAGGGGGTGCCCGTTTTCAACGCGGATGGGTGTGCGCTAGCATGCGGATACCCCTAGCCTTGTAAGCAAGCATACATGGACGAACCGCGTCACGGTGGAGATCTTTTCGCGGCCGCCCTCGTGAAGGAGGGCGTGCAGAACCTCTTCACGCTGTCCGGCGGCCACATCGCGCCCCTCTACGACGGCTGCGTCAAGGCCGGGATCCGGATCGTCGACTTCCGGCACGAGCAGGCCGCGGCGCACGCGGCCGACGGCTGGGCGCGCGTCACGGGGCGCCCGGGCGTGGCGGCGGTCACCGCCGGGCCCGGCGTGACCGACGCGGTCACCGGGATCGTCAACGGCCTCTACGCGAACTCGCCGTTCCTGGTCGTCGGGGGCAAGAGCCCGCTCGCCGAGCTCGAGATGGGCTCCCTGCAGGAGATGGATCACGTCTCGCTGGTTCGCCCGGTGACGAAGTGGGCGCGCACCTGCTGGGAGACGCGCCGGATCGCCGACTACGTGACCGAGGGGCTCCGCGTCGCCACCGCGGGCCGGATGGGCCCCGTCTTCCTCGACATCCCGCTCGACGTCCAGTTCAACGTGTGGCCGAAGGGGGTGGAGGTTCCCGACCGAAGCCGCACCGACGCGAAGCCGCTCGGCGACCCGGACAAGGTCAAGGAGGCCGCCGGGCTGCTCGCGGAGGCGGAGCACCCGGTGATCTTCGCGGGCGCCGGCGTCCGGTGGTCCGAGGCGCACGAAGCGCTGGAGGCCCTCGCCGGCGCGATGAAGGTGCCGGTGTTCCTCAACTCCCTGGGCCGCGGCTGCCTTCCCCCCGACCACCCGTCCTTCTTCTCGGCCGCGCGGAAGCTGGCGCTCGGGCGGTGCGACGTGCTGCTCGCGCTCGGCGTCGACTGGGACTTCCGGCTCGGCTTCGGGCGCCGCAACCTCCCCGACGACGTGAAGGTCATCCAGGTCGACGTCGACGGCGCCCACATCGGCCGCAACCGGCCGGTGGACGTCGGCATCGTCGGCGACCCCGGCCGGGTGATGGAGCAGCTGCTCGCCGAGGGCGTCGGCAACACCACCGAGCCCGACTGGACCGCGCAGGTGCGGCAGGAGGAGGAGCGGCGGAACGAGGAGGCGCGGGCCGGGATGGAGTCCGACGCGGCCCCGATCCACCCGCAGCGGTTCGCCCGCGAGATCCGCGACTTCCTCGACCGCGACGCGACCGTGGTCGGCGACGGCGGCGACATCGTGGGCATCAGTGCCTCGATCGTGCAGGCGCGGGCCCCCGGGTACTGGCTCGACCCCGGCCCGTTCGGGTGCCTCGGGGTCGGGCCCTCGTTCGCCATCGCGGCGAAGCTCGCGCGCCCCGACACCCAGGTGGCGATCATCTACGGGGACGGGTCGTTCGGCCTCAACGCGATGGAGTACGAGAGCGCGATCCGCCAGGACATCCCGTTCGTCGGCATCATCGGCAACGACGGTGCGTGGGGTCAGATCAAGGTGGCCCAGGAGGCGCTGTACGGCGAGGGGAAGGCTCCGGCCTCGTACCTCTCGGTCGACACCGGCTACGAGAGGATGGTCGAGGGCCTGGGGGGCTACGGCGAGCGCGTCGAGAAGCCGGGTGACATCCGGTCGGCGCTCGAGCGCGCGTTCGACGCGGGGGTCGCCGCGTGCGTCAACGTGATCGTCGACCCCAAGCTCATGCAGCGAAGCTCCTACCTCGGCTGACCGCGACCCTCCGCCTGCGCCACGAACCGCTCGCGATCGACCACCACCCGCAGGTGCGTCCCGGTGGCGACCGGGCCGGCGGGGTCGGTGACCCGGAAGAAGAAGCGCAGCTTCCGCCCGTCCACCTCCTCGAGGCGCGCGACCGCCGAGACCTCGGCTCCGACGGGCGTCGGCGCGAGGTGATCGAGCTCGACCCGCGCGCCGACCGTCGTCGTGCCCGGATCCAGCTCGCCGGCGACGGCGGCCACCGCGGCCTGCTCGACGAGCGCCAGCAGGGCCGGGGTGGCGAGCACGGGCAGGTCACCCGAGCCGACGCGCTCGGCGGTCATCGGTTCGGTGACCGTCTCTCGCGCGGTGCCCTCGAGTCCCGTGGTCAGCATCTCGCGTAGGCTATCGTCCGGCCCGGCCGACGGTGGGGCCCACCACATGGACGGAGCATCCGGAGTCATCGCGCTCGTGCTGGCCGAGACGGCGGTCGGTACCGCCGCCGTCACCTGGCTGACCGGGCTGTGGGGCAACGTCAAGCGCGGCTTCTTCATCCTGACGACGGTGACGGCGCTCGGGTGCGCCCTGCTCGCGGCGTTCTCCGCCGCGGTCGCCGGCCGCGCGGGCCCCGGGGGCGCCCGCGCCGCGGTCGTCTGGGGGTCCGTCGTGTCGGCCCTGCTCGCGCTCTCGCTCGTCTCGCTCGTCCTCCGGCAGCTCCCCGCCGCCCGTCTGTTCGGCCTGCTGTCGCTCCCCGCCGGGGCGGTGCTGCTGTTCGGGCTCGCGACGCTCGGCGATCGCGCGACGGCCCTCGCGGCGATCGACCTCGTCGCGGGCGCCGCGTTCATGGGGGCCGTGATGGGCGGCCTGCTCCTCGGCCACTGGTACCTCGTCGACCGGCGGCTCGCGCGGAGCCACATCAAACGGCTCGCGCTGATCCTGCTCGGCTCGATCGTCGTCGAGGCGGCCGTGCTCGCCGCCGGGGGGACGCGCGGCGGCATCGCACCCACCGGCGGGTTCGGTCCGCTCATCACCGCGACGGGAGGCTCCGTGTGGCTGGTCCTCGTTCTCGGGATGGTCGCGCTCACGGCGCTCCTCGCGGTCCTCATCAAGATGACGCTCGCCGAGGACCGGCCCCGGTCGGTGCAGGCGGCCACCGGATTCTTCTACCTCGCCGTCATCACGGCCTTCACCGCCGAGCTGGCGGCGAAGGTGCGGTTCCTGGAGTAGCCGTGGAGGGCGCGTTCACCCTGGCGGTGGCCTGGGGCGGCCCGGTCCTCGCGGGCGCCGCCCAGTGGATCTCGCGGAAGGCCGGCGTGTGGGCGGCGATGGTCCCCGCGATGTCGGCCCTCGGCGTGCTCGCGCTGCTGACCGGACGACCCGTCCTCTCCGGCGATCTCGGCGTGGTCTCGGCGGCCGGCCTGGGGTTGGGCGCCGGGCTGCTCCTCTACGCGGGGACCGTCGCGTTCATGTTCGTGTTCCGCGGCTGGCCGTTCCTCGCGCGGCAGGCCGGGAAGCTCTACGAGCAGCGCGGCGGGCTCCCCCTCGCCGCCGCGCTCGCGCTCGCGATGCTGGTGGTGGCCCCGGGCGAGGAGGGGCTCTGGCGGGGCGTGGTGCAGCCCGTCCTGGCCGACGGCCTCGGCGAGGTCGCGGGCACGGCGGTCGCCTGGGCGGGGTACGTGGGCGCGAACGCGCTCAGCGGCAGCCTGCCGGTGGTGCTCGGCGCCGTCGTCGGCGGGGCGGCCTGGGCGGGACTCGCGCTGTGGACCGGCGGCATCCTCGCCGGCCTCCTCTGCCACTGCGTCTGGACCGGGCTCATGATCCTCCGACCCCCCGTGTTCTCGGGCCGCTCGTGATCGAGGAAGCGATCCCGGCCGCGGCGGCGGAGGTGCTCGACGAGGGCACGCTCTGCTACCTGGCCGCGGCCTCACCGCGGGGGCCCCACGTCACGCCGGTGGTGTTCGTCCACCACGGCGGCCGCGTCTGGGCGACCACGGCACGGGGCTCGGTGAAGGCGCGCCTTTGGAAGCGCGACCCGCGAGCGGCGGGGCTCGTCGTCGCCGGGGATCGCGCCGTGACCTTCCGCGGCTCGGTCCGCCGCCACGACGCGCTCGACCCCGGGACGTGGGCGTCCTCCCTCGCCAGGGCGCCGGCGCTCGCGAGGGCCTCGACGCGCTTCACCCTCAAGAACCTGCGCTACTTCGCGGGCTACGCGCGCGATGCGCGGCGGGTGCCCTTCGGGTGGACGCCGCCCGGGCGCGTCCTGGTCTCGCTCGGCCTCGAGGAGGGTGTCGTATTGGGGGGCGGTGCCGTGACGGAGCGTTGGGGGCCGCTCGGGGGCGCCCTCGAGGGCAGGATCTCCTTCCGCGCGGCGCGCGGCCCGGCGCTCGGCGGCGACGGCCTCCCCGCCGAGGTGCGCGCCCTGCTCGATGAGCCCGGCTCCGCGGCGCTGGGGGTCGCCCCCGCCGGCGGCCTCGACGTGGTGCCCGCTCGCTGGGCGCCGGCTCCGGAGGAGGGGGTGGTGTACGCGGTCGTCTCCCGGGAGGTGCTCGCGTCGGCCGGCCCCGTGATCGCCGGCGGCGCCGTGCCGGCCGCGCTCGTCGTCGACCGCGCCTCGCGGTGGCGGGCGGCGGACATGACGGGGCTCATGCTCCGGGGGCGGGGCGAGGTGTTCGACCTCGAGAAGGTCGCCTCGGGAGCCCGGTCGCTGGAGGCGCGCGCCGGGCAAGCGGGCCCGCTCCCCTCCGACGCCGTCGTCGTTCGCCTGAAGCCCGAGCGGATGGTGTGGTGGCTCGGCTGGTCGAGCGGTACGGTGTTCCGACCATGAGCAGGGTGACGCGCAGGCCCGCGCACAAGCCGGGCAGCAAGGTGCGGGAGTCGATCGTGATCGACGCGCCCCCGGACGAGGTGTGGCGCGTGATCGCCGATCCCCGCAACCTCCCTCGCTGGAACCCGCACGTGTCCGCCGTCTACCGCGTCCCCGAGGACGGCCTGAAGGTCGGCACCCGCTACGAGACCGAGCTCCGGTTCGCCGGGGCGCACGCGCGGGTCGACGCCGAGGTCGTCGAGCTGGAGCTGCACCGCTATTCCGAGATCGAGCTCTCCGGCCCGGTCTGGGCCACGGTGCGCACGTTCCTCCGGCCGATCGGGTCCCATCAGACGCGGGTCGAGCACGAGGTCGAGTACCGGTTCCGTGGCGGGCCGATCGGCGGGGTCGTGGCGAGGGTGGTCCGGTTGTTCGGCGCTCCGACGCTCCTGCGTCGGGGGCTCCGCGCGCAGAAGGTCCAGGTGGAGGAGGGGTGAGGCGGGCGGCCCGGGCCGCGCTCCTCGCGGCCGGCGCCCTGGCGGTCGCGGAGACCACCCGTGCCGGCCGCGGGCGCGCCCTCGACGATCGCCTCTTCGCCTGGGCGAATTCCCGCGGGCGCCCCGCGCTCGATCGCGTGTTCACGGGCGTGACCGAGCTGGGGTCGCTGTACGCGTCGCTGGGCGCGGGGGCGACGCTGGCGCTCGCGGGGCGCCGTCGCGAGGCGGCTCGAGCGGTCGTCGCGGCCACCGCGACCTGGGGCCTGGGCCAGGCACTGAAGAAGGCGTTCCGGCGCCCCCGGCCCTACGAGACCGAGAACCCGCTGCGGCTCCTCATCGCCCGGCCGCGCGGGACCTCCTGGCCGAGCAGTCATCCCGCCGTGCTGACCACCTTCGTGACCGTCGCGGCCCGGGACCTCGGGCTCTCGTCGAAGGGTCGCGGGGCCGTCCTGGGCCTGGGCCTCGCGGTCGCGGCCTCCCGCGTGTACCTCGGGGTCCACTACCCGTCGGACGTCGTCGGTGGCGTGCTGCTCGGTCGCGCGGTCGCCGACCTCGTGGCTGAGTAAGATGCCGGGCGTGGACATCGTCGCGCTCGTCGGCTGGCCCATCCTCGATCGCATCGAGCTGGGACCGCTCTCCATCTCGCCGCACGGCATCGGGATCGCGATCGGCTACCTGCTCGGCTCCTGGTGGATGCTGCGCGAGGGCCCGAAGCGGGGTGTGAAGGACGAGCACGTCGGGACGATCGTGCTGTGGGCCCTCATCGGCGCGATCATCGGCGCCCGCGGCTTCTACGTGCTGGGCCACGTCGGCGATTTCGACTCGGTCGCCGACATGCTGGCCGTGTGGCGCGGCGGTATCAGCCTGATCGGCGGCATCCTCGGCGCGATGATCGTGGCCTACCCGATCATGCGCCGGTACCACTACCGCTTCGCGCAGGTGATGGACTCCGGCGCCGTCGGGCTGGCGTTCGGCATCGGTGTCGGCCGCATCGGCGACCTCATCATCGGAGACCACCTCGGAAAGCCGACGAGCTTCTTCCTCGGCTGGGCGTTCAAGGGCGGCGACCTGCCCGGGCCCTGGGCCGAGGTGGCGCCCGGCGTGTGGGAGGCGGCGCTGCCGCGCGGGTTCAGCGAGCGGCTCACCGAGGGCGGCGCGACCCTCTTCGACTCGGCGCGGAACGTGGTGCAGCAGGGCCCCGGCATCCATCAGACGGCGCTCTACGACATGCTGATCGCCCTGGGGCTGTTCGCGTTCCTCTACTGGCTCTCGCGCAAGCCTCGGCGCGAGGGCGTCCTCATCGCGACCTTCGCCGTCTGGTACGGCGCCGGGCGGGTGCTCACCGACTTCCTGCGCATCGACAAGACGTGGCTCTTCGGCCTGACGGGAAGCCAGTGGACGGCGATCGGGGCGATCACCCTCGGGCTGGGCACGCTGGCGTGGTTCGCGATCCGACCGAAACCCGAGCCCGAGCCGGTCCCGGTCGGCGGGCCCGGTGAGGACGCTTCCCTCGCCGCGACCCCGACGACGAGCTTCACCCCGCCGGCCGAGCCGGCAACGCCGCCGGCCGAGCCGGCGCCGGGCGTCCCGCCGGCGCCGTTCCCGGGCGTCCCGCTCTCGATCCCGCCGGAACCAAAGCCGGAGGAGCCGGAGGACGCCGACGGCCGCGAGGGGCCTAGCTCGACCGAGCCTGGAGCTTGAGCGCGCGGCCGAGCGGGCTCTTCGCCCGCCGCGCCACCTCGGAGGCGATCGACCGGAAGGCCTGACCGGCGGGGGAGTCGGGATCGCTCACCACGATCGGCGTCCCGCCGTCGCCACCCTCCCGCATCGAGACCTGCATCGGCACGGAGCCGAGGAGCGGGACGCCGAGGGCCTCGGCGGCCGCGTGGCCGCCGCCCGACCCGAACAGGTCGGTGACCTCGCCGCAGTGCGGGCAGACGAAGCCGGCCATGTTCTCGACCACGCCGAGCACCTGCAGCTTGATGTTGGGATGCTGGGCCATGCGCCCGGCGCGCTCCGCCACCGAGCGCGCCGCGTCCTGGGGCGTCGTCACCACCAGCATCGAGCCGCGGGGGATGAACGAGGCGAGCGAGATCGAGACGTCGCCGGTCCCGGGGGGAAGGTCCACGAACAGGAAGTCGAGGTCGCCCCAGAACACGTCACCGAGGAACTGCTGGATCGCCTTGTGGAGCATCGGGCCGCGCCAGATGATCGGCGTATCGTCGGAGACGAAGAACGCCATGGACATGATGCGCACGCCGTGCGCCTCGAGGGGGAGGATCATGTCGTTCCAGCCGACCGGCTGGCCCGACACGCCCATCATCCCCGGGATCGAGAACCCGTAGACGTCGGCGTCCATGATGCCGACCCGGTGGCCTTCGGCGGCGAGCGCGGCGGCCACGTTCGCGGTGACGCTCGACTTCCCGACGCCGCCCTTGCCCGACGCCACCGCGATCACCTCGGTGTCGCCCTCGGCGAGGAAGGTGCTCGAGCCGCCCGTCTGCCGCAGCTCGGTCGCGAGTTGGTCGCGCGTCTCGTCGGACATGTCCTGGAATCCCACGACGAGGCGCTCGATGCCGGCGACGCCGGCGAGTGACTCCTGGATCGCGTCGCCCATGCGGCGCTCGCGCTCGGTTCCGGGGAACGGGAGGAACACGCGGATGCGGACGGTGCCGCCCTCGACGTCGACGCTCTCGAGGAGGCCGAGCTCGCCGATGGGCTTTCCGATCTCGGGGTCGCGGACCCCCTCGAGGACCTCCCGGAGCTGCTGCTCGTCGATCACGGGCGCAATAGTATCTGTGAACGGGACGGCTCGAACGGCGGGAGGATCGTGGTCGAGACGAAGACGATCGAGATCCACAAGGCGCTCGCCGACGACACGCGCTTCCGCCTGTACCGCTACCTCAAGCTGATCGACCGGCCGGTCTCGGTCCGAGAGATGTCGCGCCGGCTCACCCTCCACCAGAACACGATCCGCCCGCACCTCCGTCGTCTCGAGGAGGCCGGCCTCGTCCGGCGGGAGGCGCGCAGGCCGTCGGGGGTGGGCCGTCCGCAGGTCCTCTACTCCGCGCTCGAGCCCGAGCGCGACGAGGGCCGAGGCCTGCGACTGCTCGCCGACATGCTCTGCGGCATCGTCCGCGGCCCGCGCGAGCTGGAGCGGGCCCGGGCGCTCGCGCGCGAGTGGGGCGCCTATCTCGTGTCGCAGGGCGGGCCCAAGCCGGGCGCGCGGCTGCCGGACCGGGCCAACCTCGCGGCGCTGCAGGTCGCGATGGCGCGAGCCGGGTTCGACCCGCGCTTCCGCCGGTCGGGGAGATCGGTCGAGGTCACGCTCCGCGACTGCCCCTTCCGCGAGATGGCCGAGGACCACCGCGAGCTGGTCTGCACCCTCCATGGCGGCCTCCTCGAGGGCATGCTCGGCGGCCTCCAGCCGCCCCTCGCGCTGAAGGAGCTGAAGCCCTTCGTCGAGCGAACGGTCTGCCGCCTCCGAGCCGCCCCCCCCGGCAAGCGCCCATGACCGGCAATCCGCGCGGACGCACGGCGCGTATCACGGGTGAGGAGGCGTCGGCGCCGATGATCGAGTACCCGGAGGGGCCGCTTCAGCCGCAGGTCGAGCGCGACCTGATGCGCCGGCTCGCCTCCGGCGAGGAGGAGGCGCTGCGGATCCTCTACGCGCGCTTCGGCCGCGTGATCTTCGGGCTCGGGCTCCGGATGCTCGGCACGCCCGAGTCGGCCGAGGAGCTGACCCAGGACGTGTTCGTCGCGGCATGGCGGAAGGCGGCTCGGTACGACCCGAGCCGAGGAAGGCTCTCGACCTGGCTCATGGTGATCGCCCACAACCTGTGCGTGGACCGGCTGCGACGAGACTCCCGCCGCGCGGTGGTCGCGATCGACGACCTCGACGACCTGCTCGTCGGCGCCACCAGCGGCGAGGACGCGGAGTCGACCCTGCTCGACCGCGACGCGGCCCGCCGGCTCCTCGGGTGCCTCTCGGTCCCCGAGCAGCGGCTGCTCCTGCTCGCCTACTACCGGGGCTGGACGGCCCGGGAGATCTCCGAGGCCGACCGCGTCCCGCTCGGCACGGTGAAGACGAGGATGCGGACCGCGCTGATCAAGATCCGCCGCGTCCACGAGCTGAAGGGGCGTCCGTGACCTGCGCAGAGGTTCGCGACCGCCTCGTCGAGCACGTGCTGGGAACCGCCTCGCCGGCGGACCGGCACGCCGTCGACGAGCACCTGCTCTGGTGCGCAGGCTGTCGCCACGAGGCGATGGGCCTCGCGGAGAGCGCCTCGGTGCTCGGCCATGCCGCCGGGCCCGCCGATCCGCCACCGGGGCTCGGCGACCGCGTGGCGTCGGCCGTCGGCGCCGCGTCTGGCCGCCGCCGCCGCTCCCGCGCCGGCGTGCTCGCCGCGGTCCTGGCCGCGTTCCTCGTCGTGGGGACCGCCGGGTGGGGGACCGTCATGGCCGGCCGTGCCCAGCGGCTCGAGGGCGCCGCCCAGGCCGCCCGTGACGACGCCGAGCAAGCGGCACGGGAGTTCGCCAAGGTCGCGCGAGACATCGTCGGCGGCAGGCATGTCTCCGAGGCGGTCCTGCGGTCGGAGTCCGGCACGCGCAGCGGGCTGGCGCTCGTCCTGGATTTGACCGAGGGCGCCATCACCGATCGCGTGCTGGTGATCGCCGGGGGTCTTCCCGAGCGCGGCGCCCCCTACCGCGCGCGGGTCGTCGTGTCGGGTGTGTCACTGACGGTCGGCGAGATGAGCAGCGCGCTGATGGACAAGAGCCTCGCGGCGTACCGATTCCTCCCCGGTGGAACCAGCGGCTACGACGTGGCGGAGGTCGTCGACGCCTCCGGCCGCGTGGTCCTCAGCGGCCGCTTCACCGGCTGAACCGGAGGTTCGAGTCCCGGCTATGATGCGAGCATGTCCGGTGTGTCCGATGTCGTTGGCATCGGCCTGGCGGGCGGGGAGGGCCTGCGCGCGCGGCCTCTCACGCTGAAGGCGCCGGGCTACCTTCGCTCGAAGGCGGCCATGGCGTTCCTCGGCCGCCGCCTGATCAACTGGGTCGTCTCGATCCTGTCCGCGGAGGGCATCAAGGAGTACGGCATCATCGCGCACGGGAAGGAGAACCGGTACCAGACGAAGGTCCTCCTGCGCTACGGCGAGGAGCTGGGGGTCGACGTGCGCTACTCGCCGGTGAAGTTCGACCAGCTCAACCGTGGCAGCGCCGACTCGACGCTCCGGATGCTCGACTACTGGGACATCCGCCGCCCGTCCCTCGTGTTCCCAACCGACTCCATCATCGACTTCGATCTGGAGCCGATGCTCCACCAGCACCTCGAGACGGAGGCCGTCGTCACGATCGCCGCCATGACCCGGGCGCCGGCCGAGGTCGCCGAGAAGTACGGCGTGATGCTCACGAACCCCGACCGCCGGGTCCTCGAGTTCGTCGAGAAGCCGACGCTCGCCGACCTCCGCGACTACTTCGAGGTGCGCAGCCACGATGAGTTCGACCGCCTCCCGCTCCTCACGAACGCCGGGTTCTACCTCGTCGACGCCGACGCGCTGCGGAGGATCGAGCACCAGCACGCGATCGAGTCGCTCCGTCGGGCGCGGCTCGACTTCGGGAAGGACCTCCTCCCCTGGCTCGTCGGCAACGGCCACACGGTGTACGCACACGCGGTCCGGCGGATCGGTGACCTCGGGAACGTGCGCGACTACGTCGAGACCGGCGTCGACGTCCTGCAGGGCCGCTTCCAGTCGGCCGTCCGCCTGATGGGCCCGCCCTACGATCCCGAACGGTACCTGTGGATCGAGCCCGAGTCGCTGCAGCTCCGCGACGACGCCGCGGGGACGACGCTCCAGGAGAAGCTCGCCGACGGGTCGGTCACCATCGGGCCCGGCGTGCGGATCGGGCGCTACTGCGAGATCGGGCCCGGCGTCACGATCGTGGAGTCGAACCTCGACGACGACATCGAGGTCCGTGCCGGCGCCACCATCGAGCGCTCGATGGTGCGCGACGGCGCGATCATCGGCGCCTCGGCGACGGTCCGGAATTCGGTGATCGGCTCGATGAGCGAGGTCCGGTCGCTGCCCGACCGTCCCACGGTCCTCGAGGACTTCGTGGCCCTCGGCGACGAGGTCATCGTGCACCCGGGGGCGAAGCTCGCGGGCGAGGTGAACGTCTACCCGCGGCTGAAGGTCCCCGCCGGCGTCCGGGTCCCCCCCGGCAAGACGCTGACGAGCGCCCAGGACATCCTCGACTGCCTTTGAAGGTCGGGCTCGCGCTTCCGCACTACGACTTCTCGTCTCCCGACGGGAAGCCGGTCACGTGGGCGTCGCTCGCCGGGTGGGCGCGGCGCGCCGAGGAGCTGGGGTTCGACTCGGTCTGGGTGTCCGACCACTTCTTCCTCTCGCTCGCGCGGTACGGGGGCCCGGACGCGCCGGCGGGCACGCCGGAGGCGCTGACCGCACTGGCCGCGCTGGCCCAGGCGACGGAGCGGGTGCGGCTCGGCTCGCTCGTGCTCTGCGCGGGGTTCCGGCACCCGGCGCTCGTCGCGAAGTCGGCCACGGTGATCGACCTGCTCTCGGGCGGCCGGCTCGATCTCGGGATCGGCGCCGGCTGGTACGAGGACGAGTACCGCGCGCTCGGGTACCGCTTCCCCCCGCTCGGGGAGCGGTTCGAGGTGCTGGAGGAGAGCGTGCGCGTGCTCCGGCTCCTGTGGTCGGAGGAGCCGGCCACCTGGAACGGCCGGCACTTCTCGCTCTCGGGCGCCTCCAACCATCCACGGCCGGCGCAGGACGCGGGCCCGCCGATCTGGATCGGCGGGAAGGGCGGGCCGCGGCTCCTCCGGCTGGTCGCGCGGGAGGCCGACGGTTGGAACACGGTATGGGCCTGGACCCTCGAGGACTACGCGGCGCGAGCGGCGGCCCTCGACGCGGCGTGCGCCGAGGCCGGAAGGGACCCCGCCACCGTCCGCCGGTCGGTGGGCCTCTCCACCCTCGTCGGCGACGACGAGGCCGACCTCGCCGGGCGCTTCCGCGCCCTGCAGGCCTGGACGCCCGGCGGGGCGCTCGACGGGGCCTCGCCGGGGGACTGGGGCCGCGACAAGCTGGTGGGGACCGCCGAGCAGGTCCTCGAGCGCCTCGAGGGCTTCGCCGCCCTTGGGGTCGAGGAGGTCATCACGTCCTTCGCGTCGGTGCCGTTCGCGGTCCACGACGAGTCGGCCGTGGAGGCGTTCGCCCGCTCGGTGCTGCCCGGGGCCCGGA
>DASWKG010000032.1:0-1947 GCA_036396755.1 Actinomycetota bacterium
ACGAACCGGGCCGCCTTGTCGGCGGCGTTCACGTCGAGGGCGCCGCCGAGGAACATCGGCTGGTTCGCGACGATCCCGACGGGCCGTCCCGCGAACCGGGCGAACCCCGTGACGAGGTTCCGGGCCCAGTCGGGCTTCATCGGGAAGAAGCCGCCCTCGTCGACGACGCTCTCGATCACCTGTCGCATGTCGTAGGGCTGGCGCGGGTTCGCCGGCACGAGGTCGAGGAGGTTCTCGGTGCGACGGTCCGGCGGGTCGGCCGTCTCGACGATCGGGGGCTGCTCCAGGTTCGAGGCGGGGAAGAACGAGAGGTAGCTCCGGACGACCGTGAGGCACTCCTCGTCGCTCGCGACCTCGCGATCGGCGACGCCGGAGATCTTGTTGTGGACCTCCGAGCCGCCGAGATCCTCCGCCGTCACCTCCTCCCCCACCGCCGCCTTCACGAGCGGGGGGCCGCCGAGCGCCATGTGCGAGGTCCCCTTCACCATCGGGACGAAGTCGGCGAGGCCGGGGATGTACGCGGTGCCGGCGGCGCCGGGGCCCATCATCGCGGCCACCTGGGGGACCACCCCGCTCATGTGGACCTGCTCGCGGAACAGGTCGCCCGTACGGGCGAACATCGAGCCCGACGCCTCCTGGATGCGAGCCCCGGCGGAGTCGATGAGCCACACGATCGGGATGCGCTCGCGGAGCGCCAGCTCGCGCATCCGCGTGGCCTTCAGCTCCCCGACCATCCCGATCGAGCCGGCCATCACGGTGAAGTCGTAGGCGACGACCGCGGCGCGGCGGCCGTCGATCCTCCCGACGCCGCAGATGCAGCCGTCGGCCGGGGTCTGCTTGCCCTGCATCGCCGGGGAGAGCGACTGGTGGTGGGCGAGGAGCCCGAACTCCATGAACGTGCCGGTGTCGAACAGCAGGTCGAGTCGCTCGCGGACCGTGAGCTTCCCGGTCTCGTGCTGGCGGGCAACGCGGTCGACGCCGCCCATGGCCTCGGCCTCCTCACGCCGCTCGCGGAGGCGCTCGGCGTGCCCGCGCATGTCGGGCCCGGAGTAGACGAGGGTGGGCGCGGGGGGGTCCTTCGGGTCGGCCATGCCGGCCACCTCCTTGGGGCCCTTCGCCGGGGCACCGCCCCGAAGACATGCCCGGGCCCGCTCGGCGCTTACTCTATCCCGGCGGCTGGTCCCGGAGGTGTCGTCGCAGGATCACCAGGTGCGCGGCGTCCTTCTCCCGTCCCGCCGCCTCCTTCGACCTCCGGCCGCTCGCGGCGCGCCATCTGGAGCAGCTCGCGATCGCGCATCCGGACGCGCTCAACCGCTTCCAGCGGAAGCATCGCCTCGTACCGGCGAACCCAGTCGTCGTGGTCCTCCGTGGGGACGAGGCGGATCCGCGGGTCGAAGCCCGCAGCCCGGAGGATCCGGGTCAGGGTCGAGAGCGATGGATCCTTCCTCCCGGCCTCGTACACCGCGATGGCTGGCTGCGACGTGGCCGAAAGTCGGGCCAGGTCTCGCTGCGAGAGCCCGCGTTCGATCCTCGCGAGCTTGATGAGGTTTCCCGCCCAGCTGTTCACGATCTGATGATATCCGATAGGATATGAGGCGAACGATACTCGATCGGGTATCGCGAGACAGCCGGCCACGCAGGGACCGACCCGAGGGTCAGGCGTCGGCCTGCTCGCGCCTCACCCAGGTGCCGGTCCGTTCGTCGAGGTAGTGGAAGGCGCCGTCCCGGTGGACCCACCAGTAGCCGCCCTCGTACCTCCACGGATCCGACTCGCGCCGGCAGTGCGGGCACACACCCGCGTCGCGCCGCATGAGCTCCTTGCAGGACGGGCACTCGCGCGTCGCTCGCGGCCCGCGCGATGGCGCGATCGCCTGGCTGCCGGGGTTGACGACCAGGACGATGACCAACCCGAGCAGCCCGAGGAACAACGTGATGAAGAAGCCGGCG
>DASWKG010000033.1:0-5585 GCA_036396755.1 Actinomycetota bacterium
GGCAGCTCCCGGCGCGGAGCGACGATGGTCGGGTCCCACGCGACGCCAACCTGCGAACCCGGTCAGGTCCGGAAGGAAGCAGCCGTAAGCGGGCCAGGGCGGGTGCCGTGGGGTCGCCTGGCCGGAGCCACCGGCCGGTGACGCGCTCGGGTCCGCCCGGGTCAACGGCGGGTGCACGGTCACCTATGATTCCCGCGCGTCCTTCCCCACGGCGGGACGGATCGAACGAGGGGAGCACGTGGCCGACGAGAAGCAATACCAGTCCCTCTACCGGAAGTACCGTCCCCAGGGTCCCCAGGAGGTCCTCGGCCAGGAGCACGTGATCCGGGCATTGATGGGCGCGGTCCGCGAGGGCCGCCTGGCCCACGCCTTTCTGTTCACCGGCCCCCGGGGGACCGGCAAGACCTCCACGGCCCGGATCCTGGCCAAGATGGTGAACTGCGCGAACGGCCCCACGCCCGAGCCATGCGGCGTGTGCGAGCAGTGCGTGGCGGTCCGCGAAGGCCAGCATCTCGACGTGGTCGAGATCGACGCGGCGTCGCACGGGGGAGTCGACGACGCCCGGGACCTCCGGGAGAAGGCGCCGACGGCGCCGGTTCAGGGCCGCGAGAAGGTCTACATCATCGACGAGGCGCAGCGCCTGTCCCGCGAGGCGTTCGACGCGCTGCTCAAGGTGTTCGAGGAGCCACCCCTCGGCGTGCGGTTCGTCCTGGCCACCACCGAGCCGCACAAGATGCCGGCCACCATCATCGGCCGTTGCCAGCGGTTCGACTTCCGGCGGGTGCCGCCGGAGACGGTGGCCGAGCACCTGGAGCGGGTGGCCAAGGACGAGGGCTTGACCCTCACGCCGGAAGCGGCCCACGCCATCTCCCGTCACACCGAGGGGTCGGTCCGCGACGCGCTGTCGCTGCTCGACCAGGCTTCCGTCCTCGGGGCGGGCGAGATCGGGGAGGACGTGGTGGCCTCCCTGATCGGCGCACCGAGGGCGGAGGTGCACCACGCGCTGGCCGACGCCGTCTCGGTGGGGGATGCGAAGGCCGTGTTCGAGATCGTGAACCGACTCGTGCAGGAGGGGCAGGATCTCCGACACGTGACCACACAGACCCTCACCCACTTCCGGAATCTCTTGCTCGCCAAGACCGCGCCCGGGCAAGGTGACCTGCTCGACGTCACCGAGGACGAGGCCGACCGGCTCCTGGCTCAGGCCGCGAAGTTCTCGCCGGCCGAGCTGGCCCGTGTGCTCTCGCTGCTGCTCGCGGCGCAGACCGACATGCGGTGGACGACCTCGCCGAGGCTGACGCTGGAGCTCGCGCTGGTCCGGGCCACGATCCCCGAGACCGACGCCCAGCCCCACGCGCTGATCTCGCGGGTCGAGCGGCTCGAACGGATCGCCGGCATCACCCCCGGGCCGGCTTCCTCGGGGACGGAAGCAGCCACTCGGACTCGCTCGACTCTTCCCGTAGCTCTGCCCTCCGTGGTGGCACCGGATGTGGCCGCATCATCGGGCGCCCCCTTGGTCGCCGCCCGGAAGTCCCGCTCGAAGAAAGCCATCCGAGAGGCAGAAGGCCAGGCCGCGCCGGAGGTGTCCGGCGTTCCGGTGCTCGGCGCCGGAACGTCCGCCATCGACGTCTCCGCCATCCGGGGCTCGTGGGGAGCGCTCGTCCAGCACCTGCGCTCGAGCGGCAGGGCGGTGCTGCCCTCGTTCCTGGAAGTCGCGACGCCGGCGGCGTTCGACGGAGAGACCTTGGAGCTGGTCTTCCCACCGGACCGCACGTTCGGGGTGGCCAAGGTGGAGGAGCGGGAGCAGGAGCTGCGGGCCGCGCTCCAAGACCTGTTCGGCATCGCGCCGCGCATCCGGTGCGTGGTGCGAGAGGCCGTCGCCGGCGCCGTCGACGACGACCCCCCGCTCCCCGAGGAGGAGGCGCTGGCGCGCCTGCGGGCCGAGCTCGGCGCCGAGCCCACCACCGAGGGCGGTTCGTAGGTGTACGAGGGTCCCATCCAGGACCTGATCGACGAGCTCTCCCGCCTGCCCGGGATCGGGCCCAAGTCGGCCCAGCGCCTTGCGTTCTACCTGGTGAAGGCCCCTGCCGACGAGGCGAAGCGCCTGGCCGAGGCCATATCGAACGCGAAGGAGCGCATCTTCTTCTGCAAGGAGTGCGGCAACGTCGCCGAGGGCGACCTGTGTCGGATCTGCCGCGACCAGGGTCGCGACCGCACGGTCCTGTGCGTGGTGGAGGAGCCGAAGGACGCGGCCACCGTCGAGAAGGCCGGGGTCATCAAGGGCCGGTACCACGTGCTGGGCGGCGCCATCTCGCCGCTCGACGGCATCGGCCCCGAGGACCTCCACGTCCAGGAGTTGCTGGAGCGGGTGGAGCGCGACCACGTCATCGAGGTCATCATCGCCACGAACCCGAACCTCGAGGGCAACGCCACCGCGATGTACGTCGCCGCGCTGCTGAAGCCGCTCGGAGTGAAGGTCACCCGCCTGGCGAGCGGCCTCCCGGTGGGCGGCGACCTCGAGTACGCCGACGAGGTGACGCTGTCGCAGGCCCTAGAGGGCCGCCGCGAGATGTGATGTAGCTCAGGCCTCGCGATGCCGGCGAACCCGAAGGACGACGAACCACACGAGGGCCGCGAGCAGCGCGACCGGGATCAGGTAGCCGAGCCCGATCACGACGCCGGCGATCACCCCAACGAAGCCGGCGAACGACCGCTCGAACGCGTTCGGGATGCTCGGCGTCTCGACCTCCGTCACGGCCTCGACGCCCTCCTCGCGGAGGTGGACCCGGATCGTCGCGAGCGAGGTCCGGTCGTCGAGCAGTCGAAGGTGGCCCTGAAGCTCCTCGATGCGGAGCTGCGTCTCGTCGAGCGCGTTCTGCACCCGGATCGTCTGCTCGATGCTCGCCGCGCGGTCCATCAGGCGGAGGAGGACCTCGCGGCGCGACTTCGCGATCCGCAGACGGGCACGCAGGTCGACGTACTCGGCGGTGACGTCCCTGCCTTGGATCGTCTGCACCTCGATGTCGCCGAGCTCGCGAAGGTCGCGGAGCGCAGGGTCGAACCTCGCCGCCGGCACGCGCATCGTGACGTTGCCCGCCCGCTCGCGCGTAGTGGACGTCGCGACGAACCCGTCGTGAGCCGACGCGACGTCGACGACCTGCGCGAAGCGCTGGTCGAATGAGTCGGGCGGGATCACAAGGCCGAGCTCGGCGATGCGGATCACGCGCGAGAGCTCGCTCGGGATGGCGGACGAGACGCCGGGGAGCTCGGCCGCCTGCTCGTCGAGCAGGGGCGAGTAGCCCGCGCTGAAGAGGTTCCGCTGGATTTCGTCGGCGGGCGCGGGTCCTGCCGTGGGCGCGCGGAGGCCGGCAGGCGTGCCAGCTTCACCCGTCGTCGCGTCGTAGGAAGCAGCCCTTCTCTCACCCGACCGGTCCTGCCGGATCACGAACCATCCGATCGTGCCGGCCGCGACGAGCGTCACAACCGACGCCACGGCGACGAGCGAGCGCATCGATAACCGGTCGCGGACCCCGGGCGTCCGTCGGCCGCGACGGCGGCGCTCGCGCACTCCAGCCTCGACGAGGTCATCCCGCACCTGCCCCAGGTATCCGATCGACGCGTCCATCCCTACCTCCCCGGCTCGATGTCCAGGCTCGGCGCTTCGAGATGACTGGCGAGCCGTCTCAGCCCTCGGCTCACGCGCGCACGAGCCGTGTCCTCCGTGCATCGCAGGGTCTCGGCGACCTCGCGGTACGTCCGGCCCTCGATGACTCGGAGCGTGAGCGCCTCCCGCTGTTCCTCGGACAGCAGCGAGAACGCGCGGCCGATCGCCCGCCCCACCTGTTCGAAGTCGATCAATTCCTCGATCCGTTCGTAGTCCTCGGCGGAGACCTCGCGCTCCGGCATCCCGAGCCGGCGGCGAGCCCGGGAGTCCACCGCCCCCCTCCGGAAGAACCGACCGAGCTGGTGCCGCCCGATCCCGTACAGCCACCCCGCCGCGCCGAGGCCGCGATCCCGGAACCTGCGGCGCGATGCGAACGCCTGCGCGAACGTCTCCGCCGTGAGCTCGGCCGCGGCCTCGGGGTCGAGCGTCCGCCGCGCGAAGTAGCCGAGGAGCGACCCGGCATGCCGCTCAAACAGCACGCCGAACGCCTCCGGCTCGTCCGTTGACAGGACGATCAGCTCGACGTCCTCGAGGTCCTCGTACATATCCGCTCCGCGTCGCGGTTCCATCGAGACTATGCCGCTTCCCTCACTGTCTGTGACGCTCGGGGACGTTGGTAGGCTCCCGACCCGATGACCACAGTCGACCCGCTCGACGACTACCCGCGGCAGGCTGCCCGGACCCGGAACTTCTCACTGGGCGTTCCCCGGAGCTTCATCGTGGCGCCGGATGGCTCGCGGGTCGTGTTCCTGCGCACGCGGGCGGGCGACGACCCCGTCAGCTGCCTGTGGGTCCTCGACGTCGGAACCGGGGCCGAGCGGCTGGTCTTCGATCCCCGGTCGCACGCGTACGAGGAGGACGGGTCCGCGCTCTCCCCCGCCGAACGGACCCGCCGGGAACGGGTCCGGGAGCAGGCGGGGGGCGTCGTCGCCTACGCCACCGACCGGGAGGTCCGCCGAGCGGTGTTCGGCCTCGGTGGCCGGCTGTTCCTGGCGAACCTGGCGGACGGCGAGGTCCGGGAGCTGCATCCTCCACCGGTGGACGATCCGCGGCTCGACCCCACGGGGACGCGGGTGGCGTATGTGATCGGGGGCTGCCTTCACGTAATGGAGATCGACGGCGTGAACCGGGTGCTTGCCGCCGACGACGAGCCCGACGTGAGCTGGGGGCTCCCCGAGTTCGTGGCCGCCGAGGAGATGGGCCGGCACCGCGGGCACTGGTGGTCTCCGGAGGGGACGCACATCGCGGCGGCCAGGGTGGACGAGCGGCCGGTGGGGGTGTGGCACATCGGCGACCCCACGGACCCGGCGGCCGAGCCCCGCGCCGTGCGTTACCCCGCGGCCGGCACCGAAAACGCTGCCGTCACCCTTTCGGTGTTCGACGTGGCGACCGGGGATCGCATGGACATCGAGTGGGACTGGGCCGCCTTCCCCTACCTGGCCCGGGTGGACTGGAGTGAAAGCGCTCCCCTCACCCTGCTCGTGCAGTCGCGGGACCAGCAAGTCGCTCGCGTGCTGGAGGCCGACCACCAGAGTGGCAAGACAGCCGTGGTCCGCGAGGTTGCCGACCCGGCGTGGGTGGATCTTCCCCCGGACTCGCCGACCCGCCTCTCCGACGGCAGGCTGGTGCATGTCGTGACCGCCGACGGCGCCGGGCGTGTGCTGATCGGGGACGAGCTCGCCACCCCGCCGGGACTCCACGTCCGACAGGTCCTGGGCACCCGGGACGACGTGGTGTTCACGGCGTCGGAGGAACCGACCGAGGTCCACGTTTGGCGAGGGGCGCCGGGGCAGCCGCCGGAGCGGCTCACCGATCAGCCCGGCGTGCACGCCGCGGCGGTGGGAGGCGACGTCCTCGTCGTGACCTCGACCACTGAGGAGGACGTGCTTCCTCGAACCGAGGTCCGGCGCGGCGGTCGGCC
>DASWKG010000034.1:0-2339 GCA_036396755.1 Actinomycetota bacterium
CGGGCGAGGTCCTCGATCTCCTCGTCCTCCTCGTCGTCCTCGAGGTCCTCCTCGAGCTCCATCTCCTCGCGCACGAGGGTGCCCTTCGTGTACGGCCGAAGGTCTGTCGACTTGGCCGCCGTCGGAAAACTCACCTTCCCGTAGTTGCGCGGGTCCTGGAAGGTCTCGCGGATGATGATCCGGACGTCCTTGTCGCCCAGTGACGTGACGCCGGCCGCGTACTTGTTGCCGTCCGCGAGGAGCTTGAGCAGACGGGCCGCGACGCGCGGCTCGACGATGCCGATCCGGACGCCGTTGCTGATCGCGATGAGCCGACCGCCCTCCGGGATGAGGTCGACTGCGTCGCCCGGGTTGACCTGTGCGAGCTCGCGCGGGTTGGCGAGATCGGTCAGGAAGGCGAAGCCGGTCTTGCCGGTCTCCTCGACAAAGATCGAGACCGGGGCCTTGCTGCCGTCGGCCGCCGGGACGGTCTTCTCGCCGGCCGCCACGAGGAGCATCTTGAGCCGGTCAATGTTCCGCTCCGCGATGCGGTTCGTGGGGTCGAGGGCGAGCGCGGTCTGGTAGTGCTCGCGCGCCTCGGCCAGCTCGCCGAGTTCCCAGAGCGCCTTGGCGAGGCGGTTCTCGGACTCCGCGTCGGGGCCCATCTCGAGCAGCTTGCGGTTCGTCTCGACCGCCTCCGCCCACTGCGCGGCCGACGCATGGCCGATCGCCTGGTCTGCGAGCTGGCGCTTGAGGCGAGTCTGGTTGACGGGGCTCTGCGAGTTCGTCTCGACTTCGGGGAAGGTCACGTGGTCGGTCGTCCTTTCGGGCCTCTCGGGCGCAGCGGCGTGGCGCGCGGGGAGTGGGTGGCGCGGCAAGGCTTTCTAGCACCGACGGGTGGTTCCGTCAAACGGGGTCGGCGCGGCGTGGGGCGGATCGGCCGCCCGTGCCCTGTCACCCCTCCCCCTGTGACATCCCCCCCTGACATCACCCCCTCCTGTCACATGACGTGTTACAACGGACGAACGAGGGCCTCCGGAGCGGCGCGAATCGCCCGTTCCTTCGCCGAGTGGTGCGCCGGAGGTTACAAACGGCGAAGGAACGCGGCCCCAGATCCCGTCGAGCGACCTTCCTTCGCCCGTTGTAACAAGTGATGTTCCAATGGCCAGCGGCGGAGATGTGCGGCGGCGAGCGGCGGAGACCTGCCCGCGGCGGAGACACGCCAAGGGCGTCAGCGCAGGCGCAGGTTCCAGGCGACGACGACCACGCCGAGCGCGACGAGCAGGACCGTCTGCCAGATCCAGCGCGGATCGCGTCGACGGGCCGGTGGCGCGCCGTGGAACGCGTCCCACAGGAAGAATACGAGCGTCAGAAGCGCCGGCCCGACGAGGCGCGGGATGACCATCGCCCGAAGTGCCGCGGCGGCGATCGCGATGGCACTCGCGTACGTGGCCGCGCTCCACAGCACGTCCCGCAGGTTCGAGATCCGCAACGCCGAGGCCCGATACCCCAGCAACCCCGCCACGGCCGCGTCGGCCACAGCGAGGAGCACGAGGTCGGACTCCGCAAGCGGGATCGGGACGGGGCCGGCTGGCTCCGCCAGGCCGTTCGGGACGAGGGCGGCCACACCGGTGAAGGCGAGGAACCCGACGACGACCGACTCGACGAGGATCATCGACCGGTCCCGCGGCGTCGGGCCGTGGCGCGCGGCGAGCATCCGGATCTCGGTCGCGAGGACGCGGTCGATGAGCCAGCCCGCGCCGAGCACGGCCGGAACGAGGAGCGGGCCGACCGGCACGAGCCGGAGCGCACCGAGGCAGGCGACCGCGGCGACGGCCGGCGTGATGAGCGCCTCGATCGGCACGCCCTCGGACGCCTCACCGACGGGATCCGCCTCGCCGAGGATCTGGAGCGCACCGAGGAACGTCGCCGCGAGGAGCAGCCCGGCCACGAGCCAGACGAGCGGGCCGTCGACGAGCCGCGACAGGGCGATGACCCCGGCCGCCGCCACGACGAGGTCGCGGCGCGCACCGGCGTGGAGCTCGAGCGCGCGGGTGTGCATCGGGCCCGATGGTACGCGAGCCACGCGGGGCGGGCCCGCTGGTATGCGCCCCGGACCCGGCTCAGAGGGCGACCCGGCTCAGACCCGGCCTGGCTTGCCTGCCACCCAGTCGAGCAGCCGCGCCCGCGACCACGTGTTGAGCACGACTCCCGGCTCCACCCACGCTCGACGCGCCTGCGAGACGCCCCATCGGACGTAGTCGAGCTCGGCCGTCTTGTGCGCGTCGGAGTCGATGGTGAGCACGCAGCCCACCGCGACCGCCCGACGGGCCCGCTCCACGGCGAGGTCGAGCCGGTGC
>DASWKG010000035.1:0-4310 GCA_036396755.1 Actinomycetota bacterium
CTCCTCGCCGGAGCGCTGGTCGTAGGCGATGGTGGTGTAGTCGAAGCTCAGGCCGCCGTCCACGGTCGTGTAGCCGGTCACGTAGACGCGCGTGTCCTCGACGCCGACGTCCACGGCGATGCCCGTGTCGCCGAGGCCCTCCGCGTCGTAGCTCGCCGACCACACCTCCTCGCCGTCGGCGGGGTCGTAGGCGATGGTTCGCAGGTCACCGGCGGCGTTGGCCAGCACGAAGAGGCGCTCGCCGTCGCGGCTCGGGGTCACCGCGACTCCGCCGGCGGATACGTGCCTGGCCGCCCATCGCTGGGCGCCGGTGGACGCGTCGTAGGCGACCGTGGCCGCGTCGTTGCTGCCGCCCGCGTCCGGGCTGGCGCCGGTCACGTACAGCGTGGACCCATCGGGGGAGATGGCCGCGCCGCTCGCGATGTCGGCGGCGGTCCCGGGCCCGTTGTAGCGGGCCGACCACGCCTGACACCGCTCGCTCCCGGGCGGGACCCCGCAGCCGACCGTCTGGCCCAGGACCGGGGCGGCCTGGAGCGAGGTGACGAGGGACAGCGCGACGAGCGCGAGACGAGATCGCATGGTCTGGTTGTTCGACGCGGGACGCCGGAGTCCCTGCCTGCGGCTCGGGACGCGGCTCGCTCCGGCGCTCCGATAGACTGCATCCGTGCCGGTTGAGATCGACATCGAACACGTCGCCCGCCTCGCCCGCCTCGCCCTCAGCCCCGAGGAGCTCGCGCGGTTCAAAGAGCAGCTCGGGCTGATCCTCGAGCACGCCGAGCGCGTCGGCGAGGTCGCGGCCGACGACGTGCGGCCGACCTCGCACCCGATCCCGCTCGTGAACGTCTTCCGAGAGGACGAGCCCACGCCGTCGCTCTCGCACGAGGATGCGCTGGCGAACGCGCCGGAGGCCGAGGACGGCAAGTTCCGCGTCCCTCGGATCGCCGAGGCGCCCGAGTGACCGAGCTCTGCGACCGCACCGCCCACGACCTCGCCGACGCCATGCGCGCGGGCGAGGTCAAGGCGGCCGAGCTCCTCGAGTCGAGCCTCGAGCGGGTGGCGAAGGTCGACGACCGCGTGAAGGCGTACCTGACGCTGACCGAGGAGGTCGCGCGCGAGCAGGCGGCCGCGGCCGATGCGGCCCTTGCCGGCGGGGGAGGGGCGTCGCCGGTCGCGGGCATCCCGCTCGCGCTGAAGGACGTCCTCACCACGCGCGGCATCAGGACGACCTGCGGCTCGCAGATCCTCGCGAGCTACGTCCCGCCCTATGACGCGACCGCCTGGGAGCGGCTGCGCGAGGGCGGCTCGGTGCTCGTCGGGAAGACGAACTGCGACGAGTTCGCGATGGGGTCCTCGAACGAGAACTCCTCGTTCTTCCCGACCCGGAACCCGTGGGACACCGAGCGCGTCCCCGGGGGCTCGTCGGGCGGCTCCGCCGCCGCGGTCGCCGCGGGCGAGGCCGTGTGGGGCCTCGGCACCGACACCGGCGGCTCGGTCCGCCAGCCCGCCTCGCTGTGTGGCGTCGTGGGCATGAAGCCCACCTACGGCCTGATCTCCCGGTACGGGCTCATCGCGTTCGCGTCGTCGCTCGACACGGTCGGCACGTTCACCCGCGACGTCCGCGACTGCGCGCTGCTGCTCTCGACGATCGCCGGACCCGACCCGCGCGACTCCACCTGCATCCCCGACCCTCCGCGCGATTACGCCGAGGGCATCGACGCCGGCGTCGCGGGGATGCGGATCGGCGTGGTGCGCGACTGGTTCGGCGAGGGCGTGGAGCCGGGCGTGCGCGCGTCGGTTGAGGCCGCGATCGAGCGGCTGGCGGCGCTGGGCGCCGAGATCGGCGAGGCGTCCCTGCCCCGCGCCGAGTACGCGCTGTCGGCCTACTACCTGATCGCTCCCGCCGAGTGCTCGTCGAACCTCGCGCGCTACGACGGCGTGCGCTACGGCTACCGGGCCGAGGGCGCGCGCGACGTGATCGAGATGCACGCGAAGACGCGCGGCGACGGCTTCGGGCAGGAGGTCAAGCGGCGGATCATGCTCGGCACCTATTCGCTCTCCGCCGGCTACTACGACGCGTACTACGGTCAGGCGCAGAAGGTGCGCACCCTCGTGATCCGCGATTTCGAGGCCGCCTACGAGCGGTTCGACCTGCTGGTGTCACCGACCTCGCCCACGGCCGCGTTCCGCATCGGTGAGAAGTCCGACAACCCGCTCGCGATGTACCTCTCCGACATCTTCACGATCCCCGCCAACCTCTCGGGGGTCCCGGCGATCTCCATCCCGTGCGGCCTCGACGAGCAGGGCCTGCCGGTCGGCTTCCAGCTGATGGGCCGCGCGCTCGACGAGCCCACCGTCCTCCGGGCCGCCTACGCGCTGGAGCAGGACCTCGGCCTCAGCCTGCGCCCCGGCGTCATCGAGGCGACGTCGTGAGCGGGGAGCCCCAGGCGCGTTGGGGGATCGCCCTCGGCGTGGGTTTCGGCGGCGCCTTGCTGGTCGCATCCACCGTGGGCCACATGATCCCGCCCGAGCGGAACCTCCTGGGGGGCTTCGGGCTCGGACTCGTCTACCTCGGCCCGTTCGCCCTCGCGGCGATCGCTCAACGGGTCGCCTCGGGGCCCACCCGCGCGGGCATCCTCTGGGGGGCGGGGCTCGCGGGCGGGCTCCTGGCGTTCACGTCGCTCTCCGGCGTTGGGCTCCCCCTGGTGATCCCGAGCGGCCTCCTCATCGCGGCGGGTGCCCGGGCCGGAAGGGAGAGCGGAGGACGGGTCGCGGCCACGGCCCTCGGGGTCATCCTCGTCACCGCCGCCGCCGCGACGCTGATGCTCACCATGGGCGGCGGTCGCTGCTGGGACCGTACGCTGGCTCCGGGGGGGAGCGTCTGGGTCGAACGGCCGTACCGCACGTCGATCGGTGGCGGGCCGGAGGTCATCGAGGGCCACTGCAGCAGCTGGGTGCCTTCCGCCAACGCGTCGCTGCTCAGCGCCTCGGTCTGGGTCGTGGGGGGCGCCATCTTGCTCACCGCCGGGGGGCGCCGGCCGGTGGAGGTGGAGGCGTGAGCCCCCGGAAGGCGGTGGAGACGTTCGCGCCGACGGCGGAGCGGTACGCGCGCCAGGAGATGGGGCGCTACATCCCCGACATCGTGCTGGGTCTCGCGGAGCCGGTCGACGGCGACCGACTGCTCGACCTCGGGGCCGGGCCCGGCACGCTGACGCGTCTTTTCGAGCCGTACGTCGGGCTCGCCGTCGGGATGGACGTGACGCCGCAGATGCTCGATGAGTACCGGCTGCGAACCCGCGGCATCGCGGTGGCGGCCGACGGCGAGTGCCTCCCCTTCGCCGACGGGTCCTTCACCCTCGTCGTGTGCGGGAGCGTCTTCCACCACCTCGCCGACCCCGCGGCCGCGACGAAGGAGGTCGCCCGCGTCCTTCGCCCGGGCGGCCGGTTCCTCCTCATCGACATGGCCGCGCCCGAGGAGCCGCACCGCCGCGCCGCCCGCGACCGTGTGGAGGCGGCGCGCGACCCGAGCCACATCGCGACGCTCTCGCCTTCGATGGTGCACGCGGCGCTGATGTGGGCCGGCCTGCGGCCGCGCGCCGAGGAGCGGCAGGTCGAGGACAAGCGCGACGACGAGTGGGTCGAGCTGACCGGCGGGGACCTCCAGCGCGTCCGCGACGCGATCCGCGCGGACGAGGACAAGGCCGCCGGCTTCCTCGCGCTCCGATGGGAGCCGGCGGGGCACTACGTCTTCCGCCGAGAGCGCGGCTACTACCTGGCGGTGAAGCCCGGGTGAGCGAGTTCGAGACCGTCATCGGCCTCGAGTGCCACGTGGAGCTCTCCACGCGCACGAAGATGTTCTGCGGCTGCGCGAACGAGTTCGGTGCGCCTCCGAACACGCTCGTCTGCCCCGTGTGCCTCGGCCACCCGGGGACGCTCCCCGTCGCGAACCGCCAGGCGATCGAGCGCACGATGATGATCGGGATCGCGCTCGGGAGCGAGATCGCGCCGCACTCCCTGTTCCACCGGAAGAACTACTTCTATCCGGACATGCCGAAGAACTACCAGATCAGCCAGTACGACCTGCCGCTGTGCGTCGGCGGCCACCTCGACGTGGAGGTCGACGGCGCGACGCGGAGCCTCGGGATCACGCGCGTGCACCTCGAGGAGGACACCGGGAAGACGACCCACCCCGGCACGACCGGCCGCATCGCCGAGGCCGAGTACGCGCTCGAGGACTTCAACCGCGCCGGGGTGCCGCTCGTCGAGGTGGTCTCCGAGCCCGACATGCGCTCGCCCGAGGAGGCTCGGGCCTA
>DASWKG010000036.1:0-5565 GCA_036396755.1 Actinomycetota bacterium
GCTTTGGTACGACCTGAGTGACGATGCCTCCGCCGAGGTTGGCGATCGCCATGGCCAGGCTCCGGAGCCGTCCCAGGTATTTGCAGCGGATCGCAACGGGAACGTGACGCAAGCCCCGGTGGTCCCGATCGAGCGCCCTCGGCGGCGAGCGGCGCGAGGCCTTTAGGGTGTTGGTTCCGCGATCTTGTCCGGCCCGAGGCTCACGTCCTCTCGCTTTGGCCGCTTCCGTCCTGCTCGCTCTGTCTATTGCACCGGCGGGGTCTGCCTCCGAACCGGAGCTCATCTACCCCGAGGTGGCGGGCACGACGGTGATCCACGGGGAGGGCATCGTCGGGATCACGATGATGCTGCCTCAGTCCCTGAGGATCTCGAGCAGGGACCACCTGACGGTCGAGGCGGGGGAGGGTACCCAGTACGTGTTCACCGCGTTCAGATCACACGATGGCGAGCCCGGCCCCTATTGTCATTTCTGCATCACAAACTTCTCCCGGCTTATACCTGAGTGGGACATCTTGCCTTACTGGGGTAGCTGCTACACCGAGCAAGGTGACGACATCGGGTGCTTATACCAAGCCAGACCGCTCGAGTTGTACTTCGTGACGGACGGGCCCGCCACCCTCACGATACGCCTCCCCCAGTTGAGTGGGTCGATCGAACTTACCGCAACCGCCGAGGCCCACGGATTCCTGGAAAAGCTGCCGGTCAAGGAGTGTCTGGCTGTGACCGATGACTGCACGCACTACGGCGGCGTAACTCGCACGGTGGGCCTCGAAGGCCGCCCGGCGATGGGCGGTGTGGTTGCCTACATCCATGATCGCGAAGGGTTCAACGGAGTCATCAACCCCGGCTTGGAGGATATCGAGGCTTGTGCTTATCCGGGGCTCTTCGGGGGGCCCGGATCGCCTGACCCAGCGGACCACCCGACCGGGTGCGACGATGCTTTGACCCCGGGCCCGCACCATGGAGGCGAGTTCACCTTGCGCAGCGACGGCAGCTCCGAGATCCACGGCCCGCAGTATGTGGGCTTCAAGATCTACACGCGCCGGACCCTGGCGAACACTACGTTCGGGGCGTGGGGCAGGTGGCTCGAGGCCGGGATGATATGCGCCTCCGGTGACTTCCACGACTGCGCCGAGGCGGCGGGCTAGGCTTGATGCGACAGTCTCGCTCAAGGGTGGACCTCGCCTCCGACAACCAGCTACCCGGAAGCTGCCCACGACTGCAGCAAGGGCGGGATCGCTTAGTTGTGAGATGGCGTGAGAGCGCCGGATGGATGGACCGTTCTTCGCGGGGTGAAGGCCGGATCCTTCGGCTGCTGGAAGTGAGGTCGAAGTCGTCAACGTCGCGAGGGGCTCCTGCTACCCTCACCGGCGATGGAGGTCGTGCAGGGACTCGCCGCGCTGACGAACGAGGCCGACTCCGCGGTCACGATCGGGTTCTTCGACGGGGTGCACCTCGGGCACCGGGCGGTGATCGGGCGGTCGGTCGCGCAGGCGCGCGATCGCGGCCTGCGGCCCGTGGCCGTGACCTTCGACCGGCACCCGCGCGAGATCCTCACGCCCGATGACGTCCCGCCGCTGCTCACGACGCTCCGCCGCAAGGCGGGCCTGATCGAGGACCTCCGGATCGAGACGCTCCTCGTGCTCACTTTCGACGAGGAGGTCTCGCGGTGGTCGCCCGAGGCGTTCGTCGACCGCGTTCTCGTCGATGGCCTCCACGCCCGTCATGTGGCCGTTGGCGACAACTTCACCTTCGGGCACAAGGCGACGGGCACCGTCGAGGCCCTCGCGGAGCTCGGCTCGGAGCGCGGGTTCTCGCTGGAGAGCGTGCCGCTCGTCGAGAAGGACGGTCGGACGGTCTCCTCCACCTCGATCCGCGAGGCGCTGGCCTCCGGCGACCTGGCGTGGCCCGAGGCGGCCCTCGGCCGACGTTACCTGGTCGAGGGAACGGTCGTGCCGGGGGCGGGGCGAGGGGTGGGCCTCGGTTTCCCGACGGCGAACCTCGTGACCCCCCCGCGGATCCTCCTGCCGGGGCGCGGCGTGTACGCGGGGCGCGCCCGGACGGCCGACGGCACCTCCTGGCCCGCGGCGATCAACGTGGGGATCAACCCCACCTTCGGCGGGGAGCCTCTGCACGTCGAGGCCTACCTCCTCGACTTCGAGGGGGACCTCGGAGGCACGGTGCTCGGCGTCGAGTTCTGGGCGCGCCTGCGCGACGAGGTCCGATTCGACTCGCCCGAGGCGCTCGCCGCCCAGATCGGCGAGGACGTCGAGCGCACCCGCGCGCTGGTCACGTGAGGGGCGACCGGGTCTGCTACCCTTTCCGGGATGCTCAAGGACAACAAACAGCAGCTCATCGCGGAGTACCGCCGTGGTGACGCAGACACCGGCTCCCCGGAGGTCCAGGTCGCGATCCTGTCGAAGCGGATCGACGAGCTGACCGAGCACCTGCGCACCCACAAGCACGATCACCACTCGAGGCGCGGGCTCCTCCAGATGGTCGGGAAGCGCCGCCGCCTGCTCGAGTACCTCAAGCGTGAGGACATCGAGCGCTACCGCGAGCTCATCGGGCGCCTCGGCCTCCGCCGCTAGGTTGCTGGGAAGGAGGTCGCCCAAGACCTGAACCCGCCCACACCGTGAGGAGCGAGTCTCGCGGGGTCAGTTATCAGTAGCGGGCTTCGGGGCGCCGAAAGGCATCCACCCCGGAGTGCCGAGGCCCACCACTGACAACTGGCATTCCCGCCGCTCCTCGAGGAATCCCATTTCGAGGAGGTAGTCATATGGAACCCACGATCGTCACCCGAAACATCGGGGGGCTCGACATCACCATGGAGACCGGCAGGCTGGCCACGCTGGCCCACGGCTCCGCGCTCATCACCTTCGGCGAGACCCAGGTGCTCGCCACCTGCACCACCAGCGCGCCCCGCGAGGGCATCGACTTCTTCCCGCTGACCGTCGATGTCGAGGAGCGCATGTACGCGGCCGGCAAGATCCCGGGCGGCTTCTTCCGCCGCGAGGGCCGGCCCAGCGAGACCGCGATCCTCACCTGCCGGCTGACCGACCGCCCGCTTCGGCCGGTTTTCGCCGACGACTTCCGTCAAGAGGTGCACATCGTGTGCACCGTGCTCTCGGCGGACCTCGCCAACCCCTACGACATCCCGAGCATCAACGCGGCCGCGACGGCCGTGATGCTCGCCGGGCTGCCGTTCGAGGGGCCGGTCGGGGCCGTCCGCGTCGTCTACGTCGACGGCCTGTGGAAGGCCAACCCCACCTACGAGCAGGCCGACGCGGCCACGTTCGACATGGTGGTGGCGGGCCGGCGGAACGCGAGCGGCGGCATCGACGTGCTCATGGTCGAGGCCGAGGCTCCCGAGGGCGCCTACGACCGCATCGCCGAGGGCGGGCACGCCCCCACCGAGGACGTCGTGGCGCAGGGCCTGGAGGAGGGCCGGGGCTACATCGCCGAGATGTGCGACCTGCAGATGGAGCTGGTGAACGCCGCCGGCGTGAGCCCGGGCGAGTTCGCTCCCTACGTGGACTACGAGGACGAGGTGGCCGCGGCCGTCGACGCCTTCGCCGAGGGCCGCGTCGTCCAGTCGCTCCAGATCGCCGACAAGAAGGAGCGCAGCGCCACGCTCGACACGCTGAAGGCCGAGCTGCTCGAGAGCCTGAAGGGGGAGTGGGACGAGGAGATCTACGCGGCGCGCGTCCAGCAGGTCTCGCGCCGGTTCAAGGCCCTGCAGAAGGACGTCATGCGCCGCCGCGTCATCAAGGAGGGCATCCGCATCGACGGCCGCCGCTCCGACGAGATCCGGCCCATCTCCTGCGAGGTCGGCTTCGTCCCGCGGGCGCACGGCTCGTCGCTGTTCAACCGTGGCGAGACCCAGGTCCTGAACGTGACCACCCTGGGGATGCTCCGGATGACGCAGATGATCGACACCCTCGACCCCGAGAGCGAGAAGCGCTACATGCACCACTACAACTTCCCGCCGTTCTCGACGGGTGAGACGGGGTTCATGCGCGGGCCGAAGCGCCGCGAGATCGGTCATGGCGCGCTCGCCGAGCGGGCCCTGATCCCGGTGATCCCCTCCGACGACGAGTTCCCCTACGCGCTCCGCGTGGTGTCCGACGTGCTGACGTCGAACGGGTCCACCTCGATGGCGAGCGTCTGCGCCTCCACGCTGTCGCTGATGGACGCGGGCGTGCCGATCAAGGCGCCGGTCGCCGGCATCGCGATGGGGCTCATCGCCGAGGGCGGCGACTTCGTGACGCTGACCGACATCCTCGGGGCCGAGGACGCGCTCGGCGACATGGACTTCAAGGTCGCCGGCACGCGCGAGTTCGTCACCGCGCTCCAGCTCGACACGAAGGTCAGCGGCCTGCCGGCCGAGGTCCTCGACGGCGCGCTGAAGCAGGCGAAGGACGCGCGCATCTTCATCCTCGACAAGATGCAGGAGGTGCTGTCCGGTCCTCGCGAGGACCTCTCGATGACGGCGCCGCGCGTCCTCATCAAGCAGGTCCCGGTCGACAAGATCGGCGAGGTCATCGGCCCGAAGGGCAAGGTGATCAACGAGATCATCGCGCAGACGGGTGCCGACGTGGACATCCAGGACGACGGCCGGGTGTTCATCGGCTCCAAGGACGGCGAGTCGGCCGCCCGGGCCGTGCAGATGATCGAGGACATCGTCAACCCCAAGCTGCCCGAGGTCGGCGAGGTCTACGACGGCAAGGTCGTCAAGACCACCACCTTCGGCGCGTTCGTCAACCTCACCCCGGGCAAGGACGGGCTGGTCCACATCTCGAGGCTCGGGCGCGGCGGCAAGCGCGTCGAGTCGGTGGAGGCCGTGGTGAACACCGGCGATCTCCTGAAGGTCCGGGTCCGCGAGGTGGACGCGGCCGGGAAGATCAGCCTCGAGCCCATCTGGGAGGGCGAGGACGACAGCGACTCGCCCCCTGCGGCCTCGACGGATCGCGAGGACCGGGGTCCCCGGCCCGAGCGGACCGAGAGCCGGGGCGACGGCGAGGGTGGAGATGGTGGCGGCGAGGGCCGTCGCAGGCGCCGCCGCCGCAGGCCCGACGGCGAGCAGTGACCATCGCCCGAACCGAGTACGGGTCCGGGCTGCGGATCGTCACCGAGCACGTCCCGGGGGTTCGGTCCGCCACACTCGGCGTGTGGGTGGCGGTCGGGTCCCGGGACGAGCCGGGCCGCATCGCCGGCGCGTCGCACTTCCTGGAGCACCTGCTCTTCAAGGGGACCAAGAAGCGCACCGCCCGCGACATCGCGGAGGCGTTCGATGCCGTCGGCGGCGACCTGAACGCGTTCACCGGGCGCGAGCAGACGACGTTCTACGCGCGCGTGCTCGACCACGACTTGCCGATGGCGGTCGAGCACATGTGCGACATGCTCCTCGAGTCGGTGATCCGCCCGCGCGACTTCGACGCCGAGCGGCAGGTGATCCTCGAGGAGATCAACATGAACGAGGACGCGCCCGACCAGCTGATCCACGACCTGTTCTCCGAGACGCTGTGGGGCGGCCACCCGCTCGGGCGGTCGGTGCTCGGCTCC
>DASWKG010000037.1:0-11788 GCA_036396755.1 Actinomycetota bacterium
GAGCGTCGCCAACGCCACCGGGATCAGGTCCCAGTTCACGAACGAGTAGATGAGCAAGGTAGGAGCCGCCGCGAACAGGAGCGCCCGCTCACCCGCCATCCGAGAGAGGGCCCACGAGGTGAGGAGGGCGAAGCCGCCGAGGAGCAGCGCGTTCCAGTTGAAGAACGAGGCGTAGGACTTCGCCGGGATCCCCGTGAGCGCCATCGTGAACCCGGTCAGCACCGGGTACTCGTTCGTGTGCTCGAAGTACGGGACGAGGCGCTGGTCGATCCCTTCCGCCGAGTACAGCGCCGCCACGTCCGAGTAGCACAGCCGCGTGTACTGCCGCCCATCGTCCCACGGCCCCAGACAGGGAGACTTGAGCAGCCACCCCAGCGCCAGCGTGACCAGAGTCACCCCCAGGACGAACGGCAGCGGCGAGGGCCGGGTATCGCGATCCACGGAGGGATTATCGAGCAGCCGCGGGGTCGAGAGGGCGCCAGGCCGGCGAGTACTCGTTCGCCGGGGTGTTCGTCAGGCGGATCGGCTCGGCCCCGGGATACGGAGGCATCTTGTAGAGGTCCGACTGCTGGCCGTCGACTCCGGCCGCCGCGGAGAACGCGATCCACCGACCGTCGGGTGACCAGGCCGGATACCACTCGACCAGGTTCCTCGTGCTCGTGATCCTGGCATGCGCCCCAGTGTCGATCTCAGCGACCCGGAGATCGCCTCGTGTCATGTATCCGATCCGGGAACCATTCGGCGACCATGTCGGCCACAAGGTCGTCGACCCCGGGATTCGTCGTGAGTCGTGTGACCTCATTGGACGACATCCACGCAGGAGGAGAACGGCTTGCCGTCCAGCTGCGGGAACTCGATGCGGATCTCGTTCTGGAGTGCCTCGTCTTGTCCCGAGGCCACGATCTGGAGGTCACCGTCGCCGGGCACCCACCATGCTCCTTCGGCTCGATAGTGCGTTGCCGACCAGTAGTCGAGGGTTGGGTCCGCTTCACGGTAGTCCTTCCGCGGAACCGGCGTGAGGGTGTAGATCTCACCGTGGTCTTCGCAGTCGACTCCGGTCGGTGCCTCGTCTGCCAACGGAAGGACGTGGTTGGTCTCAGGGTCCGCATCCCGCACTCGGATCGCCGCGAGTCCGTCATCGAGAAGGGTGAACACGGTGCCGATGCGGTAGACGGCGGCCGGCTGAAGCTCCACCACCACGTCGAGGCCCGGAAGGGAGTCGATCCGCGCCAGCAGCAGAAGCTCGGGGTTGTGGCCCGGCCACGGGGCGGGGGGAATCGAGGCTCTGTAGCCGCGTCCATCTGTGATCACCTGGAGCAGGTACCGGCAACGCTCAGGGTGTGTTGGATCGGCGAGGATGCTGACCTCGTCGATCGTTCCGTCGGCGTCGATGTCGCCGCTGAGGGTCTTGCCATGCGGCTGGTAGTTGGGAGTGGGATCCACGACCTCCTCCGGGCATGCCTCGGGCTGGGGCGGCTGAGGTGAGGTCTCGGGGCTGGGGGAACTGGTCGGGCCCGGCACTGGGAGTTGGGCGGCAACAGGCTGCCAAGCGGGTGCCGTATCCGATTCCGGGTCGATGCTCACGGGCGTCGGAACGGCGTCGGGAGTGGGTGCCATCCGATAGATATCAGCGTTCCCGCCCCCCTCGCGGCGGGAAAAGAGCAGCCATCTCCCGTCCGGCGACCACGCTGGGTCGGATTCCTCGAGCGCGTCGGTCGCAGTCAGGTTGATCTGCGTTGTTCCATCGGGGTCGGTGAGCCAAAGATCACCCTTCGAGACGAAGGCGATGGTGTCGCCCTCGGGCGACCAGGCAGGTGACAGGTCATCCGGGCCTCCATCCTCGGTGAGCTGGTCCACTACTGGTGGGCCGGATCTTGGATCCCACACCGGGCGCACATAGAGGTCGGCGCTTCGACCGGCATCGTTGACGTACGCGAGGCGTGAACCGTCGGGGGACCAAGTCGGGGAGGAGGAGTTGCCGGGCCAAGGGTACGCCGGGATCGGAGCCCCAGGCGGGCCGTCAACCGGATCGATGAGAAGCATCCGGTATGGACCTTCCGCGGAGTAGGCGATCATCGCCCCGTCGGGAGACCATGCGGGATCCCTCGCCCCCCGGTAGCTTCGAGAAAGCGGGGTGAGGTCGGATCCGTCAGGACGCACCTTGAAGAGCCCGCCGACCTCGGTCGAGAAGGCGATCCACTGTCCATCGGGCGACCAGGCGGGATCGTGCTGCTCTCGGTCGTCCTCGAGGACCTGGCGTGTGCCGGTGCCGTCCTCGCGCATCACGTAGATACGATCGCCCTGCGTGGTCGAACGGACGAACGCGATGAGTCGGTTGCCGTCCTCGTTCTGACCGGGGCGCCGTTCTCCATCGCCTTGGAAGGCACGGTTGAGGCCGACCGCGCCGCCGGCGGAGCCGGCGATGACTGCGACCACGAGCGCCCCTCGCTGGATGCGGTGCACGACCACTCGCCGGCGTTTGCGTCGGTGGATGGTGTCGAAGACGTCGGTCGCATCTCCGGTTGTGCCCAGCTCCGCCAGGCCCCTGCGGATGCGTTCGTCAAGCTCCGACAACGTCGTTCTCCTTCTCGCCGAGCGCCTCGGCCAGCGTCTTTCTGGCTCGGTGGAGGCTGGTCTTGATGGTTCCTTCGGTGACGCCTAGGACCTGTGCCACGTCGGCGACTCCGTGCCCGAGGTAGTAGTGGAGGACCACCGCTTCGCGTTGGCGGCGGGGGAGTCCTTCGAGGGCCCGGGACAGGTCGATCGCCTCGTCGGGCGAGCCGCCCGGCGACGCGCTCGCCTCCAGCCGGTCCTTCGCCTTTCGCTCCGCGAATACCCTGCGCCAGCGGCTCCTTGCCAGGTTCATCGCCACGGTGGTGACCCAGGCTCCGATCGACTCGATGTGCTCGCCTCGCTCGCTGCGCTCCCAGCCCCTGGCGAGCGCCTCCTGGACGGCGTCTTCTCCGGCGGCGCGGCTGCCGCAGGCGAGACCCACGGCGGCGACCAGCCGCGGGTACTCGGTCACGAGGAAGGTTCTGATCTCGGGCTCGTCCAAGAAGGTCCTCTGCTCATGACCCTACGACGCACGAGCCTCCCGCGAGGTTGACGCGCTCCCGGTAGACTCGCGGGATGCGCAGGGCACTCGCGGTCGCCGCCCTGCTGCTTGCCGCCCTGGGGCTCGGTGTGCCGCCGGCTCCGGCGCAGGACAAGTCGTACCACTTCCCCCGCGTCGAGATCGACGCGACCGTCAGGCCCGACGGCAGCCTCTCGCTCGTCGAGGACCGCACGTTCGACTTCAACGGCGACTTCAGCTTCGCCTACTTCACGATCGAGCCGACGCACGCGCCGCCGCGGAACATCCTCGACTTCACCGTCACCGAGGACGGCGAGCCGCTGACCGTGGTCACCGACACCGAGCTCGGCGGTTTCAAGGCCACCTGGTTCTTCGACGCGCACGACGAGGTCACCACCTTCCGCATCAGCTACACGGTCGCGTGCGCGGTCGACGTGTACGACGACGCGACGCACCTCCTGTGGCAGTTCATCGGGACCGGCTGGACGGAGATGACCGACACCGCCAAGATCACCGTGCACCTCCCCGAGGCGGCGACCAACCAGCCCGCGCGGCCGTCCACCTGTCCGGCCCAGGGCTCGCTGCCGCCGGTCCGCGACACGCGACCGCTCGAGAAGGGCGAGACGCGCGCCTGGGGCCACGGGCCGCTGAACGGCCTCGTCCGCATCCCCGACCCGCAGACCGTGGTCCTCACCGTCACCGACCTGCACCCGGCCACCTTCGTCGAGGGCTCGATCCTGTTCCCCGCCGAGGCCGTTCCGCGGATGGCGCTGCTCCCCGGCGGCCTGGGGCGTCAGGAGGTCCTCGACAAGGAGGCGGGATTCGCCGAGGACGCGAACGACCTGCGCGCGAAGCACGACCGAGACGTGCTGACCGTCCGCGTGCTCTACGGCCTCATCCCGGTCGCGCTCGTGCTCCTCGTGATGATCTCGCGCCGCCGCGACCACGTCCCCGGAGTCCCGGACATGCTCCAGGAGCCCCCCGAGCGGATCCACCCCGCCGAGCTCGCCACCATCTGGGGCGCGTACGCGAGCGGCGTCGGGACGAAGAACGCCTACCGCGCGCAGTTCCTCCACCTCGCGCAGATCGGGGTGCTCGACCTGCAGGCGATCGGCCGCGTCACCGAGCCCGAGGACCTCCAGCTCAGCCGGAAGCGCGCGCCCAGCGACGAGCTCGACATGGAGTTCATGGACTTCCTCATGCCCGACGCGGGGCCCGTCAGCCTCAAGGACGACGTCGACGCGAAGGGTGAGCGGAAGGCGAAGCTCCGCAGCTGGTGGGACTCGCTGTCATCGAAGACCAAGGACGAGACCCGCAAGATCAACCTCGGCAAGTCGCGGTGGGAGAAGACCGCCGCGCGCCTCATCGGGATCGCGGGCGCGGTGTACGGCTACCACCAGTGGACCGGGTTCGGCGAGGAGGCCGGGTTCGTCGGCGGCCCGGCGCTCTGGCTGATCCCCATCTCGATCCTCGGGTGGTTCATGGCCGGCGCCTGGATGCGGCCGCGCCCGCGGAGCGAGGCCCTGCGCAAGCGCCTCGCCGAGTGGGGCGCCTTCCGCCGCTTCCTCACCGACTTCCCCGCGATGGGCGACGCGCCGGCGCTCGCGGTCATCATCTGGGAGCACTACCTCGTGTGGGCGGTGGCGCTGGGCGTGGCCGACGAGGTCGAGAAGCAGGTCCGCGCGCTCGTGCCCGAGGAGGACCTGCCCTCGCCGTTCCCCGGCGGCCCGAGCGGCCTCGGCTCCTACTACTGGCTCCACCACGTCAACTCCCAGCCCGTCTACACCCCGGCCGCCGTCGCGGCGCGGTCGGCCTCGTCGTGGTCGAGCGGGTTCGGCAGCTCCAGCTCAAGTGGGGGCTTCGGTGGCGGCTTCTCCGGCGGCGGAGGCGGCGGCGGAGGGGGAGGCGGCGGGACCGGCGGCGGCGCCGGGTAGGCTGGGCTACACTCGGTCCATGAGGCGCGTCGCGGCGGCGTTCCTGCTCCTGGCGGTCGGCTGCGGTGGCGCCGCCGACCCGGCGGCGACCTCCTCGCCGTCGCCCGAGCCCACGGCCTCGCCCTCGCCCACCACCGACGATCTCGAGGGCGCGTCCTGCGAGGACCGGCAGGGCGGCGACTCCGCGAACTTCCCCCCGTTCACCGAGGTCAGCGTCGAGGTCGAGGACGGCATCGAGCGGGTCGAGTTCCGCTTCGAGCCGGAGGGCAACCCCGCGAGCGCGCCCCAGTACTTCGTGTCGTTCGTGGACGAGCTCCTGACCGACGGCGGAGGCGCCCCGGTCGAGGTCGCGGGGGAGGCCTTCGTGCACGTCTCGTTCATGGCGCAGGGCGTCGACCTCTCGGGCGAGGAGCCCGAGCCGATCTACACCGGTCCGACCGAGTTCGCGCCGGGCCTCTCGACCGTCCTCGAGGTCGAGCAGACCGGCGACTTCGAGGGCGTCGTCTCGTGGGGCATCGGGCTCTCGTCGAAGACGTGCTTCGTCGTCGACGCCGAGCCCGACCGTCTCAGGCTCGAGTTCCCCGCCGCCTAGCCGTTCCCGGTGTCGCTCCCGTCCTGGTCGCCGGAGTCGTCACCGCCGGGGAGCTTCGACACGGGGTAGGGCGGCTCGAAGTCGGCCGCGCTCACCCGGGGGTCAACTTCGGTCGCCTCCATCGCGAACTGGCCGGTCGCGGCGGTCGAGGCGGCGCCCACCGAGTACCGGAGGAGGATGCCGTCCTCCGAGAAGCACCACTCGATCGTGCCGGCGCCGGTCCCTCCGCTCACCGCGAAGCACGTCGCGTCGAGCCCGGCGATCGTCGCCGAGCTCTCCTCCAGGTCGGCGCCTCCCGTCTGCGTCTCGATCTCGTCGAGGATGCCCTCGGGGCTCGTGAACAGGCCGGCGAAGGGGATCGGCGCCTGCGCTGAGGGATCGGCGGGGGACTCGATGCACGTCGAGGCGCCGGGGACGCCCGTGCACACGTAGCCGGCGTCGGCGGTGGAGATGATGATCGTCGAGCCCGCGTCGCTGCCGATGTCCATGCGCCAGGAGTTGGGGGGCTTCCAGTAGAGCGTCATCGTCTGCGTCGGCGCCGTGCCGCTCGTGAGGTCGTAGGTGACCTTCGCCGCGCTCTCGGCCCAGGCGCCCGCCAGCTTGGCGAGGTCCCCTCCGTCGCCGACCTCCGCGGGCGGGGTGGTCTCGGTATCGGTCGGCAGGCCCTCGGGCACGTCGATCGCGGGATCCTCCCCTCCGCCGCAGGAGGCGGCGAGCAGCATCGCCGCGAGGGCGAGGGGAACGGTACGAAGCAGATGGCGGATCGTGATCACCTCCGTGGTCGGTTCCGGAAGGCCCCATGGTAGCCGTCCCGGCGTAGAATCGATGATGCCGTGCACTCCGGCGGGCCCCGCACCGGGGCCCCCGACGAACGGAAGGAGGCGCGAGCCATGACCACGATCCACGACCTTGCCGCCTGGAAGGCCGAGGGGCGCCGCTTCGCGATGCTTACCGCCTACGACTACCCGACGGCGCGCGTCCTCGACGAGGCCGGCATCCCCGTGCTCCTCGTCGGCGACTCGCTGGCGAACGTCGTCCTCGGCTACGAGACCACCCTGCCGGTGACGATGGAGGAGATGCTCCACCACACGAGGGCGGTCGCCCGCGGGGCGAAGGACGCCCTCGTCGTCGGGGACATGCCGTTCATGTCCTACCAGGCGTCCCCCGAGGAGGCCGTGCGCAACGCGGGCCGGTTCCTCAAGGAGGGGGGCGCCCAGGCGGTGAAGCTGGAGGGGCCCCACCTCGAGCTGGTGGCCCGGTTGAGCAGCCAGGGGATCCCGGTCATGGGGCACCTCGGCCTCACCCCGCAGTCGGTGCACCAGATGGGTGGCTACCGGGTGCAGGCCCGGAGCGAGGAGGCCGCCGACCGCCTGCTCGAGGACGCGCTCGCGCTCGAGAAGTCGGGCGCCTTCGCATTGGTGCTCGAGGGCGTGCCGTCCGAGGTGGCGCGGCGGGTCACCGAGGCGCTTCGGACGCCCACGATCGGCATCGGCGCCGGGCCCGCCTGCGACGCCCAGGTGCTGGTGATCCACGACCTGCTGGGCCTCTCGTTCGGGCCTCCGCCGAGGTTCGTGAAGCCCTACGCCGACCTCCGGACCGAGATCGGGCGGGCCGCCCGGGCCTTCGCCGACGAGGTGGCGTCGGGCGCGTTCCCCGACGAGGAGCACGCCTACTCCTGAGAAAGGGCGGTTCCGGGGAGGACCATGTCAGACCCCCCTGCTAGCGTGGGCCCGTGAGCCGGAAGGGCCGGATGCTAGTATCTGAGCGTTCCACCCCTGCTCCCGCTTGGGGGCCGCTCAGACCAGAGGAGGTGGTAGTGCGAGAGTACGAGATCCTGGTGATCGTCGACCCCGACGTGGAAGACGCGGCGGTCGACGGCGTCGTCGAGCGCATCACGAAGATCGTGACCGACGCCGGCGGGCAGGTGGCCAACGTGGACAAGTGGGGCCGCCGCAAGCTCGCCTACGAGATCGACCACAAGACCGAGGGTGTCTACGTGCTCGTCACGTTCACGTCCGACACCCCGGCGGTGAACGAGCTCGAGCGGGTGCTGCTGCTCGCCGACGAGGTGACGCGATTCAAGGTCGTCAGGAAGGTCGTCCAGACCGCCTGACGCAGGGCTTCCCCTCCCTCGATGCCGGGCCATCGGCCCGAGGGACGAACGCATGCAAGGTGGTGATGAAGATGGCCAGCGAGAACCAGGTCGTCATCGTGGGCAACCTCACCGATGACCCCGAGCTGCGGTACACGCCGAACGGCGCCGCCGTGGCCAACTTCAGCGTGGCCGTGAACAAGCGCTATAAGGACGAATCGGGCCAGTGGGTCGACGGCGAGACCTCGTTCTTCCGGGTGAACTGCTGGAGGACGATGGCCGAGAACGCCGCCGAGTCGCTGACCCGGGGGACCCGGGTCGTGGTGGCCGGCCGGCTTCGGCAGCGGTCGTGGGAGTCGCAGGACGGCGACAAGCGGACCGCGATCGAGATCGAGGCCGACGAGATCGGCCCGAGCCTGAAGTGGGCGACCGCCAAGGTCGAGAAGCAGAGCCGCGGAGGCTCGGACTACAGCAACAACGTTCGAGTGGGAGCGGGAGGGCCGCCATCGGGGCCGCCCGAGAGCCCGCCCCCGCTCGAGCCGGCGTGAGGAGGGACCGACACTGGCACGCAAACAGCAGCGAGACAGGGACCGCGGGAGCAAGCGCGAGGGCAAGCGGGATCGCGACGACGATCCCAGGAAGAGGCAGCGCAAGAAGTACTGCGCCTTCTGCCGCGACCAGGTGAAGTTCATCGACTACAAGGACACGCACGCTCTCCGGAAGTACATCTCGGACCGCGGGAAGATCCGCGCGCGCCGGGTGACCGGGACGTGCTCCCAGCATCAGCGCGACGTCGCGATGGCGGTGAAGAACGCCCGCGAGATGGCGCTCCTTCCCTTCTCGCAGCGATGAAGGTCATCCTGCAGCGAGAGGTGGAGAAGCTCGGCGACACGGGCGACGTCGTCGACGTGAAGGACGGCTACGCCCGCAACTTCCTCCTGCCCAGGGGCCTCGCCATCCAGGCCACCCGCGGGGCGCTCCAGCACATCGAGCGCCTGAAGGTGACCCGCGAGGCGAAGGAGGCCAAGGGCAAGCAGGAGGCCGAGGCGCTCGCCGCCAAGATCACGAAGACGCCCGTCCAGATCGGCGCCCAGGCGGGCGAGGAGGGGAAGCTGTTCGGGAGCGTGACCGCCGAGCGGATCGCCGAGGCGGTCTCGGCCACCCTCGGCCAGGACTTCGACCGCCGGAAGATCATGCTCGAGGAGCCGATCCGCAGCACGGGCACCCACGAGGTCCAGATCCACCTCCACCCCGAGGTGAACGCGACCCTGACGGTCTTCGTGGTCGCCGAGTAGGGCGCATCGTAGGCCGAACGGCGGGGCTCCGGCCCCGCCGTTTTTCTTTTCCGTGTCGGTGTCTTCTGCCATACTCGAACAAGCGTTCGAAGTGTGGAAAACCGGGGGCGAGGTCAGCCTTGGGGGGCGGGGTTCTCAACAGCATTTCCACAGCCCCTCCTCCGCGGATGCCCAAGTTGTTCCCGTTGTGATCAACCGGCCGGGGTCGCTACGGTTCCCAAGGCCGAAGGGAGGCACGTGGCACGGACAGCAGACGAGATCCGGCGGCCCGGCCGGCCGGAGCGGATCCCCCCGCACAACCTCGAGGCCGAGGAGGCCGTCCTGGGCTCGATGATGCTGTCGGGCGAGGCGGTCGCCCAGGCGTCGGAGATCCTGAAGGCGAGCGACTTCTACCGCTCGGCCCACGGCAAGATCTACGTGGCGCTCCTCGACCTCTACGCGCGAGGGGAGCCCGTCGACGGCATCAGCACGGTGGAGGAGCTCCGCCGCCGGAGCACACTCGAGGAGGTGGGCGGCCATCTGTTCGTCCACCACCTGCTCGAGGTCGTGGCGACGCCCGCGAGCGCAGCCCACTACGCGCGGATCGTCGCCGACCACGCGCTGCTGCGGCGGCTGATCGACGCGGGGTCGCAGATCATCCAGAAGGCGTACGACGTGCCCGAGGACCCCGAGGGGCTCGCCGACGAGGCCGAGGGCCTCATCTACGGGGTGGCGCGGCACGGGGAGCAGGACGAGATCGTCACACTCAGCCAGCTCGTCCACGACAGCATGGAGTCGCTGGAGCGGCTGCACGACCGCGAGGCGGGGTTCAGCGGGCTGCAGACCGGGTTCAACGACCTCGACAACCTGCTCCAGGGGTTCCAGCCGGGCAACCTCATCATCGTGGCGGCCCGGCCGGGGGTCGGGAAGTCGTCGCTCGCCACGAACATCGCCCGGAACGCGGCGGTCGACCACGACGTGCCGATCGCGATGTTCTCCCTCGAGATGTCCCGCATGGAGATCGGGATGCGGCTGCTCTGCAGCGAGGCGCGCATCGGCTGGGACAAGGTGCGCGCGAACCGCGTGGCCGCCGAGGACTGGGGGCGGATCGTCGAGGCCGCCGAGGTCCTCGACCGCGCGCCCATGTTCATCGTCGACTCGGGGAACGCCACGATCGTCGACATCCGGGCGAAGGCCCGGCGCCTCAAGTCGAGTACGAGGGGGCTCGGGCTGGTCATCGTCGACTACCTCCAGCTGATGTCGAGCCACTACCGCGTCGACAACCGCCAGCAGGAGATCGCCGAGATCTCGAGGTCGCTGAAGCTCCTCGCCAAGGAGCTCGAGATCCCCGTGATCGCCGTCTCCCAGCTCAACCGCGACCCCGAGCGAAGGACCGACAAGCGCCCCCAGCTCGCCGACCTTCGTGAATGCGTGACCGGCGACACGCCCGTCGTCCTGTCCGACGGTCGACGGGTGCCCATCCGCGACCTGGTCGGCACGCGCCCCGAGGTCGTGGCCGTCTCACCTGAGGGGAAGCTGGTGCTCGCCGAGAGTGACCTCGTCTGGAGGGTCGGGCGCCGCCCCGTGTTCCAGGTCCGGCTCGCCAGCGGCCGGACCATCCGGGCGACCGCCGAGCATCGACTGTTCGCCGCCTCGGGCTGGACGCGGCTGCGGGATCTGGGCGTCGATGACCGCTTGGCGATCGCTCGGAGACTGCCGGAGCCGGCGACGACAGAGCGCTGGCCGGAGCTGCGTGTAGCGTTGCTCGGGCAGCTTGTCGGGGACGGAAGTTACCTGAAGGGACAGCCGATGCGGTACGCCACCGCCTCGGAGGAAAACAGCGCGCTGGTCACCGAGGCTGCATCGTTCGAGTTCGCCTCCCCGGTCAAGCGCTACGCGGGTCGCGGCAAGTGGCACCAGCTCCTGATCTCCGGAAACGGCAACCGGTGGCACCCCAAGGGCGTCAACAAGTGGCTGCGAGACCTGGGCATCTTCGGCCAGCGCTCCCACGAGAAGCGGCTGCCCCAGGAGGTCTTCCGTCTGGGGAACGAACAGGTGGCCCTCTTGCTTCAGCATCTGTGGGCCACCGACGGGTGCATCTTCGTGCCTGATTCGAGACGACGTCCGCCTTCTGTTTACTTCGCAACAGCGAGTAGCGGCTTGGCATCGGATGTTGCCGCGTTGCTGCTCCGCCTGGGGATCGTGGCTCGGATCAGGAATGTGCAGCAGAGGGGATCGAGCTGGTATCGGGTCGATGTCTCGGGGGGCTCCGACCAGCGTCGCTTCCTCGGCGCGGTTGGATCGTTTGGCCCGAGGATCGCGCCGGGAGAGCGGCTCCGAGCGCGACTCGAAGGTGTTGGCATCAACACGAACGTGGATACATTGCCGACCGAGGTCTTCACGCGCGTTCGTCGTCGGATGGCGGAGGTCGGCGTTTCGCAGCGCGCGATGGCGAAGCTCAGGGGGACAATGTACGGGGGCACGTCCCACTTCCGCTTCTCCCCATCGAGGCGGACGGTCGCGGGATACGCGGAGATCCTCGATGATGACCAGCTCCGGGCGCAAGCCACCAGCGATCTCTTCTGGGATCGGATCGTCTCGATCAAGCCGACTGGAGTAGAGGAGGTCTTCGATCTCACCGTGCCGGGCCCGGCCTCGTGGTTGGCGGACGGAATCGTCTCCCACAATTCTGGAAGCTTGGAACAGGACGCGGACGTCGTCTTGCTTCTGCACCGGGACGAGATGTACACCGACGAGCCCGACAAGAAGGGGCTGGCCGATGTGATCGTGGCGAAGAACCGGAATGGGCCGACCGACAAGGTG
>DASWKG010000038.1:0-13166 GCA_036396755.1 Actinomycetota bacterium
GCCCACTTGTTCGCGTTGACGGCCGACCACAACATCGTGACCGTCGCCTGACCGGGCTTCGTGCTGGCGGCGCCGAACTCGCTGCCGTCGCTCGTCCCGTTGCTTTCGCTCCAGCGCTGGGTCTGGCCCCCGCCGAGCGTCATGCCGTTGTGGTCCCCGCTGATGCTCACGACGGCGAGGACCAGCTCGTCGCCATCGCTGGCGACGTCGACCGTGGGCGTCTGGTTGTTCCCCCCCGCCCCCGTGAACGTGCCGAGCGGCGTGGTCTGGTGCACCCCGGTGAACGAGACGGCGCCGGCGACCGCATCCTCCGCCCCACTGAGCGTGACCACGATGTTGGCCGTTCCGATCGTGGGCACGATCTTGTACCAGATCTCCACGCGGTGGTCCGTCGCGTCGAAGGTCTGCGTCCCCGCCTGCGTGAAGCCATCGACACCGCCGTAGGTGACGTTGGTCACGGTCTTGGCGCTCTTTCGGATGGAGACGCCCACGATGAGGACCCGGTTGGAACCCGAGCCGACGGTGTGGGACCAGGTCAGGCTGCTGCCGGTCCCGGTCGTGCTGCTCGTGTTGTCGACCGCGACCCCTCCGGCCCCCGACGCGGTCGTGGCCGAGGCGACGTTCGAGTACGGGGAGTTCCCGCCCGCGTTGTGGGCGCGTACCCGGTAGTCGAACGCGGTCGACGCGGTGAGCCCGGTGTCGAGGTACGTGGTCGTGCCGGCGCCGACGGTGGCGACCTCGCTCCACGACCCCTGCCCGGCGGGCGAGCGCTCGATCTTGAACCCGTCCTCGTTGGTTGAGTTGTCCGTCCAGCTCAGGCTGATCTCGGAGCTCGAGAGCCCGGTGGCCCCGAGCCCGCTCGGGGCCGCAGGGCTCACGACCGTGGCCGGCTTCACCGCGACCGCCCCGATCGCCCACCTGTTCGAATTGACGGCCGACCAGGACATCGTGACGCTGTCGGCTCCCGGCTCCGTGCTGCCGGCTCCGAACTCGGCGCCGTCGCCGGTCCCGGTGCTGCCGGTCCAGCGCTGCGTCTGACCCCCGCCGAGCGTCATGCCGTTGTGGTCGCCGCTGATGGAGACGAGGCCGAGCACCACCTCATCGGCCCTGCTCGCGATGTCGACCGTGGGCGCCTGGTTGTTCCCCCCCGCCCCCGTGAACGTCCCGAGCGGCGTGGTCTGGTGCACGCCTCCGTACGAGACGGCTCCGGCGACGGCGTCCTCCGCCGCGCTGAGCGTGACCACCACGTTGGCGGTGCCCACCGCGGGCATGAGCTGGTACCAGATCTCCACGCGGTGGTCCGATCCGTCGAAGGTCTGCGTCCCCGCCTGCGTGAAGCCGCCCACACCGCCGTAGGTGACGTTGGTCACGGTCTTGGCGCTCTTTCGGATGGAGACGCCCACGACGAGGACCCGGTTGGAATCGGACCCCACGGTGTGGGACCAGGTCAGGCTGCCACCGGTCCCGGTCGTGCTGCTGCTGCTGTCGTAGGCGATCCCGACGGCGACGGTGGCGGAGGCCTGGTTGCTGTTCACGCTCTCCCAGCTCTGGTAGAACGCGCGAACGACGTAGTAGTACGTGCCGTTGCCGGGGCTGTCCACGAACGTCGTGTTCGTCCGAGGCGTGACCTGATCGATCTGCGTGTAGGGACCACCGCTCGCGGTACCCCGGAAGATCCGATACCCCGAAGCGTACGTGTCGGGGGTCGCCGTCCAGCTGAGGCTGGCGGTGGATCCGCCGGACGCGATGAGCCCGGTCGGCGCGTCCAGGGCGTCGGTCGAGACCACGCCCGTGGGGTTCCGCCCCTGGCCGTTGAACGAGGCGGAGGTTCCAACGCTGACGAGCGACGCGACGAGGGTCGCCACGAACGCCGTCAGCGCGAGCTTCCGCCGGGAGGTCACGTCATGTCCCCTCCGCCACCTGCTCCTCACCCGAGGTCGGGCGCCAGATGCGGACCATCGCCCAGATGCCGATCAGGACCCCGGCGCCGACGAAGAGCAGCGAACGCATCTGCGGGGTGAGCAGGGAGGCCTGCAGGTAGCCGAGGTAGGGGACGTGGAACGCTAGCCGCCAGCCGGTCCCCTGCGCGGGGATCCGCCACGAGTCGGAAACGCCGTTCGCGTCGCCCCTCGTGACGAAGACCGGGGCGCCGTCCTCCGTGTCCATGCGGACGATACGATGCGTGACGAGCTGCTGATCGTCGCCCGGCGCGTGGAAGCTGATGACGTCGCCGACCTCCAGGTCCTCGGCCGCCACGGGCAGCATGACGACGACCGAGCGGATCGGGATCGTCGGCTCCATGCTCCCCCCGAGCACCACGTGGGTGCGGTAGGGAAGCAGGGCCGGCCCGACGGTCAGCGCCAGCACGACCAGCAGGAACAGGCCGAGGACGGCCGACCAGAGCCGCCCGGCCCACTTGCGGAGCGCGGACGATCGCCGGGCCTCGGCCCGCTGCGCCCGCGTGCGGTGGCGCTCGGTCCGGGCCTCGTCCTTCTCCTCGCGGGCATTCGTCCCGAGACGCTCTCGTTCGGACGGTTCGGGATCCGCGACCGCGCCCGCCGCCCGGTCGCCGCGGCCCGCGCGCTCAGCCCTGAGGCCGCGCCGGCGGCGCCCCCGGGACGGGCCGAAGGCCCAGCCGTCCGGAAACGGCTGGGCCTCCTCCCCAAGCTCGATCGTTGGTTCGAGAAGCTGGGTCCCCATTGCGCTCTACTGTTCCATGTACCAGGTCAGATCGAAGGTGGCCGAACGGCCCTGGTAGGTGTTGTCGGCGTCGGAAGGAAGCTTGACCCCGATCCGGTAGTACTTCGACGCTCCCGCAGCCGTGGCGCCAAGCCCGAGGCCCGAGGCCGAGGAGTTGTACGCGGTCTGGTAGGCGCCGAGGGTCTTCGCGGCGTCCGAGAAATCGCAGTCCGTCGCGGTGCCGCCGCCGTACTTGCACGACACGTTGGCCGCGAAGCCGCTGTCCATCTCCTGGACGTAGAGCTGAACCTTGCCGCAGGGAAGCCCCGTGCCGTTGTACGACTCGCCGGCCGCATCGCCGTTGGCGCACGCCGCCATGAACAGCGTCAGGGCCGAAGCAGCCAGGCTGCCCTCGTTCTTGATCGTGAGGTCCGCGGTGTAGGAGTCGCCCGGCTTCTGCACGGTCCGGTTGATCGCGACGTCACACGCGTTGTTCACGTTGCTGTCGGTGCTTCCACCGGAGGTGGACAGACACGCGGTGCCCGTCCCGACCTTGTTGCTCATCACCAGGGTCCCGTTCGCGAGCACGTTGCTCGGGTTCCGGGTCTGTGCGGTGAACGACGCCAGGGTCCCGACGCCCACGAGCGCGGCGACCACCAGCAGCACACCACCCGAAAGCAGCGTCCGCTTGCCCTTCCCTCTCATGTCTTCCTCCCTTGTCCGAGCGGCCGAGGTGCCGCCTCCGCGAGCGACGGCAGCTCCGCGGCTCGATCCGGCGGTTGCCACCAAGGAAGGAATCGGCCCCTGGGGAGGCTCGGCCAATGGCCATAGGTAGCTATTTGGCCGTGTGGGGAGTTCGGCCGAACGGTGGGTCGGGACAGGGGTCCCGGGTCACCCGGGCTGGATCACCGCGACGACGTCGCCCTCCTGGACGACGGCGCCCTCCTGCACCCGGACCTCGGTGACCGTGCCCTCGACGGGCGCGGCCACCGGGATCTCCATCTTCATCGACTCGAGGATCATGAGCGCGTCCCCGGCCGCGACGGCGTCGCCCGGCCGCACGACCACCCTCCAGACGTTCGCCACCATCTCGGAGCGGACCTCGGTCACGAGGGGCTCCCGAGCAGGCCGCTGCGATCGGGGACGGCGGGAAGCGAGAGGATCTCTCGAGCCTCGGCCGGGTCCGCCACCGTGCGGCCCTGGAGCTCGACGATCTGGGCGGCCCGCTCGACGAGCTCGCCGTTCGAGCCGGCCATCTCCCCCGACGGGAGGTAGAAGTTGTCCTCGAACCCCACCCGCACGTTGCCGCCCAGGGCCGCGGCGGCCCCCACCATCCACCACTGGTCGCGCGAGATCGCGATCACCCCCCAGGTCGATCCGGCGGGGACCACGCTCGCCATGTGGGCGAGGTTCCGAGCCGTGGCGGAGATGCCGCCGAGCACCCCGTGGATCAGCGAGAACTGGATCGGCGACGGCAGCACGCCGAGGTCGGCGAGCGGGGCGGCCGACTCGACGTGGCCCACGTCGAAGCACTCGCATTCGGGCTTCACCCCCGCCTCCTGCATCCTCCGGAGGAGGAAGATGATGTCGTCGAAGGAGTTCTCGAACACGAAGTTGAAGACGAAGCCCTTCCGTTTCGCGGAGTACTTCGCGTAGTTCATCGAGCCCATGTTCAGCGCCCCGATCTCGGGCCGGAGGTCGGTGATGTGGGCGACGCGCTCCGCCATGGGCAGTCCGACCCACCCGGTCGAGAAGTTGATGACGATGTCCGGCGTCTCGGCCAGGATCGCCTGGGTGATCGCGCGATAGTGCTCGGGAGCGACCGTGGGCGCGCCGTTCGGCTCGCGCGCGTGGATGTGGACCATCGAGGCGCCCGCGTCGCGCGCGCGGCGGACCTCCTTCGCGTACTCCTCCGGCGTGTAGGGGATCGCCGGGCACTGCTGCTTGTCGGCCACCGCGCCCGACACGGCGCAGGTGATGATGCACGCGTCGCTCACGTAGTCTCCTTCCGCCCGGCGAGGGCGGCCAGCACGTCGTCGTTCGAGGGGAACTCGCTGGAGCGGTTCGCGCTGAACGCGTAGCGGACGATGCCGCTCGTGTCCACCACGAACGTGCCGGCGAGCTGAGCGGGGTCCCCCTGCCCGAGCCCGCCCTGGGGCTTCCCGCTGACCTCGTGCTTCAGCCACGGGAGCCAGACCGCCGGCCCCACGGTCTCGTTCCAGGTCCCCCGCCGCAGCCCGTACGCCTTGTGGGCGCTTCGGTCGGGCTGCACGAAGCAGGGGAAGGGGACGTCCCGGCGGTCGCAGAAGGCGCCGGCCTGCTCGGGCGAGCCGAGGCCGATCAGGGCCACGGCGGCGCCGGCCTCCTCGAATCGTTCACGGTCGTCACGCAACTGCGCGACGTGCGCACGGCAGAACGCTCACCCGAAGTGGCGGAGGAACGCGAGCACGGCGGGCCGATCCGCCCAGCACGTCGAGAGCTGGACGAGCCGCCCGGTGGTGTCGAGCACCATCGGGTCGGGCGCGGCGTCGCCGATCAGGATCGTGGGCCTCATCCCCGAAGACTACCGGCCGGTAGGTTCCGGTGCCAAGGCGGCGCGGTCCAGCGCCGCACGCAGGGACGCGACCAGCGCCCGCAGGCCCCGGGGACCCGCCTCCACCGCGACCTCGATCGCGCGGGTCCCCACCACCACGCCGTCGGCCAGCGCGGCCGCCTCGGCGGCACGCTCGGGGGTCGTGATGCCGAAGCCGGCCAGCAGCGGGACGGCGGTGCAGCGGCGGGCTCGAGCGACGAGGCCGGGCAAGAGGCGCAGCGGGCCCGCCTGCCGTCCGGTCGTGCCGGTCACCGTCACCAGGTAGAGCCATCCGTCGGTGCGCTCCCCTGCGAGGGAGAGGCGCTCGTCGGGCGTCGTGGGCGCGACGAGGTGGACCCTGCGGAGCTCGGGCCGCGCCTCGAGCGGCAGGTCGGCGACGATCAGGCCCGATGCGCCGGCCGATCGCGCGTCGCGGTCGAAGCGCTCGTAGCCGTACGCCTCGAGCAGGGCCGCATAGGTCATCGGGACGAGCGGCACCGGCACGCGCGCACGCACCTCCGCGAGGCAGGACAGGCACTCGGCCGTCCGCATGCCCTCCTCGAGGGCACGTTCCGCAGCTCGCCGGATGACCGGACCGTCGGCGAGCGGGTCGGCATAGGGGAACCCCACCTCGACGAGGTCGGCGCCGCCGTCCACCGCGGCCTCGGCCAGCGCCGGCGTCTCGCGCCCCGCCATCAGGTAGATGGCGAGCCGCTTGCGCCCGTCGTCACTGCCCATCGAGGCCCCTGCCCAGGTCCTTGTCTCCCCGGCCGGACAGTCCGACCACCACGAGATCTGCATCCAGCTCGATCGCGCGGGCCAGCGCGTGGGCCGGCTCGAGCGCCGGGATGATGCCCTCGGACGCAGCCAGCAGCCGGAAGGTGGCGAGCGCCTCGTGGTCGGTCGCCGTCACGTACTCGGCACGCCCCGAGTCGAGCAGGAATGCGTGCTCGGGCCCGACCCCCGGGTAGTCGAGTCCGGCCGAGATGGAATGCGCGTCGAGCACCTGCCCGTCGTCGTCGGCCAGCACGTACGAACGGGCCCCGTGCAGCACGGCGGGGCGTCCGGAGACGAGGCTTGCGGCCCCCTCGGCCTCGACCCCGATGAGCCGGACGGATGGGTCGTCGACGAACCCCGCGAAGAGCCCGATCGCGTTCGAGCCGCCGCCGACGCACGCCACCACCGCGTCGGGGAGGCGGCCCTCGGCCTCGAGGACCTGCTCGCGCGCCTCCCGCCCGATCACCGACTGCAGGCCCGCGACGATCTCCGGATACGGATGGGGGCCGACGCAGGAGCCGATGAGGTAGTGGGTCGTCTCGACGTTCGTGATCCAGTCGCGGATCGCCTCGGAGACGGCCTCCTTCAGGGTCTTCGTCCCGAACACCACCGGGCGAACCTCGGCGCCCAGCAGACGCATCCGGTCGACGTTGGGGGACTGGCGGCGCATGTCTTCGCCGCCCATGTACACGACGCACTCGAGGCCGAGCAGCGCGGCCACGGTCGCCGCCGCCACGCCGTGCTGGCCCGCCCCCGTCTCCGCGACGATGCGCCGCTTCCCGAGGCGCCGGGCGAGCAAGCCTTGTCCGAGCGCGTTGTTGATCTTGTGCGCGCCGGTGTGACAGAGGTCCTCGCGCTTCAGGTAGAGGCGCTTGCCCGGCGCCAGGCGCCGGGTGCGGTACAGCGGCGTCGGCCGGCCCGTGTACGTGCGCGACAGCTCGTCGAGCTCGGCGAGGAACCCCGGGTCGTGTGCGGCCTCCCGCCAGCCCGCCTCGAGCTGGTCGAGCCCCGGGATGAGCGTCTCGGGGACGAACCGCCCCCCGAACTCCCCGTACGAGCCGCGCTCCACCTCGATCATCCGACCGTCTCCATGGTCCCCTCGCGAGCCGCCGCGACGAACGCCTCCATCCGCGACGCGTCCTTCACCCCGGGACCCGTCTCGAGGCTCCGGCTCGCGTCGACCGCCCACGGGCGCACCCTGCGGATCGCCTCAACCACGTTCTCCGGCGAGAGCCCTCCCGCCAGCATCACGCGGCCCGGCAGCCGTGCCGCGCGATCCAGGTGATCGGGGTCCTCACCCTCCCACGGAAGGTCGGGCACCGAGGCCACCGGTCGATCGCCCCGAAGCAGAGCAGCCGTTCGCGAACGGTTGCCATCTTCCCCCGTTCCGTACCGCTGCACCAGGTCCGCCGGCGGCGCCTCGTCCTCCCCCACCACGACCGCCACCGAGAGCAGCTCCTCCGGGACCGGGAGGGGCTCGGACACCCGGCGCGGGCTGGGCGCGAGCACGAACCCGGCCATGTCGGCGCCCGCCCCGGCCGCGGCGGCAACGTCCTCCTCGCGGGTCAGCCCGCAGACCTTGACGAGCGGCCGGCGCATCAGCTCGGCGAGGGCCACTGCCGGGTCGGGGGCCCGCATCAGCGCGGTCCCGACCAGCACGGCGTCGGCCCCCGACGCCTCGGCGAGGGCCCCGTGGGCTCGGCAGCCGATCCCGCTCTCGGCGACGACCACGCGGTCGGCCGGGGCCCGGGCGACGAGGTCGAGCTGTGCCCGCCGGTCGATCCGGAAGGTCGCGAGATCGCGCGCGTTGATCCCGATGACCGGCGCGCCGATCGCCACCGCGCGATCGAGCTCCTCGGCGTCGTGCGCCTCCACCAGGGCGTCGATGCCGAGCCCGGCCGTCGCGACGAGCAGCCGGGCGGCGGTCGCGTCGTCGAGGTCCCTGAGGATCAGGAGCACGGCGTCGGCGCCGCTCGCTCTCAGCTCCTCCAGCTCCGCCTCCTCGCGGAAGAACCCCTTCGCGATGATCGGGAGCGACGTCCGAGCCCGGGCCGCGCGGAGGTCGCCGATGGAGCCGCCGAAGCGGGCGTCGACGAGCACCGAGACCGCGGCCGCGCCGGCCCGCTCGAACGCCGAGGCGAGGCGAGCCGGATCGGCGTCGGGGCGGAGGTCGCCGGCGGAGGGCGAGCGCCGCTTGACCTCGGCGATCGCCCCCAGGCCGGGAGCCGCGAGCGCGTCTCGGAACCGCATGCGGCTCAGGCCACCGCCCGATCGACATTGGAGAAGGCGACCAGTGCCTCCAGACGCTCGCCGGCGGCGCCCGAGTCGATCGCGTCGGCGGCGAGCCGCAGCCCGTCGCGCATCTCGTCGGCCAGACCGGCCACCCGGATCGCCGCGGCCGCGTTGAGCAGCACGGCGTCGCGCTTGGGGCCGCCGGCGCCCTCGAGCAGCCGCCGCAGCAGCCGAGCGTTCTGCTCGGGCGACCCGCCCACGAGGTCGACGGTGGCGCACCGCGGGATGCCGTACTCGAGCGGGTTGATGATCGTCTCACGCACCTTGCCGGCCTCCACCTCGTAGGCGAGGTTGACCCCGGCCGGCGAGAGCTCGTCGATCCCGCCCGCGCCGTGCACGACCATCGCCCGCTCGGTCCCGAGCAGCGCGACGACGTCGGCCACGGTCCCGGCCATCTCCGCGTCGTACACCCCGATGACCTGCGCGCGGGCGCCGGCGGGGTTCGTCAGCGGGCCGAGCACGTTGAAGACGGTGCGGGCCGCGAGCTCCTTCCGGACCGGGCCCGCGTGCCGCATCGCCGGATGGTGCGCAGGCGCGAAAAGGAACCCGAAGCCGAGCTCGTCGATCGAGCGCGCGATGTGCTCGGCCTCGAGGTCCAGGTTGAACCCCAGCGCCTCCAGCACGTCGGCCGAGCCCGACGACGACGAGACGGCCCGATTGCCGTGCTTCGCCACCGCGGCTCCGGCCGCCGCGGCCACGAGGGCCGCCGCCGTGGAGATGTTGAGGGTCCCCGCGCCGTCGCCGCCGGTGCCCGCCGTGTCGATGAGGTCGCGGCGTTCCGGCGTCACGGGCAGGACGTGGGCGCGCATCCCCTCGGCGCAACCAGCGATCTCCGCCGCCGTCTCCCCCTTCATCCGCAGCGCGACGAGGAACCCGCCGATCTGCGCGGGCGTGGCGTCTCCGCTCATGATCTGGTCGACGACCTCCCGTGCCTGCTCACGGGTGAGGTCCGTCCGTCCCATCACCAATCCGAGTGCCTCCGTGATCTGCATCTCACGCACCTCCTTCGAGGAAGTTCTCGATGACCTGCTTCCCGAACGGCGTCAGCACCGACTCGGGGTGGAACTGGATGCCGTCGATCGGGAGCTCCTTGTGGCGAACCCCCATGACCTCCCAGTCGTCGGCGTGCGCCGTGACGTCGAGGTGACCGTTGACCTTCGTGGCGGCGAGCGAGTGGTAGCGGCCCGCCTCGAAGCGGTCGGGGAGGTTGCGGAACAGCCCCTTGCCGTCGTGGCGCACCACGCTCGCCTTCCCGTGCACCAGCCGAGCGGCCGGCCCGATCTCGCCGCCGAACGCCTCGACGATCCCCTGGTGGCCGAGGCAGACCCCGAGGGTCGGCACCCGAGGCGCGAGCGCCCGGATGATGCCGGGCATCTCGCCGGCGTCGGCGGGGCGGCCCGGTCCCGGCGAGAGCACGAGGTGGCTGGGCGCCATGGCGACGGCCTCGTCGGGCGTGATGCGGTCGTTCCGCACCACCTGCACCTCGGCGCCGAGCACCTGCAGGAGGTGCGCCAGGTTGTAGGTGAAGCTGTCGTAGTTGTCGATCAGAAGGATCATCGGCCGGCCTCCGCGTCGTCCAGGGCGGCCTCGAGGGCCGCCAGCTTGTGCAGGCACTCCCGGTGCTCCGCCTCGGGGTCCGAGTCGGCGACGATGCCCGCGCCGGCCTGCAGGTGCGCGACGCCGCCCTTCAGCACGATCGTGCGGATCGCGATGCACGTGTCGAGCGTCCCGTCGGGGAGCGCGTACCCGACGGCACCGCCGTAGGGCCCGCGCCGGTATCCCTCGAGCTCGGAGATCAGCTGCATCGCGCGCACCTTCGGCGCGCCCGACACCGTTCCCGCCGGGAAGCACGCCCGCAGGAGGTCGAACGCCGACACCCCCGGGTTCAGGTCGCCGGCCACCTCGGAGACGAGGTGCGTCACGTGGGAGTAACGCTCGGGCTCGAGGAACCGCTCGACCACCACGCTGCCCGGTCGGCATACCCGCGAGAGGTCGTTGCGTCCGAGGTCGACGAGCATGACGTGCTCGGCCCGGTCCTTCTCGGAGGCGAGCAGGCGCTCGGTGGCTCCCTCGTCGTTCGGCGCGGTGCCGGCGATCGGGTTCAGGCTCGCGCGGCCACCCTCGAGCTTGACGAGGGTCTCGGGCGAGGACCCCACCAGGGCGAGGTCGCCGAGCTCCAGGAGGAACAGGTAGGGCGAGGGGTTGATGCGCCGGAGCGAGCGGTAGAGCTCCACGGCCGAGGCCGGCGTCGGGCGGAGCGCCTGCTGGGAGAGCACGACCTGGAAGACGTCACCGGCCCGGATGTGGTCCTTGGCCGCCTCAACGGCCGCCCGGTACTCCGCCTCCGACGGGAAGCGCCGGGTCGTCCCCGTGGGCCCCCCCGCGTGACCGGCGTCCTCGGGAAGCGGGGCCTCGAACCGGGCGGCCACCTCGTCCGCGTCGCCCGAGAGGACCTCCGCGACGCCGGTCGCGTGGTCGAAGCGGACCATCGCGTCGGCGACGAGGAACCTGCTCTCCGGCAGGTTCTGTCCCTCGGCCGGAAGGGGCACCGGCTCGAGTCGCGCGGCGTGGTCGTAGCCGAGGTAGCCGACGACCGGTGCGCCGCCGGCCAGCGCCCGCTCGGCCTCCTCGAACGAGACCATGCGGGTTCCGTACCCGACGAAGCTGTGACGCCCGAGGCGCCCGCGCTCGACCGACTCCAGCAAGAAGGCGGGGCCCTCCTGCCGGAGCCGGAGATAGGCCCCGAGGGGGGTGATGAGATCGGTCTGGATGTGCGTGGTGGTGGCCATGTCGTCCCTCCTGGGAATAGAAAAAGACCTCCGGTTCCGGAGGCCTCGGGTGGTTCGGTCTCGGTGTGTGGCTTACGTCACGGCACGCCACGCTCCCGCCCCACCCGAGGGGCGCCAAGACCACAGCCAGGTGGTGTTCGGAAGCATCATCGTGTCGGTGACCATAGGTAGCTCCATGACTCCTGTCAATACATGATTCGCCGTACGAGCGGCCTTCTCCTGCTTGTATCGGCAGGAAACCAGGGAAAACTGAAGCGCCTCATCCGGGCGGGATGAGGGGGAGGCTGAAGGACTCGTCGGTCCCGAACGTGGACCACTCCCCACCCGTCAGGTAGTGCGCGGCGCCGGAGCCCACGACCTTCCAGTCGCCCCCGTCGCCCACCACGGCGGTTCTCTCGTCGACGGCGAGCAGGGCCTCACCCTCCGGGATGGCGTCGCACACCATCCGCTGAAGGCCCGGCATGTAGGTCTCGAGAGCATCCCAGTGCGGGCCGAAGTGGAGGCGCGGGAACAGCCCAAGGCCGGGCTTCCAGAAGTCCGGCGAGGTCGGGTCCTCGACCGTGCTGTCCGGAGCCCGCTCGCCGAGGCAGGCGATCCCGGCGCTGCACCCGCCGTAGGCGAGGCCGGCGCGCATCCCCTCGAGCAGTCGCTCCCAGAACGGGGAGCCCCGGAGCGTCGCCGCGAGGTAGGCGGGGTTCCCGCCCGAGAAGAACGCCAGCGACGCGCCGGTCAGACGCTCCGCGATGGCCGGGTCCTCCGCGTCGGCCCGCGTCTTGAGGTCCACCACCTCGGCGGGGATGCCGAGCGACTCGTAGTGGCGCAAGCCCATCGTGGCCCACTTCTCCCACACGTTCTCGCCCTCGGGCGCGCAGGCCGTCGGGATGACCAGGGCCCTTCCGTCGCCGACCCGCGCCCGCTCGAGCAGCTCGCGGTCGACCACGCCGGCCCACGGCTCGAACTCCCCCGACCCGAGCAGGCCGAGCACCAGGTTCATGCCGCCTCCATGCTTGGGCGACCATACCCGACTCGCCGGCGCCCGCGACCCGCTGGTACGCTCCGCGCGTGCCCGCCCCCCGATGCGCCGTCCTCCTTTTGGCCGTCGCGCTCGCGGGGTGCGGCGGCGACGTGCCGCCGCCGCCCTCGCCCTCGCCGAGCCCGGCCCCCACCGAGGTCACCGGGATCATCACCGAGCTGAGCGCGGGGGCCGACCAGAGCGACGTGACCGCGCTGGCGGTGGAGACGGACGACGGAACCGTCTTCGATCTCCTCATCGACCCCGAGCTCGACTACGGCTTCGACCTGGCCCACCTCTTCGAGCACCGCGACACGGGCGATCCCGTGCGGGTGCAGGTCGATGACCGGGACGGCACGCTCTACGCCCTGCGGATCGACGACGCCTGAGTCACACCGGGAGCACCCCGTGCTTGCGCCAGGGGCGCTCGACGCGCTTCGTGGCGCCGATCTCGAGGCCGCGCACGATCGTTGCGCGCGTGTCGGCCGGGTCGATCAGGTCGTCGACGAACGACCAGCCCGCCGCGATGTACGGCCCGATCTGCTCCCGCACGGTGTCGATGAGCTGGTTGCGGACCGCGTCCTGCTCGTCGGGCGGGGCCTGCTCTATCTGCCTGCGGAAGATGATGTTCACCGCGCCCTCGGGCCCCATCACGGAGATCTCCGCCGTGGGCCACCCGACGATGAGGTCGGGCTCGAACGCGCGACCGTTCATCACGTAGTAGCCGGCTCCATACCCCTTGCGGAGCACGACCGTGATCTTCGGGACCGTCGCCTCGGCCACCGCGAACAGCATCTTCGCGCCGTGGCGGATGATGCCCTGCTTCTCGACGGCCGAGCCCACGAGGAACCCCGGGCAGTCCATCAGGAACACCAGCGGGATGTGGAACGCGTCGCAGAGCCAGACGAACCGGGCCGCCTTGTCGGCGGCGTTCACGTCGAGGGCGCCGCCGAGGAACATCGGCTGGTTCGCGACGATCCCGACGGGCCGTCCCGCGAACCGGGCGAACCCCGTGACGAGGTTCCGGGCCCAGTCGGGCTTCATC
>DASWKG010000039.1:0-6214 GCA_036396755.1 Actinomycetota bacterium
GCCGAGCTCGAGGCTCCACAGCTCCTCCGGCGGGCCCTTCAGCGGGTCCCGCACGTCGAAGGCGTGGAGGAACCCGGCGCAGTCTCCGAGGATCGCGACGCCGTCGACGATGGCGGGCGACGACCAGGTGGGCGGAGGAAGGTCGACCTCCCACCGCAGCTTGCCGGTGGACCGGTTCACCCCGAGGAGGCGGCCGGTGTTCGTCGGCACGATGAGCGCGTTCCGGTAGAGGGCCGGTGTCGCCCACAGGCCGCCCTCGGCGCCCTCGCCGGGCACGGGGATCGACCACACGAGCGGGTCGCCCGGCTTCGAGGGATCGAGCTTCATGAGCTGGCCCACCTCGTCGGACCGCGAGTTGAACCGCTCCAGCTCGGAGGCGACGTACAGGAAGCCCTCGTCGTCGATCACCACGGTGGCGTCGGTGTCGTCGCCCGTCCAGAAACGGAAGACGCGCTCGTGCTTCTGCTTGCCCTTCAGAACCCGGGAGACGTCCCAACCCTGGACCAGCCCGCCCGAGTTCGCGAAGTAGACGACGCCATCGTGGAACGCCACCGAGCTCTCGATCGAGACCATCGTGTCGCCGATGGAAGAGAACAGCTCGTCGTCGTAGCCGGGGACGAGCATCACGACCTCGGGATCGACGGTGACCTTCCCCGCCGAGTTGTAGTCGCGGTTCAGCTTCACGACGTAGAACCACGAGTTCTCGCTGCCCTCGAGCAGGTAGTCGTCGATGACGAGCGGCGAGCCGTCCCAATCGTTGTTCCAGATCGGGTTCGGGGCCGTGTTGGCGTTCAGGCTCCACAGCTCGGCCAGCGCGTCGCCGCGGTCGGTGGCCAGGATGCGGAGGTTGTCGTCGCGCGAGCCGCTGTAGATGAGCGGGAAGCCGTCGGGGTCGCTGGTCACGGTCCCCTTGATGATGTCGCCGGTGCGGAAGGGCTCCTTCACGTCCTCGCCGGTCTCGGCATCGACCACGTGCACCGCGTAGTCGTAGGCGCCGAAGCGCACCTCCGTCCGCTTCCTCACCTCCACCACGTTCGGCTGGCCCGTCCATCCGGTGCCGCACCACGTGCGGGTCTCGCCGCCCTCGGCGGACTCGCCGCACAGACCGCCCGACACCGGGTACCGCCAGAGGATCTCGGGATCCCGTGGGACGGGGCCCTGCCCGTAGTAGGTGCGCGTCGCGTTGCCGCGGAAGGTGGTGAGGCCCTCGATGCCGGTGTTGATAGGCTCGGGGCCCGGCGGCGGGGTGGCGACCGGCGACGCGGCGGGCGTCGGCTCGGGCGACTCGGGAGTAGGCTCGGTGGCGTCGCCGCGCGGCCGGCCGGGCTCCGCCACCTCGTCCCCCTCGAACACGCCGAGGCGCCACGCGGCGGCCGCTCCGGCGAGGACGACGAGGGCGACGACGAGCGCCGCGAACGCCGGGGGCCGCCGCGATCCCCACGCCTGCCGGTGACGTCCCGTCGTCATGGGTCGATCGTAGACCGGCTGGGGTCAGTCCTCGGACGCGGCCGGGCGGCTCACGACCTGGAGCGCCCGGAGGCGGCGGAGCTCCATCACCGCCTGCTCGAACTCGACGGGGCTCCAGTCGTCGCGGACCAGCTCCAGCGTGTCGCCCGCGATGTCGGCCGGCTCGCCGGCGAAGTACTCGATGAGGAAGGCGCGGTGCTCGGACTGGCGGAGACGGAGGCGCAGCCCCGCCGGCGGGTCGAAGTCCACGATGGCCACGGTCGAGGGGCCGTCGAAGATCTCGAACCTCATCGGATCGGCCGGCGCGCGAACATGGAGCGTCAGCCTACCGCGTGCCTCATCCGTCGTCTTTGGTCGCGTGCACAAAGGTATGGGCCCCGCGCTCGCCGTATCCTGGCCACGTGAGCGACCCGCGGGTGCGAAGCCGCCGGGTCATCGGCGGCCTGGGAGGGGCACCGGCGCGGGCGATGCTCCGCGGGGCCGGGCTCTCCGACGACGACCTCGAACGCCCCCAGATCGGCATCGCCTCGTCGTGGAACGAGGTCACCCCCTGCAATGTGCACCTCGACGCCCTCGCGGCGGCCGTCAAGGAGGGGACGATCGAGGCCGGCGCGGTTGGGCTCACGTTCGGCACGCCGGCCGTCTCCGACGCGATCGCGATGGGCCACGACGGCATGCGGAGCTCCCTCGTCTCGCGCGAGGTGATCGCCGACTCCGTGGAGGTGATGGCGCGGGCGGAGGGCTTCGACGGCCTCGTGCTCGTCGCCGGGTGCGACAAGTCCCTGCCGGGGATGGTGATGGCGGCCGCGCGCCTCGACCTCCCCTCGCTGCTCGTCTACGGAGGCAGCATCATGCCCGGCTCGTGGCACGGCGAGGACGTCACGATCCAGGACGTGTTCGAGGGCCTCGGCGCCGTGGAGGCCGGGAGGATGACGGCCGCGGAGCTGGGCGAGCTGGAGCGCGTCGCGTGCCCCGGCGCGGGCTCGTGCGCCGGCATGTACACCGCGAACACGATGGCGTGCGCGATCGAGGCGCTCGGGCTGGCGCTCCCGGGTAGCGCGTCGCCGCCGGCGACCGCGCCGCGCCGCGCGGAGATCGCTCGGGCCTCGGGCGCCGCGGTGGTCGAGCTGCTGAAGCGCGGCGTCTCGGCCCGCGACGTCCTCGTCCCCGAGGCCTTCGAGAACGCGGCGGCGGCCGTCGCGGCGCTCGGCGGCTCCACGAACGCCGTCCTGCACCTCCTTGCGATCGCGTTCGAGGCCGACGTCGACTTCGAGCTCTCGGACTTCGACCGGGTGGCGCGGCGAACGCCACACCTCGCCGACCTCCGGCCCGGCGGACGCTACGTGATGTCGGACCTCGACGCGGCGGGCGGCCTGCCCGTCGTGCTCCGCGAGCTGCTCGACGCGGGCCTCCTGCACGGAGACGCACCGACCGCCATCGGGCAGACGCTCGCCGAGTCACTGGAGGGCGTGGCGCGGGACACGAGCACCGACGTCGTTCGTCCGGTGAGCGCCCCGGCCGGACCGCCGGGGAGCATCGTCGCCCTCCACGGGACGATGGCCCCCGACGGCGCGGTGATGAAGGTCTCGGGGGCATCAACCACGACCTTCCGGGGACCGGCGCGCGTGTTCGACTCCGAGGAGGACGCGTTCGAGGCGGTGACCGGGGGCACGGTGCAGCCCGGCGACGTGGTGGTCGTCCGCTACGAGGGCCCCCACGGGGGGCCCGGGATGCGCGAGATGCTCAAGGTGACCGCGGCGATCGTCGGGGCGGGGCTCGGCGAGCAGGTCGCGCTCGTCACCGACGGCCGGTTCAGCGGCGCGACGCGTGGGATCATGGTCGGCCACGTGGCTCCCGAGGCGGCAGAGGGGGGGCCGCTCTCGGTGGTGGCGGACGGCGACCCGATCTCGATCGACGCGGAGGCCGGGGTCGTGCACCTCGAGATCCCCGAGGAGATGGTCGACGAGCGGCTCGAGCGCTGGTTCCCGCCCGCGCCGCGCTACACCACCGGCGCGCTCGGCAAGTACGCCCGGCTGGTCAAGAGCGCGTCCCGGGGCGCGGTCGTCTACTGAGGGTTAGAGTGGGGGGAACATCCGCTATGTCCCATGAGCCCGCGGGGGACCCCATGACACGCGACGCAGAGCCCGTCCGCAGGCCCGGCTCGCGCGACGCCGCCCGAGTCACCCCATCGGGCCCCGACGTCGAGCGGATGGGCGCCCTGGTGCGCTCCGAGCATTCGATGGTGGTCGTGCGCATCATCGCCGTGGCCTTCACGGTCATGCAGGTCGCGCTCTACTCCGACCGGCCGTTCCCGTCACCGTGGATCAAGGTGGCCGCCTTCGCCACCGCCGGCGTCCTCGCCGCCGGCATCGCGCTGACGTGGGTCGCCCTGCGAAGGGTCGACGGGTTCCTCCGCATCCGCACGCTGGCCACGTGGACGCTGGCGCTCGACATCCTCGTGGCGTCGACCTACGTCTGGCTCTGGGTGTTCGACCCCGGCACGGCGATCTGGGTCGTCCTCTTCATCCTGCCGCTCGAGGCGGCGACCAAGTTCCAGCTCCGGGGCGCGCTCGCCGTGTGGGGCATCGTCACGCTGCTCTACATCGGGCGGGAGATCTACGGCGAGATGACCTACGACGACTTCACGCTCCAGTGGAACAGCATCACCTTCCGTATGGGGATCGGCCTCCTGATCGCCCTCGTGGCCGGCTTCATGGCGCGGAACCTCACCGAGCAGCGCGAGGTCGTCGCCGAGGCGCTCGACGAGGCCCACCGCACGGACCGCCTGCGGTCCCGACTGGTCTCGACGCTGGCGCACGACGTGCGGGGGCCACTTACCTCGATCCGCGGCGCCCTGCAGGTGGTGCTCAGACATCCCGAGCAGCTCGACGATCGCACGCGCATCGAGCTGCTCACGACCGCCGACCATCAGGCCCGGCGCTTGGAGCGGCTCGCCACCGACCTGCTCGACCTCGCGCGCCTCGAACGCGGGCGCCTCGAGCTGACGGTCACGCCGGTCCGGCTCTCGGAGGTGGTGGGCGAAGCCCTGAGCTACGTGGACACGCCCGAAGCGGTCCAGACGCGGATCGACGGCGCCATCGAGCTGCGGGCCGACCCCGGTCGTCTCGAGCAGATCGTGGTGAACCTCGTCACGAACTCCCTCCGGTACGGCGCACCACCGATCGTGGTGGAAGCCGCGGCCAGCAACGGCCGGGTCGAGCTCTCGGTGAGCGACCACGGGCCCGGCGTCCCGCAGGAGGAGCAGCAGGACATGTTCGAGCCCTTCCGCCTCGACCGCACGAGCGGATCGGTCGGGCTCGGCCTCGCGATCGTCAAGGCGCTCACGGAGGCGCACGGCGGCGGCGTCAGCTATCGGGACAACGAGCCCAACGGCGCGCGGTTCGTCGTGACGCTCCCCGTGGCGGGCCCGCCCGCGAGGCGCTAGACATCTCCGCCGAGCCGCCGCCTCGCCGCGACCGAGCCGTCCTCTTGGCCACGGCCGCCCTCCTTGCCGCGCTGATCGGCGGACGGGCGGCCCTGCTGTCCTCCAGCGCATCGGACCTGTGGGGAAAGGCCGTCCGCGAGCAGGTCAAGAAGGCCGCGGCCACCGTCGAGCAGATCCGCTACATCTACGTCGACCGGGCGCCGCTGATCTTCCGGACGCTGGGCGCGGAGATCCGCTCGGACGAGTTCCGGAGCGCGGCGGGGCGCGCGAGCGGGCTCGTCCGGTCTCACCTCCTCGTCGAGGCCGAGGCGAACGACGCCCTCCGCGAAAGCCTTCTCGGGGCGGTCGAGGAGGCGGGAGACGAGCGATACCGCACCCCGACGGGCGGGTTCGACGTCGGGCTGCTGCTGGCCGACAGCTTCGCGTCGTACCAGGACCTGCTGGCCATCGACCCCGGGGCCACCCAGCTGCGGGGTGACCGGCTCAGCCGGCAGGCCGGCCTCGAGGTCGCCGCCACGATCCCCGTGGCGCTGGCCTTCCTCTTCGGCGCCCTGGCCCACGGGTACCCGCGACGGCGGCGGGGGCTCCTCGTGGCCGGCACCGGAGCGATGGCGATCGCCGTCCTGGCCGCCGTGGCGATCGAGGCGACCGCGTGATGGACGCCGACTCCGTCGGCGAGGTCGAGGGGCGCAGCCCCTTCGACCGGCGCCTGGCGGTCCTGCTCGGGATCGCCGCGGTGGTGGCATCCCTGCTGGCCACCGCGCAGGTCGGCTTCGACCGGCAGGCGGGGCAGGCGTCGAGCCGGGCGACCCGGCTCGCCACGCGGCTCTTCGAGGGGCTCACCGGAACCGGCCTGCTCACGAGCTTCCAATTCGGCTCGCTCCTGCAGGCCAACGAGGGGGCCCTCGCCTCCTCCGCCCGGCAGGTCGCGTCCTTCGACCACCCCGACGTGGCGGAGGTCGAGCTGGCGATCGGGAAGGCCTCCGAGACGGCCTCGCTCCGCGCCTTGAAGCTCGCCGGCGAGATGGGGTCGGCTCCCGCCGCATCGACGGGGCTGGACCCCCACACGCTGTCCGTCCTCACCCGGACCACGCGGCAGCTCCAGGCCGACGTCGCCGAGCAGGGCGCGCTCGTGGATCGTGCGCAGCGCTTCTCCGCCCGCAGCGACCGCGTCGTGTTCGCGCTCTCGCTCCTGGCGATCTCGGGGGTCCTGCTCGGCCTCGCCGCCGTGATGAAGGAGGGGCAACCCGGGCGGGTGTCGCTCTGGTCGGCGGCCGCGATCCTCGTCCTCTCGGTGCTCGT
>DASWKG010000040.1:0-42292 GCA_036396755.1 Actinomycetota bacterium
GTCCGAGGCCGAGGGGTGTTTCGTCGCGGCGCATGCGGGCTGGCGGGGGCTCGCGGCGGGGATCGTCGACCGAGCGATGGGAACCTTCGAGCACCCCGGCCGGGCGGCCGCGGCGATCGGGCCGGCGATCGGGCCGTGCCACTACGAGGTCGGCGAGGACGTCGCCCTGGCCGTCGCGGCGGGCTCGGACGCCGGCGCCGTGCTCGAGCCTCGGGAGGGCGCCGTCTTCCTCGATCTTCCCGGCACCGTGGCGCGGGTCCTGCGACGGGCCGGCGTCCGAACGATCGACCGCGCCGACGAGTGCACCGCCTGCGAGGAGGCCCGGTTCTTCTCGCACCGGCGCGACGGCGTCACCGGCCGTCAGGCGATGGTCGTGGCCCGCCGATGACCGCCGCGCTTGCCCAGGCCCTCGCGCGAGTGGAGGCGTCGATCGCCGCCGCCTGCGATCGGGCCGGACGCTCCCGTGAGGAGGTCCGCCTCGTCGCGGTCACCAAGCGGGTGCCCGAGGACCTCGTGTCGGCGGCCGCCGCGGCCGGGGTGCGCGACTTCGGCGAGAACTATCTCCAGGAGCTCGAGCCGAAGCGGACGGTCGCGCCCGGCGCGACCTGGCACTTCCTCGGGCGCCTCCAGCGGGGGAAGGCGGCGCGGCTCGTGGGGCTCGGCGTTTGGGTGCACACGCTCGAGCCCGGCGCGGCGGCCGAACGGCTCGCCGCGCTGGCGGAGGAGCGAGGCGCCCGCGTGCCCTCGCTCGTGCAGGTCGACTTCGCGGGCCACCGCGTGGGCGTCGCGCCGGGCGACCTGCAGAGCTTCGTCGGCTGGGCCGCGGCCCGCCCCGGCCTCGACGTGCGGGGCCTCATGACGGTCCCGCCCCTCGGCGAGCCGCCGAGGCCGTTCTTCCGGCGGCTCCGGGAGCTGCGAGTCCGCCTCTCGGAGCGCTTCCCCGGCCTCCGGGAGCTCTCGATGGGGATGTCGTCCGATTACGAGGAAGCGGTGGAGGAAGGCAGTACCATGGTGCGTGTCGGGACGGCTATCTTCGGCCCCCGGCCCGAGCCCCACGGCGATAGGGAGCGGTGAGGAGGACACGATGGCAGGCGCGTGGCGGAGGACCCTGAGGTACCTGGGCCTCGTGGAGGAGGACGAGCTCGAGGGCGGCATGGAGCCCGAGCTCGCCGAGGAGCCGGTCCGGCGCGCGACCCCGCTCCGGCGCGTGCACCGCGCCGAGCCCGAGGTCCGCGTGACCAGCCCCATGACCGAGAGCTCCGTCCGCACGATCCCGCAGACCCCGGCCGCGACGTCGGGGATGATCCACCGGGCCGAGCCCAAGCGCTTCAACGAGGCGCGCGATCTCGGCGACAAGTACAAGGAAGGCGTCCCCGTCATCATGAACCTGCAGGGGACCGAGGACCCGATCGCCCGGCGCCTGGTCGACTTCGCGTCGGGGCTCGTCTTCGGGCTCGACGGCAAGATCGAGCTCGTCGCGAACCGCGTCTACCTGCTCACCCCGAGCGAGGTGGAGGTGTCCGCGGAGGAGCGCGAGCGGATCCGCGAGGGCGGCTTCTACAATCAGCTGTAACGTGCGGGAGCGCCCCGACCGGCTCGCACCTCCCCGCCCCCGCGAGGCGGCATGACCGTCCGCTCCATCGCCTGCCTGCTCCTGTTCCTGTACTGGCTCGTCCTTCTCGCGCGCATCTTCCTCTCGTGGTTCCCTCCGCCGCGTACCCCGCTCGGGCGCCGTGCCGTGGACGTCATCTACGACCTGACCGAGCCCGTGATGAAGCCGCTGCGGGCGCTGATCCCGCCGATCCGGATGGGCATGATGGCGCTCGATCTCTCACCTATCATCGTCTTCATCGCCATCAGCATCATCCAGCGGTCGATCGGGTGTGGCGGGGTCATCTGAATCCAAGGAGGTTCCCATGGCGCGGTTCAGGAAGCGTGATCGAGAGGAGGCCGCCGGGTTCGGCGGCGACGCGGGCGACTCGGCGGAGGCCGGGTTCCTCGGCGACGACGGCCCGGCCGCGTCGAGCGGGCGGCTGACGCCGGTCCAGGTTCAGGAGAAGGTGTTCCGGCTCGGCTTCCGCGGCTACAGCGAGCGTGAGGTCGACGAGTTCCTCGACCTTGTGACCGAGGAGCTCGCCGGGCTCCACGAGGAGAACAAGCGACTGCGGGAGGAGATCGAGCTCCGCGGCGCCGGCGCCTCGAGCGAGGGCGCGAGCCGGGAGGCCGAGGACGTGCTCCGCGAGGCCCGCGAGGAGGCGGCCCGCATCCTCGCCCAGGCCGAGCAGGGGAGCGGCGGCGCCGGTCCGGGCATCTCGGCGGCGTTCCTCTCCCGGGAGCGCGACTTCCTCCAGGAGCTGGCGCAGCTCGTCCAGTCCCACGCGGACGCCCTTCGCGGCGAGGCCACCCGGGTCCGTCAGGAGACGGCGAAGCCGGCGAAGACGAAGCCCGCGACGAAGACCAAAGCGAAGCCCGAGCCGACCCCCGACCCGGAGGCGCGCGAGGAGCCACCGGCCGATCCCGATCCCGCTCCGGTCCCCGAGGGGCCCTCCGGCGGCTCGGCGTCGCTCGACGACAACGACGAGCCGTCGCTCCGCGAGCTGTTCTGGGGCGAGGAGTGAGCGCCGGGTACGGTAGGGTGCTCTCGACCGACGTCTAGGGGGAGAGCATGTACGCAACGTCCATCGTCTTCCTGATCGCCGCCGTGGTCTCGCTGGCGATCGGGTTCTTCCAGGACGAGGAGCTGACGCTCGTCTACGTCTCGATCGCGGCGAGCGCCCTGTCGGCCGTGTTCTGGGCGCTCGGCGTCTTCCGCAAGCGACCGATCCGCGAGGCGACGGCCGGGGCGCCGTACGGCCCCGACGAGGGGACGCGCGAGACCGTGACGGCGCCGACGAGGCCGGTCCGCCGTCCCGCGCAGCCCGCCGGTGCGACCCGACCGTCGACCGCGAAGCCGGCGCCGGCCGCGACCCCGGCCCCCGCCGCGGCGAAGACGGCCGCCAAGAAGACGGCGGCAGCGGCGCCCTCGAAGACCGCCGCCAAGGCGACGACGAAGCCCGTCGCGGCGAAGACGACCGCCGCGGCCAAGCCCGCCGCGGCGAAGACCGCGACCGCGAAGAAGACGACCGCGAAGACCGCTGCGACCACGACGACCGCCGCTGCGAAGCCCGCGGGCGCCAAGAAGACGGCGGCGAGCTCGTCGCGGTCCCAGGTGGTGGCGATCCCCGAGCGGGGCACCTACCACCGGCCCGACTGCCGCTACGTGAAGGGCCGCCGCGACACCGAGCGCATCACCGTGGCCACGGCCAAGCGCCGCGATTTCACCGCCTGTGGCACCTGCAAGCCCGCGTAGCCCGGCTCAGCGGGCGCGGGCAATCGCGATGGTGAGCGAGGTCCCCTCGATCTCGACGGTGTCGCGGTAGCCGTCGGCCGGCGCGGCGCCTGCGGACGCCAGCACCTCGGCCCGGATCCAGTCGCCGTGCGCGTCGATCGCGCGCCGGACCTCGTCGTCGGCATCGAGGCCGAGGTGGATGCGGTCGGTGACCTCGAGGCCGGCTGCCTTCCGGGCGTCCTGGACCGCGCGCACGACCTCGCGGGCGAGGCCCTCGAGGCGCAGCTCGTCGTCGAGCTCGAGGTCGAGAGCGACCGTGACCCCCGCCTCGCCGGCGAGCCCCCAGCCTGTCCGCGTCTCCCGGTGCAGCTCGACCTCCTCGGGCGAGATCGTCTCGGCGCCCGACGGCAGGTCGAGCGTGACCGGATCCCCGGCGGCAAGCCGGGCCGCGAGCGCGCCGTCGTCGGCGGTGAACGCCGCGGCGACCTCCTTCACCCGTGGGCCGAGCCGCGGGCCGAGCACCTTGAAGCTCGGCTTCGCCGACCACCCCGCCAGCTCCTCGGCCGCCGTCGTCAGCTCGACCGACCGCACGTTCAGCTCCTCGGCGATCAGGTCGAGCAGCGGCTCCAGCCGTCCCGGGTCGCCGGCGACCTGCACCACCGCGAGAGGGAGCGGCTGGCGCACGCGGACCTTCGCGTTCGTCCTGGCCGCCCGCCCCAGCGAGGCGATCTGCCGTGCGAGCGCCATCGCCTCCTCGAGGGGCGCGTCGCGCAGCGCCTCGTCGGGCTCGGGGTAGTCCGCGAGGTGCACCGACTCTGGCGCGTCGGCGTCGGCGCCGCGCACGAGGTTCTGGTGCAGCTCCTCGGCGATGAACGGCGCGAACGGCGCGAGCAGCGCGGCCACGGCCGACAGCGACTCGTGGAGCGTGAGGAAGGCCGCGGCCTTGTCGCGGTCGTCGGCCGGACCGGCCGGGTCCCAGAAGCGGCGCCGCGACCGGCGCACGTACCAGTTCGAGAGGTCGTCGACGAACGCGTCGATCGCGCGCGCGGCGGAGGTCGCGTCGTAGTGCTCGAGGCCGTCTCGCGCCGCGGCGATCGTCGAGTGCAGCCGGGACAGCGCCCACCGGTCGAGGGCGGGCCGCTCCGCGGGCGGCACGACGAGGCCTGCCGGATCGACGTCGTCGATGTTCGCGTAGGTCACGAAGAACGCGTAGGTGTTCCAGAGCGTGAGGAAGAAGCGGCGCAGCACGTCGAGCACCGCCTCCGGCGACACGCGGCGCGTCTGCCACGGCGGGCCCGCGGTGAAGAAGTACCACCGCAGCGGATCGGCGCCCACGGTGTCGAGGATCGACCAGGGGTCGAGGACGTTCCCCGTGCTCTTCGACATCTTGCGGCCATCCTTGTCGACGACGAGGCCCAGGACCACGCAGTTCCGGTACGCCGACTCGCCGAAGAGCAGGACCCCCTCGGCCATCAGCGAGTAGAACCATCCGCGCGTCTGATCGACCCCTTCGCAGATGAAGTCGGCGGGGAAGCGCCGACGGAGCAGCTCGTCGCCGGTGCCCAGGTCGGGGTGGTAGCCCCACTGCGCGTAGGGCATCGCACCCGAGTCGTACCAGGCGTCGATCACGTCGGGCAGCCGCGACGCCTCGCCGCCGCACTCGGGGCAGGAGATGGCCACCTCGTCGATGTCGGGCCGGTGCGGGTCGACGCCGGTGACGTCGCGCCCCGCGAGCTCCGAGAGCTCCTTCAGCGACCCCACGACGGTGTCGTGGCCCTCGCCGCACCGCCACACCGGCAGCGGCGTGCCCCAGTAGCGCGCCCGCGACAGCGCCCAGTCGACGTTGTTCTCGAGCCAGTTGCCGTAGCGCCCGTGCTTGATGTGATCGGGGTGCCAGCCCACCTTCTCGTTCGCCGCGAGCAGCTCGTCCTTCCTCCGCGTGGTGAACACGTACCAGGAGGTGCGCGCGAAGTAGATGAGCGGCGTGCCGCAGCGCCAGCACAGGGGATAGGTGTGCTCGATCCGCTCGTCGCGCAGCAGCAGCCCGCGCCCCCGTAGGTCCTCGATGATGTGCGGGTCGGCCTCCTTGATGAACTGCCCCCGGACGAACGCCGGCGCGAGGTCGGTGAACCGTCCCCGGTCGTCGACCGGGATGAACACCGGCCAGCCCTCCCGCCGTCCGGTGTCGAGGTCCTCGGCCCCGAAGGCGGGCGCCATGTGCACCACGCCCGTCCCCTCCGCCATCGAGACGAAGTCGGTCCCCACCACCGTGTGGGTCGTCTCCCCCTCGACCGTGTCGAAGAGGGGCTCGTAGCGGGCGCCGACCAGCTCCTCGCCGCGAACCGTCCCGGCCACCCGCCCCTCCTCGCCGAGCGCCGGCTCGCGCAGCGGCTCGGCCACGATCAGGCGCTCGCCGCCCCGCTCGACGATCGCGTACTCGGCGCCAGGGTCCACCGCGAGGCCGGTGTTCGAGATCAGCGTCCAGGGCGTGGTCGTCCATCCCACCAGATCGGCGCCCACCAGATCGGCGCGCGACGCCTCGCGGATGCGGAACCTCACGAACACGCTCGGGTCCTCGACGGTCTCGTACCCCATCGAGACCTCGTGGTCGGAGAGCGCCGTCTCGCAGCGGGGGCACCACGGGACCACCTTGTGGTCCTCGCCGAGAAGGCCCTTCCCGTGGAGCGTCTTCAGCGACCACCAGACGCTCTCGACGTACTCGGGATGCATGGTCATGTAGGCATCGGAGAGGTCGAGCCAGAACCCGATGCGCTCGGTCATCCGGGCCCAGTCCTTCACGTAGCGGGTCACCGACTCGCGGCAGCGGCGGTTGAACTCGGCGACACCGAACTCCTCGATGTCGCGCTTGGAGTTGACCCCGATCTCCTTCTCGATCTCGAGCTCGACGGGCAGGCCGTGGCAGTCCCAGCCGGCCTTCCGGTGAACGTAATGGCCGGTCATCGTGCGGAAGCGCGGGTAGACGTCCTTGAAGGTGCGCGCCAGGACGTGGTGGATGCCGGGCTTCCCGTTGGCCGTCGGCGGGCCCTCGTAGAAGACCCACTCGGGAGCGCCCTCGCGGGCCTTCAGCGACCTGGCGAAGACGTCCTGCTCGCGCCACAGCTCGAGGATGCCGCGCTCGAACGCGGGGTAATCGACCTTCGTCTCGATGGGGCGGTACCTCGGCATGCGTCGCTCCTCGAACCGATGCGGACCCGGCGGGAAGCGGGACCCCGCGTCACCGCGGGATCCCGACCGTGCGATTGTATCCACCGCCATGGGGGCGGAGTGGGTTCGCGGGTCGGGGACGGGCTGCACGGTGGCGGTCCGGGTGATCCCGAGGTCGCCGCGTCCGGGCGTCCTGGTCGAGGAGCGGGGCCTCGTGATCAGGGTGCAGGCCGCCCCCGAGGGCGGCCGCGCCACCGACGAGGCCCGGAGGCGCCTCGCCGACGCGCTGGGCGTGCCCCCCTCGGCGGTCCGGCTCCGAACGGGCATGACCTCCCGGGCGAAGGCCTTCGAGGTGGCGGGCCTCGGCCCCGAGGACGTCCGGGCCCGGATCCGCCACGCCTGAGCCTGCTTCCTTGGCGCGAAGTCGAGGCGCGTGCTACCGTCCCCGCGATCCCGATGGCGACCAAGAAGGCATTCACGAAGGCGGAGACCAACCCCATCCGCAAGCTGCTCCAGGAGGAGCGGAAGGAGCTCGAGCGCCAGCTCGCCGAGCTCGACGAGACCTCGTTCGGGTCCAGCCAGTCCGAATCGTCCGGAGAGATGTCCTTCGACGAGGAGTACGCCGACGCCGGCACCAACACCTTCGAGCGCGAGAAGGACCTCTCCCTCTCGAACAACATCAAGGACCTTATGGACAAGATCGACCGCGCGCTCGACCGGATCGAGCACGGGACCTACGGGCTCTGCGAGCGATGCGACAAGCCCATCGAGAAGGCCCGGATCAAGGCGCTGCCCTACGCGACGCTGTGTATCGAGCACGCGCAGGCCGAAGGGCGCCGCTGAAGGCCTCGGCTCGCACCGGCCAGCTCCTCTACCTGACCGCTGCGGGGGCCTACGGGCTCGACCGACTCACCAAGATCCTCGCCGAGAGCCACCTCGACGGCCGGCCGCCGATCGACCTCATCCCGGGTGTCCTCCGGCTGCGGTTCACCACGAATCCGGGCGGCGCCTTCGGCCTGTTCGGCGGCCTCACCTGGCTCTTCGTGGTGGTGAGCGTGGTGGTGATCGGTGCCGTGCTCTACGCGGCGCGCGACCTCCCCGATCGGCCCACCGCGATCGCGCTCGGCCTGGTGCTGGCCGGGGCGCTCGGCAACGTCACCGACCGGTTCGTGCGAGGCCCTGGCTTCTCGGGCGAGGTCGTCGACTTCATCGACCTGCACGTGTGGCCGGTCTTCAACGTGGCCGACATGGCGATCGTGGTGGGCGCGGCCATCCTGGTGCTGTCGGGCCTCCGCAGGCGCCCCGACGAGCCCCCGGGGGGCTGACCGTGGGCATCGAGATCGAGGGCCGGCCGGGGCGCCTCGACGTCGTCCTCACCGAAGAGGCCGGGGTGCCCCGCGCCGACGTCCAGCGCGCGATCGCCGACGGCCGGGTCACGGTCGACGGCGTGGCGCGGCCGAAGTCGTTCCGGCTCGAGGGCGGTGAGCGGATCGAGGCCGACCTCGCCGAGATGACGCCGCCGCCGGAGGAGGGCGGCGTGCCCGTGCGCCACGACGACCCGCACCTCCTGATCGTCGCGAAGCCCGCCGGCATGGTCACCCATCCCACCCGGGCCCGCCGCGAGGGGACCCTGGTGAACCGCCTCCTCGGGATGGGCGTCCCGCTCTCGACCGTCGGAGGTCCCGAGCGTCCGGGCATCGTCCACCGGCTCGACGCCGGCACCTCGGGCCTCCTCGTCGTGGCGAAGGACGACGAGACCCACGAGGCCCTCACCGGCATGCTGTCGCGGCGCGAGATCGAGCGGACCTACCTCGCGCTGGTCCGCGGCATCCCCGCGAACGATGAGTTCGCGGTCGAGGCGCCGCTCGGCCGCCGGGGGGCGCGCATCGTGGTGCGCCACGGCGGCGTCGAGGCCGAGACCTGGGCCCGCGTCCGCGAGCGCCTCGACAACGCGGCCCTCCTCGAGGTCCGCCCTCGCACCGGCCGCACCCACCAGATCCGCGTCCACCTCACGGCGGTCGGCCACCCCATCCTCGGCGACCGCGCCTACCGCGGCGGGGGCGACCAGGCGAAGCGCCTCGGCCTCGACCGCCCCTTCCTCCACGCGTGGCGCCTCGCCTTCACCCACCCCATGACCGGCCAGCGGATCGAGATCGAGGAGCCCCTCCCCAAGGACCTCGAGAAGGCCCTCAGGAAAGCCCGCGCCTGAACGCCGTTCTTTCGTCATCGAGCCACCCCGGAGGTGGGTGGATGACGAAAGAAACTCGGCTCATCATCGGAGGGCGCGTTTCAGCTCGGCGAGAAGTCGTTCCGGTTGCCGGGTGACGTCGTCCCACGTGACGTAGAAGACGCGCCATCCGCGACCGGTCAGCGCGTTCCCGCGAGCGCGATCGCGACGCCAGGCTCGTGCTCCGGAGTGGAACCGGTAGCCGTCGGCCTCGACGGCGACCATCTCCGTTGGCCACGCGAAGTCCACCCGGCCGACCAGCGTGCCCCGATCGCGCACCTCGTACTGCGGGGTCGCCTTGGGGAGGCCGCTCCTCGCAAGGAGGCGTCCGAGGCGAGCCTCCAGCACGCTCTCCGGCGGTGCCGAGCGAGGGTCGCGGGCCTCAAGGAGCTTCCGGAGCACGCCGGCCCCACGCCGGCCGCGCCCCCCGTCGCGACGGAGGATCCCTCGCAGCTTGGTGATCGTGGTGAGCCCCCGATGGAGCGCGTCATCCAGCGCCTGCTCGACGACGTCCGGATTCACCACCGCTCCCAGGTCGAGGAGCGTCCGGGTCGGGTTCGTCACCGGGATCACCCCGACGGTAGTGGTCTGCCGGGTAGGGACGGACACCTCGTGGACCACCACGCCTCTGCCTCGTGCCCGGCGGGGGGCGATGATCTCCACGATCGTGACGTCGACGCCGGCGAGCCTCCAGAGGGCCGCCGCCGAGCGGTGCGAGGCCGCCGACCCCTCTCCCGCGTGCAGGCAGGCCGCCAGCACGAGCTGCTCCCAGGAGGGAGGTGCGCCGCCCACCCGGTAGACGCCGGGATGGAGCCGCTCCCAACGCCCGCTCCCGAGCCGCCGGTCGATGGCTCGCTGAGACAGGCCGGCGGCTCGGGCCTGGTCCAGGGTCACCACCCCGTGCTGCCGGCGAGCCAGGCGGGCGGAGGCCGCATCCGCGATCTCGGGGGTTCTCGGGAGCGTCGACCGAAGCCGCTGTCCGCCGCGTGCCATGCGGAGAGGAAACCTCACGGGTACGACACGAACCCACACGGCTCGCTGATTCGGCGTTCTTCCGTCATCCAGCCACCCCCCAGGTGGCTAGCTGACGAAAGAACGTGGGGAACCGAAATCCGGGAGCGGCTGGGAGACCGCGAAACGAGCTACCGGCGGACGAACCTTCCTTCGCGGTCGCGGAGGTACAGCGCGGTGCTGGTCTTGACGGCGTCGCGGGAGGCGAGCAGCTCGTCCTCGACGTCGGGCGGGAGCATCCGGCGCTCGATGAGGGAGCCCAGCGCGGCCGGGTCGATCGTCAGCACCGACTCGTAGAGCCCGAGCGGCTCGAGCAGCCGGCGCACCACCTGGGGGTCGGTCGCCTGCTCGACGCGCTCGACGAGGCTCACGGCCCCGTCGTTCCCGTAGAGGCGCTTCAGCCCGTGCTCCTTCGCGTACGCGCGGAGCACGGCGGCCAGCTCGTCGAGTTGCTTCCACCGCTCGGCGTGCTCCTTCTTGAGCCGCACCCACTCGTCGACGACCTCGATGATCTTCGGGGCCGACTCGCGCTCGAACTTGTGGCGGAACACCGGGCACAGGTGCTGGAAGTCGCACCAGTTGCAGAGCGGGTTCTCGCGCGCCTCGAAGTGCCCGGTCTCGACGCGCTCGGCGACCAGCGCGATCCTCCGCCGCAGCTCGTCGATCTGGGCGGGGGAGCGGCTCGTGGTCATCCGCTGGTTCGGGAGCAGGAAGTAGAGGGTCAGCCGCTCCGGCTCGATGCCCCAGACCTCCTTGGCCGCCAGGTGGTAGATGGAGAGCTGGAGGTCCTGCTCGATGCGGCTCATCGGCGGGAGCCGCCGGTTCGTCTTGTAGTCGATGATCTCGTAGCCGCCGCCGGGGAGGCGGTCCATCCGGTCGATGATGCCCGAGAGCGTCACGCCCTCGACCTCGATCTGGAAGCGGTGCTCGAGCGCGGCCGGGATCCGGTAGGAGCCTGCGTTCTCCCGGTGGTACTGCGCGAGGACCGCGCGCGCGTGGGACAGGTACTGCGCCTCCTCGGAGGCGTCGGTGTAGCCGTCGGAGACCCAGACGCCGTCGAGGATCTCGAGCAGGTCCTCGAGCGGCGGCGGCACGGGCACCGGGCGGTCGTGGAACCGGTGCAGGGCCTGGTGGAGCGAGTCGCCGAAGGAGAGGGCGGGGGAGGACCGCGTCGGCACCCGGTCCTCGTACTGGAACCGGAACTTCGCCGGGCAGGTCTCGTAGGTCTGGATGCTCGAATAGGAGAGCCGCATGCCGCCTCCGCTCTTGGCTCCACGCTTGACCGGTCTTCCGCCGGAGTATAGATTTGGTCCCGCCGGAATTACAAGCATGTAAGTTCTCCACAGGTGTGGAGAACGTTATCCACAGCCCATGACGCAGGGCTGGCAGAAGGGTTGGCCGAGGAGACGATCCTTCCCCCGGGGGTGAACGGACAGGGCGTTATGGGAACCGACAGCTTCGTCCACCTGCACACCCACACCGAGTTCTCGCTCCTCGACGGGTTCTCCCGCATCACCGTCCCGGCCGGTTCAAGGGCCAGGAGCATCTTCGACGCGGTGGCGGAGCACGGGATGCCCGCGATCGGCATCACCGACCACGGCGTGATGTTCGGGGCCCTCGACTTCTACCGCGAGGCCCGGTCGCGGGGCATCAAGCCCGTCCTCGGCGTCGAGGCCTACGTCGCCCCCGGCACGCGCTTCGACCGCAAACCCGGTGAGAACGAGGCCAAGTACCGGCACCTCACGATCCTCGCCCGGAACCAGGCCGGGTACCGCAACCTCCTCCGGCTCGTCACCGACGCCCACCTCGAGGGCTTCTACCAGAGGCCCCGCATCGACAAGGACCTGCTCGCCGAGCACGCCGAAGGGCTCATCGGGCTCAGCGGCTGCCTCGCGGGCGAGCTCTGCCGGATGCTCACCGCCGGCCAGGACCAGAAGGCGCGCGAGGTGGCCGCGACCTACCGCGACATCTTCGGGGCGGGCAACTTCTACGTCGAGCTGCAGGACCACGGCCTGCCCGACCAGCGGGCGGTCCTCCCCAAGCTGATCGAGGTCGCGCGCGAGGTCGGCCTTCCGCTCGTCGCCACGAACGACACGCACTACACCGAGCCCGGCGACGCCGGCGCCCACGACGTGCTCCTGTGCATCCAGCAGGGCAAGGTCGTTGCCGACACCGAGCGCCTCAAGTTCGAGACCGAGGAGTTCTACGTGAAGTCCGCCGAGGAGATGCGCACGCTCTTCCGCGAGCTCCCCGAGGCGTGCGACTCGACGCTCGAGATCGCCGAGTCCGTGGAGCTGATCCCCGACCTCGAGGGGCCGCTCGTCGAGCACACCGACGTCCACCGCCTCCCCCACTTCGAGCCACCGGGCGGCGAGGACCTCGACGCGTACCTCCGGAACCTGGCCGAGGAGGGCGCCGCGTCGCGCTACGACGACGTGACCGCCGAGGTCAAGGACCGACTCGACGCCGAGCTCGACGTCATCTCCCGCATGGGGTTCTCCGCGTACTTCCTGATCGTCTGGGACCTCATCCGGTTCGCCCGCGAGCGGGGCATCCGCGTGGGCCCCGGTCGCGGCTCGGCCGCCGGATCGGTCGTCTCGTACTGCCTCGGCATCACCCAGATCGACCCGCTCCGCTACGGGCTCATCTTCGAGCGCTTCCTCAACCCCGAGCGCAAGCAGATGCCCGACATCGACATGGACTTCGACGAGCGCCGGCGCGACGAGGTCATCCGGTACGTGGCCGACACGTACGGCCACGACCACGTGGCGCAGATCATCACGTTCCAGACGATCAAGGGGAAGCAGGGGATCCGCGACGCGGCGCGGGTGCTGAACTACCCGGCCTCCACGGGGGATCGCCTGTGCAAGATGTTCCCTGCCGCGGTGCTCGGCCGCGAGTTCGCCATCGACAAGGCGCTCGAGATGTCGCACGAGCTGAAGGAGGCCTACGAGAAGGAGCCGGAGTCGAAGGAGATCATCGACACGGCCCGCGCGCTCGAGGGGCTGCGCCGCGAGGACTCGGTCCACGCCGCCGGCGTCGTGATCGGCGACGCCCCGCTCGTCGAGTACATGCCGCTCAAGCTCGCCAAGGACTCGCGCGACGACTCCAAGCGCATCGTCACCCAGTTCGACATGCACGGCGCGGAGACGCTCGGCCTCCTCAAGATGGACTTCCTCGGCCTGCGCAACCTCTCGGTGATCGACGACACCGTGCGGATGCTCCGCGAGCGCGGCGCCCCGCTCGACATCGACGAGCTCCCCACCGACGACGGCGAGAGCTACGCGATGCTCCGCCGGGGCGAGACGACCGGGGTGTTCCAGCTCGAGGGGGGCGGCATGCGGTCGCTCGTCAAGGACCTCGCGCCCGACCGCTTCGAGGACATCATGGCCCTGCTGGCGCTCTACCGGCCGGGGCCGCTCGGCCAGGGCGAGCACACGAAGTACGTCGAGCGCAAGCACGGACGCCAGCCGGTCACCTACCCCCACCCCGATCTCGAGCCGGTCCTCGAGCACACCTACGGCGTGATCGTGTACCAGGAGCAGGTCATGGAGATCGCCGTCATCATGGCCGGCTACACGATGGGGGAGGCCGACAAGCTCCGGAAGATCATGGGGAAGAAGCAGCCGGAGCTGCTCCCGCCCCACCGCGAGCAGTTCGTGCGCCAGGCCGTGGAGCGCGGCTACGACGAGAAGCTGGCGAACGCGGTCTTCGGTCTCATCACGCCGTTCGCCGACTACGGCTTCAACGCCTCGCACGCCTGCGGGTACGCGCTCATCGCCTACCAGACGGCCTACCTGATGGCGCATCATCGCGTGGAGTACATGGCCGCCCTCCTCACCAGCGTGAAGGACGACAAGGACAAGAAGCCCTACTACCTGAACGCCTGCCGCGGCATGGGCATCAGCGTCCTCCCGCCCGACATCAACGCCTCCGACCTCGACTTCACCCCGCACGAGGGCGACATCCGGTTCGGGCTCTCGGCGGTGCGGAACGTCGGCGCCGGCGTCGTCGCGCAGGTCATCGCGGCGCGGAAGACGAAGGGCTCGTTCGCGTCCTTCGCCGACTTCTGCCGCAAGGTGGACCACGGGGTGCTCCACAAGAAGGTGCTCGAGAGCCTCATCGCGGCGGGCGCGTTCGACTCGCTCGGCTACACGCGCCGCGGCCTGCTCGAGGGCTACGACAAGGTGGCGGGCCCCATCCTCTCCGACCTGCGGGCGCGGTCCTCGGGCCAGGAGTCGCTGCTCGCGATGGACGGCGGCCAGCGATGGGAGGAGATCGATGAGACCGTGCTGCAGGGCGAGGAGTTCGAGAAGGCCGAGTTCCTCCGCCAGGAGAAGGAGATGCTCGGCACCTTCGTGACCGACCACCCGCTGCTCGAGGTCCGGGACCGGCTCGAGGCGCAGACCGACCTCGAGATGTCCGAGGTCGAGGGCCTCGGCGACGGCGACGTGGTCACGCTCGGCGGCATCGTCGCCGCGGTCACCCGCCGGTACACCAAGAAGGGCGAGCCCTACTGCCTCCTTCGATTGGAGGACTTGACCGGCGGCATCCAGGTCGTCATCTTCCCCTCGGTGTACGAGCGCCTCGCCGACCTTCTCACCGCCGACCGCATCCTGCTCGTCAAGGGCCGCGCCGACCTGCGCGGACGCGAGCTGCAGCTCGTCGCGCTCGAGGTGAAGCAGCTCGACGAGTCGGGCGAGCCGCCGGTCCGAAAGGGCGAGCCGGTGCTGCTGCAGATCCCGAGCCAGCAGTGCACCGACGGCCTCGTGACGCGCCTCAAGGAGGTGCTGGCCGCGCACCCGGGCAGCGTCGAGGTGCAGCTGCGACTCTTGGCGAACGGCCGGGGCACGACGCTCCGGCTCGCGGAGGGGTATCGGGTCGACGCATCGGCCGGCCTGATGTCGGAGCTACGTGTGCTGCTCGGCAGTGAAGCGGTCGGGCAGTTGGAGCGCGGGAGCCCGGGCAGCACGAACGGGCACCACGACGAAAGGGGGAAGAACATGGAAGGGCGCACCGTCTCGCGGGGTCGGCGTACATGACCGCCGGCAAGAAGGCAGCGATGCTGCTGGGCATCGGGGGCCTCCTCATGGCCGTCGGCTCCCTGCTCGAGTTCGCGAGCGTTCCCGGTCAGTCGCTGTCGGGCCTCGACACCGACGACGGGAAGCTCTACCTCGGCACCGGGATCGTGCTGGCGATCTTCGCCGGCGTGATCTGGTCGGTAGCGGCCTCGACGACGAGGCGCGTGATCGGGGTGCTGGCGACGCTTGCGTCCCTGTTCATGCTCTACGCCGCGATCATCGACATCACCGACATCCCCGAGGGGGTCTCGGTCGGCATCGGGCTGTACGTCGTCCTCGTCGGGACGATCCTCGCGTCCGTCGGGTCGATCTGGTCCCTCGCCGCGAAGTCCGATGCGGGCGCGCCGATGGCGCCGCCGCCTCCTCCCGCGGCATAGGGGTGGACCCGGAAGCACCCGATCCCGAACCCACGACCTCGGAGGGCTCCGCCGCGGCGGAGCCCTCCGCCGGTCGCCGCCCGGTGGCCGCGGCATGGCTCGTGGGCCTCGGCGGGCTCGCGATCGTCGCGGGCGCGCTGCTCCCGTGGGCGCTGATCGACCTCGACCTGACCGACCTGGGTGGCAGGCGGACCCGCGAGGTCGCGTTCGGCTTCGAGTCCACCCACGGGTGGATCCTCCTCGCGCTCGGGGTGGTCGTGTCGGCGCTCGCGTTCCGGGTTCCGCGCGCGGGTGGCGGCCGGGTCGCGGCGGCCCTCGCCCTGGTGGCCGGCGCCGCGGTCGTGACGCTCGTGGGCGGGGACCTCCGCAACCTCGAGGAGGACGCGCGGCGCGCGCTCGCGGAGGACGTCGCCGTCGACTCGGATCTGACGGCGGATGAGGCGGAGGGCGTGCTGGTCCCGCGGATGTTCCTGGTGGGGGGCGCCGGCATCTACATCGGCCTCGCCGGGGGATGGGTGGCGTCGCTGGGCGGGGCGGCCGGAGCGCTAGAGCGGCGCCGGCGCCGGGCCAGAAGGACCCCCGACGGGGGGGAAGAGCCCGGCGGGCTCGGCGGCCCAGGCGCGGACGACCCTGCGCTCGGCCCACCCGGTGAGGGCGAGCACGCCGGCTGACCGCGCCCGCGCGCCCGCGCCGCGGCCCTGCGCCTGCAGTCGATCGACCGCCCGCAGGCTCGCCCCGAGCCGGGTCGCGAGCAGCCCCCGGAACGCGAACGGCATCAGGTCGTGCACCGACCCGAGCCGCGCGCTCACGTCGCGTGGACCGGTGAGCTCACCGACGGCGCGGCTCGCCGCCCGGCGGGCGTTCGCGGGGTCCGCGAACCGGATCGTGGCGGTCGCGGGGAACGGATGGATGACTGGCTCCGGCGGGGAGACGAGGGACTTCGCGACGGCCTCCGCCAGCTCCTCCCGCGCGTCCCCGGGGTCGCGCAGGATCGCCGACGTGCGAGAGGTCCCCGCCTTGACGCCGACCGCGCGGATGCCGGGCAGCGATGCGGCTGCCTCCTCCATCGCCCGCTGATCTCCCGAGATCACCGCCACCGGGACGCCGCCGCCCCCGAGCGCGAGGGCCCACAGCCCGGCCTCGGAGAGCGGCTCACCGTCGAGGGCGACCGACATCCCCATCCCGACGGTGTGCGAGAGGAATCCCTCCGGATGGCCCGCGCCGGCGTGACACCCCACGAAGATCGCCGCGTCGGGCCGGTTCAGCGCCTCCGGGCCGATGGTCGGCCGGCCGCGCTCCCAGAGCCGGCGGACGGGGAGCCCCGGGAAGGCGGCCGTGGGGAGGTTCCGGCCCAGGTGGTGCCAGTCGGCGAGGACGACCTCGTCGGCGCCCGCCGCGAAGGCCGCCTCGGCCGCGGCGCGGACGTCGCCCACGATCATCCGCACGCCGTGGCGGTACTCGCCGGCCCAGGAGGGGAAGCACTGCTCGTACCGGTCGATGCCGGACACCCCCACCATGTCGGCGCAGATCGCGACCCGCACGAGGCATTCGTACCAGATGGATCGATCCGGGGCTACCGGATCGTGTCCGTGACGCGCCGTTGCCGAGGGGAGCTCGCCTCTTTGCCCTAGACTGAGACGACGCCCGGGTAACCCAACTGGCAGAGGTCGCCGGCTCAAACCCGGCGTGTTGTGGGTTCGAGTCCCACCCCGGGCACAGAAACGAACGCCCTGTTGCCTCAGGTCAAGATGTCCTCGAAGGGTTCCACCGGTTGCCTCACCAAAGATGTCCTCGAACACTGCTTCCAGGAGAAGGTCTCCCTGAAGGGGTGGTCCGCTGGGGCCGTCACCTCCTTTCGCTTCTCGGGTTGGGTCTTCGCCAGCTCGAGGAGCCGGTCCTCGCATCCCGCGATCTCGCGCATCCCACTCGGCGAAGGTCCGGATAGGGATCTGCCGCTCGTGGATCGATCCCGGCTTTCGTCACCGCTTTCCGTTGCGCCATCGAAAGCCCCACTGCCACCCCTCCTGAGGAGCCGTGGTGAGCACGGCTCCTTCGAGGACATCATTAGGTGAGGCGCAGCTCCTCTTTCGAGGACATTTCTGGATGAGTCAACTCGGACGCTTGCCTCCTTGGCTCCGCTTCCCTAGACTTCTTCTTCCCCATCCCGTGATGATGACCAAGCTCACACTTGCACTCTCAGGCATGGACGCCGAGATCCGCGGCGCCCGTACCCGGCTCTCCATCCTCCGTGACGAGCTCGGCGAGCGCAGGGGGCTGGCCGACGAGCTGCTGGTGCGCTCGTTCATCGCCGAGACGGCTTTCGCGGACCGGGAGTATCGCGTCGCCGAGGCCCGGTGCCGCCGGCTCGAGTCCCGGGCCCTCGACGAGGAGGTCCTGTTGACGTCGCTGATCGCCGAGAGGGAGCGTCTTGGCGCCCACGTCGGGCGGGCCGGCAATCCCGGACCGGAGGCGCGTTCGTAGGACGGAGGGAGTGGCTCCCGCGGACGGGCCCACCCGCGCAGGATGTGGGCCTCGACTTGGAGATGGGCGCGGGAGTGTGGTAGTAGGAATGCCCGGCTCGCCCGCTGTGGCGAACCGGCCGGGAGAGGAAAGGAGGGAGGCAGGAGGAGGGGATCCCTTCGCACAGAAGGACGGGACACATCTAGGGAGGAGAGCTTGATGAGAAAACCGAAATGGCACCTGCTCGTAGGCGCGCTCGCGGCGGTCTCGCTGATCGCGGCGGCCTGCGGCGATGACGGTGAGAACGGCGGGGGCGGGGGCGGGGGTGGCGGCGACGGCGCGGAGTGCCCCGCCGGCGACGTCTGCGTCGAGGTACCGGAGGGCTCCCCGATCAAGGTGGGGACGCTGCTCGTCATCACCGGGGAGAACGCAAGCCTCGGCCTCGACGGCCAGCACGGCGTCGAGCTGTCGCTGGACTACTACGACGGCGCCTTCGACGGGACCCCGGGCGAGGTTGCCGGCCACCCCGTTGAGCTGGTGCATGAGGACGACGGCTGTTCGGCCGAGGGTGGGACCGCCGGTGCGACGAACCTGGCGGCCGACCCGGAGCTTGTGGGCGTGGTCGGGACGAGCTGCTCGGGCGCCGGTGAGCCGGCGTCGCAGATCCTGTCCGACGCGCAGATCGTCCTGATCTCGCCGTCGAACACCGCGCCTTCGCTGACCGACCCCACGACGCACCAGGAGTACTACCTGCGCACCGCGCACAACGACAAGGTGCAGGGGGCGGCCATGGCGCAGTTCGTCTCGGAGGAGCTGGGACTGACCACCGCGGCGACGATCCACGACGGCAGCCCGTACGCCGACCAGCTCCAGCAGGTGTTCACGGAGACCTTCACGAACGAGTTCGGCGGTGAGGTGAGCTCCCAGGAGGCCGTGCAGGTCGGCGACACCGACTTCGGGCCCCTGCTCACCAGCATCGCGGCGGGCAGCCCGGAGTTCCTCTACTACCCGATCTTCGTGGCCGAGGGTGGCCTGGTCACAGCCCAGGCCCGCGAGGTCCCGGGACTCTCCGACGCCTTGCTCGGGGGCGCGGACGGGATGCTCACGCCGGACTGGATCGAGGCCGCGGGAGCGGAGAACGCCGAGGGCGTCTTCCTCTCCGGCCCCGACCTCGAGTTCGCGAGTGGCTTCTATCAGGACGAGTTCATCCCCGCGTACGAGGAGCAGTTCGGGGAGCCGACGTCGGTGTTCCACGCGCACGCGTTCGACGCGACCACGATGCTCCTCGAGACCATCGAGGAGGTCGCCATCGAGGGAGACGGCGTCACGCTGATCCCCCGGGTCGCCCTGAAGGACGCGATGTTCGGGATCACCGGCTTCGAGGGCATCCTGGGCTCGCTCGACTGCACGCCGACCGAAGACGCGATCGGCGACTGCAACGCGGGTGCCACCATCACGGTCAGCCAGGTCCAGGGCGGCGAGTTCGTGGTCGTCTGGCCGGAGGAGAAGGCCTCGGGAGAGATCAAGTAGCAGATCAGGGACAAGAACTCGCGCACGCGATGAGCGAGCGTGTAGGATGCCGCGGGCGGGTCGGAAGACCCGCCCGCGGCACTCGTCCCGAACACCGGAAGCTGACTCATGGCCGACGACGATAAGCAGATGAAGCAAGAAGCAGCGCCCGAGCCGCCCGACGTAGGTCCGGGGCAGGTTCAGCGCAGGCTCATGCGCCTGCCCCTGCGCTCGATCATCCTGTGGCTGCTGTCGATCACCCTGCTGGTCGGGGTGGTGTGGGGATCGTGGAAGACCCTGGACAAGGGCACGTTCACCACCAGCGACTGGCAGTCGTTCATCGTGGACGGCGTCGCTCGGGGGAGCGTCTACGCCCTGATCGCCATGGGCTACACACTCGTCTACGGCATCCTCTTCATGATCAACTTCGCGCACGGCGAGGTCTTCATGTCGGGGACGTTCACCGCGTACTTCATGGCCCGGTGGATGGACCAGACGGGCTTCTTGAACAGCCAGCCCATCGTGGCGATCGGCGTCCTGCTCCTGGTCTCCATGGTGGTCTCCACGACCGTGGCGGTCGCCCTCGAGCGGGTGGCCTATCGGCCCCTGCGGGGAGCACCGCGGCTCGTGCCGCTCATCACCGCCATCGGGGCCTCCCTCTTCCTACAGAACTCGTTCCGGGGCTTCTACGGGGCACAGGCCACCGCCTACCCGCAGATCGACATCCTGAGGGGCGCGTGGGAGTTCCTCGGCTGGCGCTTTCAGCGCACCGAGGTGGTGGCCATCGTGGGCGCCTTCCTTCTGATGGCCGGCCTCTACTGGTTCATCAAGAAGACGCGTACCGGACGCTCGATGCGCGCCGTCGGCGAGGACAAGGAAACGTCGGCGCTCATGGGCATCGATGTCGACCGCACCATCGTGAGCACGTTCGCGATCGGCGGCCTCCTCGCGGGCGCCGCAGGGATCCTCTTCATCTTCCTGTTCAACCAGGTGAAGTTCGACATGGGGTTCATCCCCGGCATCAAGGCGTTCACGGCCGCCGTGCTCGGAGGCATCGGTAACGTCGCCGGCGCGGGGATCGGCGGCCTGTTGCTCGGGGTGTTCGAGGCCGTCGGGCCCTTCCTGCTGCTCGAGGGGTTCAACGTCCCCTCGCCCAACCAGCTCCAGCTCATCATCGCCTTCGGCATCCTCGTCCTCGTCCTGATCTTCCGCCCCGGCGGCCTGCTGGGCAGCACCGAAGGGGACCGCGCCTAGATGAGCACTCGGGCGCTGGCGGGGCGGGCCTCGGTCATGACCGCCGACGGGCGGACCGGGTCCACGAGGAGCACCGTGACCGTCGGCATGATCGGCGGCCTGGTCGCCGTCTACTTCATGGTCGTCGGGATGGTGGAGAAGTTCGACGCGCGAGGGATCATCGCGGGCGTCATCGGGCTGAGCTTCACGCTGCTGGCCATCACGGCGGCGGGGACCGGCTACATGGCCGCCCGGTCTCGCGAACGGGCGGGGATGGCGACGGGGCTGGCGTCCGCTGCGTCCGCCGGAGCCCTCGCCGGAGCGGTGGCGGGGGCCCTCTCGGCCGTCACGATCTTGGCGGTCGACCTGATCGGCGAGGAGCACGTCCGGACGATGTTCCAGTCGTTCACCCCGCGCCTGATCGAGGGTATCCTCTCCTTCGGCCGGACGGTCGGCTTCGGAGCGATGGTTCTCTTCGCCGCCGGCGTCTCCCTCGGCGTGCTGGGCGCTCTCCTCCAGCAGACGGCTCCGCGTATGCGACGGGCGATCCTGACGGGGCTGGGAACTCTGCTCGTCATCTCGATGGCGGAGCCCTTCCTGACCCAGGTCTTCAGGAACGTCACCGATAACTTCGGGATCCCCATCTCCCGCGATTGGCTCTACGAGCGGAGTGGCATGACCGTGCTGGGGGCGATCCTCATGTTCGCCTTGGGCTTCGCCTTCTCGTGGTGGCGATCGACGCGGGCCCAGCGCGCGACCGTCTCGCCGCCCGCGGGCGAGCGCTCCGCGGACGCGGCCGGTATGCGCTCGATCCGCGGGCTCGTCCGGGGCAGGGCCGGCAAGATGATCGGGTTCCTTGCCGTCCTGGGCCTCTTGATCCTGGTGCCGAGGATCGTGGGGCCCTTCCTGAGCCAGGTCGTCGTCATCATCGGCATCTACGTGCTGCTGGGGCTCGGGCTGAACATCGTCGTCGGCTTCGCGGGCCTGCTCGACCTGGGCTACGTCGCCTTCTTCGCGGTGGGCGCCTACGCGGTGGCCGTGTTCACCTCGCCCGCGTCGTACCTGGCGGCGGAGGGCGCCACCACGGGCGTGCTGAACTTCTGGGTCGCGCTGCCGATCGTCGTGGTGATGGCCATCGTGGCCGGCCTCATGATCGGCGCGCCGGTCCTGCGGCTGCGCGGCGACTATCTCGCCATCGTCACGCTCGGGTTCGGCGAGATCGCCCGAGTGCTCATCGCATCGAACTGGCTGAGCGAGTACCTCGGCGGCGCTCAGGGGATCCTGCGGATCCCGCCGCCGGCGCCCGAGGAGTGGAGCCTGCGGAGACCGCAGAACCTCTACTTCATCGTGCTCGCGTTCGTGCTCATCGCCGTCTTCGTGTCCACGCGGCTGAAGGATTCCCGTGTGGGACGTGCCTGGGCGGCGATGCGTGAGGACGAGAGCGTCGCCGAAGCCATGGGCGTCAGCGTCATCAACTACAAGCTGCTCGCGTTCGGCATCGGCGCGGGCGTGGGCTCGCTCGGCGGCGCCATCTTCGCGATCCAGGTGGGGTCGGTCTTCCCCAACAGCTTCGACCTGCTCGTCTCGATCAACGCGCTGTCCGTCATCGTTCTCGGGGGGCTCGGTAGCATCCCCGGCGTCGTCGTTGGAGCGCTGGCGCTCGTCGGTCTGCCGGAGCTGCTCCGGGAGTTCCAGGAGTTCCGGTTGCTCATCTACGGCGCCGTCCTCGTCGCGCTGATGATCCTCCGGCCCGAGGGCCTCCTCCCCGAGGTCCGGCGGAAGCGGGAGCTGCACGAGCGCGCCATCGAGGAGGAGCAGTACGAGGAGCAGGTCGGGCAGGAGGGGCTGCCTCCCGTGATCGAGACCGGGCCGGAGGAGCGGAGAGAATGAGACTGCTCGAGGTTGAGAACCTCGTGAAGCACTTCGGCGGCGTGGCCGCCGTCGACGGTGTGGACTTCCACGCCGACGAGAAGGAGATCGTGAGCGTGATCGGGCCCAACGGCGCCGGCAAGACCACGCTCTTCAACGTCGTGACGGGCTTCTTCGAGCCCGACTCCGGGAAGATGGAGTTCGAGAAGCTGAGCCTGGTGGGGCTGAAGCCGAACCGCGTGACGAAGCTGGGTATCGCCCGCACCTTCCAGCAGATCCGGTTGTTCCCGAATCTGACCGTCCTGGAGAACGCCATGGTTGGCCAGCACTGCCGAACGAAGGCGGGGCCGTTCGGGGCGATCATCCGTCCTCCGTGGGCGGTCAGGGAGGAGCGAGAGATCGCCGACCGGGCGCGTGAGGTCCTGGGGTTCTTCGGCGACCGGCTCCTCCCCATGCAGGACACCATGGCCTTCGAGCTCTCCTACGCCGATCGGCGCCGCCTCGAGATCGCGCGCGCCATGGCCACGATGCCGAAGCTGCTGCTCTTGGACGAGCCCACCGCCGGGATGAACCCCGTGGAGAAGCACGGACTGGTCGAGCTGATCGGCCGGCTCCGCGCCGAGCGCGGCTACACCGTGGTGTTGATCGAGCACGACATGCCGGTGGTCAAGAACGTGTCGGATCGCGTGGTGGCGATCGACCACGGCAAGGTCATCGCCCAGGGCACCTACGACGAGGTCTCCAGCGACCCGCAGGTGATCGAGGCGTACCTCGGCAAGCAGAAGGCGACGGGGCAGCAGATATGACCACGCCAGAAGCGGGAGAGAAGCGGACGCCGGCACCCAGCGGGGAGCCCCTCCTGCGGCTGAAGGACGTCACGGCGGGGTACGGCCCGGTCCAGGTGCTTCACGGGATCAGCCTCGACGTGACGGAGGGCGAGATCGTGTGCCTGCTCGGCTCGAACGCCGCCGGCAAGTCCACGACCCTGAAGTCCATCCTCGGGTTGGTGAGGCCGTCGGGAGGAGAGGTCCATCTTCGCGGCGAGCGGGTCGATGGGCTTCCCGCGCAGAAGATCGTCGCGCGGGGCATCACCATGGTTCCCGAGGGACGGCGCCTGTTCTCGAAGATGTCCGTACGCGAGAACCTCAATATCGGGGCACAGCTCCGCAAGGACGACGAGAAGATCGGCCAGGATCTCCAGCGGGTGCTTAAGCTCTTCCCCCGGCTCGAGGAGCGGCTGGAGCAGAAGGCGGGGACCCTGTCCGGAGGCGAGCAGCAGATGTGCGCCATCGGCCGGGCACTCATGGCCGATCCCAAGATCCTGCTCATGGACGAGCCTTCCATGGGCCTGGCGCCCATCCTCGTGGAACAGGTCTTCGAGACGATCGAGGAGATCAACAAGCTGGGTACCACGATCTTCCTCGTCGAGCAGAACGCGAACATGGCCCTCTCGATCGCCGACCGCGGCTACGTGATCCAGACGGGTCGGGTGGTCCTGGCCGACACAGCCAAGAAGCTCCTGGAGAACCCGCAGACCAGAGAGGCGTACCTCGGCGAGCTGACGTGAGACCCGCCCCCGACGTGATCGTCGTGGGGGCCGGGTGTGTGGGAACCAGCGTCGCGTACCACCTCGCCGCCGGGGGAGCCGGCTCGGTGATCCTCTTGGAGCGAGCCGACGCCGTCGGCACCGGCTCCACCGCCGCGGCGGCCGGCGGCTTCCGTCATCAGTTCTCGAGCGAGGTCAACATCCGGCTCTCGCTCGCCAGCGTCCCGATGATCCTGGGGTTCTCCGAGGAGCACCACCTGCCCCTCGACGTGCACCAGGACGGCTACCTCTTCCTGATCCGCGACGAGCCCACCCGTGAGGCGTTCATGGCCGACGTCGGGCTGCAGCGAAGCCTCGGCGTCCGGGTCGAGGTGCTCACCGGCGAGGAGGCGGCCGACCTGATCCCCGGGCTCGCCACCGCGGGTGTGGTCGCCGCGACCTTCGGGCCGGACGACGGCATCGCCGACCCGTCCGGGCTGACCCACGGCTATGCGACCGCGGCCCGCCGCGCGGGGGCGGAGATCCGCACCGGGGTAGAGGTGACTGCGCTCCGGACGGCCGGCGACCGCGTGGTGGGCGTCGAGACGGCCGATGGTCCCCTCGATGCCGGCGTCGTCGTCGTCGCGGCGGGAGCCTGGGCCGGGATCCTCGCCGCGACCGCCGGTGTCGACCTGCCGATCGAGCCGATCCCCCGGAACGTTGCGGTCACCTCGGCGTTCCCCGGGGTGCCCGAGCGGCGGGCGCTCGTGGTCGACACGGCGACGAGCTTCTACTTCCACCGCGAGGGCCCGGGGGTCCTGATGGGGATGGGCTCGCCCGACGAGCGCTCCTCGTTCGAGACCCGGGTCGACGAGGCGTTCGTCGTGGAGCGGATCCTGCCCCGCGCCGTGGAGGTCTTCCCGCCGCTCGAGGCCGCGGGCCTCACACACACCTGGTGCGGCCTCTACGAGATGACCCCGGACCGGCATCCGGTGATCGGCCCCGCGGGTGACGGCCTGTTCATCGCCGCCGGGTTCAGTGGCCACGGCTTCCAGCACGCACCGGTTGCGGGGAAGCTGGTCGCCGAGATGATCATCGGCGGCGAGGCTCGAACCGTGGACGTGGGCGCCCTCTCGATCGATCGGTTCGGCCCGGGCCACCTGGTGGGGGAGACCCGCTTCATCTGACCGAGGGACCCTCGCCGAGGATGCGCACCACCGCCCGCTGCTCGTCGGCCTCGACCTCGGCCTCCGCCCCGTGCGGCAGCGCGGCGATCGCGTCGGGGGAGATGAGGACGACCGGGACGACCTTCCCGTAGAGCTCGGCGGCGACGGCCGCGCCGAGGACCACGATGCCGTCCGGCTCGCCCAGGAGGATCGCGGTGGGCGCGGCCGAGGCGCGGATCGCCTCGGCCAGCACGCTGCTCGAGGAGCTGGAGCCGCGGCCGGACGGCATGGCCAGCACCCTCCCCGCCAGGATCAGCCCCGCCTGCGGGTGCCGGGCGTCGATCACCCGCCCGTCGTCGGCGTCCATCCCGCCCCAGAACGACAGGGGCTCCTCGAGGACGGCCAGCTCGCCGCGAGCGCGTCCCGGGAGCAGTGAGCGGCCGAGGATGGCCCCGACGGCCCCCGGCGGCTCAGTCATCGGCCCACAGCGCGTCGTCGCGCCGCGCCTCGCCGGCGACGGCCGAGCGGACGCACTCGGTGAGGCTTCCGAACACCACCTCGATGCCGAGGTTGCCGGGCGCGTAGTAGGCCCACTTGGCGGAGTTGGTCATCACCGGCCCGCGCACCTCGCCGATGATCGGGGTCACGTAGGTGCAGGTGTCGGTTACAACGATGGCACCTGCGGCCTCGATCGGCCCGATCGAGCCCCGACGCTCGGCCTCGGCCAGGATCTCGCGAGAGGTTGAGACGTAGAGGGGGACCGCGGGCGGCCCGCCGGCGCCGTCGAGCTCCTTCGCCAGCTTCTCGAGCTCCTCCAGCGACGCGTGCGGCGTCCCGACGCTCACCGCGCCGATGCGGCCCCCGGGCGACGTCGAGAGCGAGTCCCTCGCCTCCCGAAGGCCCGGGCCCGTCACGCTGACCTCCCGGCGGGGAGGCCGGCCGTGCAGGGCGGCCTCGAGGGTCGGCGCCTCCGGGGTGATCCCCACGGCGTGGAACAGCGCCACCGACCCGGAGGAGGCCGCGGCCGCTCCCAGGGCCTTGAGGCGATCCTCGGACGCATCAGGGGGCAGCCCGCTCAGCACCGGGACGGCGGTCCCCGTCTGGCGGCCGACCAGGTGGCCGAGGGCGGGGTACAGGGCGTCCTCGCAGAGGAGGCGCTCCGGGACCTGGGCGAGGTCGAACACGACCTCCCCTCGCCGGTGCTCGTCCCGGTGAAGGCCCGCGTCCGGAACCCGGCCCGTGATGGCCGCACAGATGTCGATGAAGTCGCCGTAGCGCTCGGTGCGCGCGCCGAGGACCGAGTTGGCGAACACGATCGCGTTCGACTCGGCCCACGCCACGTGCTCGCCGCGTGACGGACGCGCCTCGGCCTCCTGGTAGGGGGCGCACGTCCAGGTCGGGCGGCATCCCATCTCGACGTAGGCGTCCATCAGGCGACGGGCGGCCGCGGCGGTCTCCGGCTCCCCCCGGTACAGCTTCGGATGGAGCAGGTCGAGCGAGCCGACGTTGAGGGTGGTGGGCACCGAGGCCTGGCCGCCCCCGGCGACCAGCCGCTCGGCGAACTCCAGGCTGACGGGCCCGTGGTAGAGGCAGCCGTCGATGTGGGCGCGGGTCACGTCGATCAGCCGGGGCGCCTCCGCCACCCGTGCCATGAGGACCACCAGCCGCATCGCCAGGCGGGCGGCCTCGCCCCCCTCACCCTCCAGGAGGGCCAGGTCGCGTTCGTCGAGGTTGAGTGTGTCCAGCAAGGCGACTTAGGATGAACCGGCTCCAGACCGGGTCAGCGTATACCTCGGGTGGAGGGACGGGCAGCGGGCGGCGCATCCGGACCGCCCCTGCGGAAGATCGAAGGGAGGCACCATCGTGCGGAACAGGCGATTCGTCTGGCTGCTGGCGCTGCTTGCGGCCTTCTCGCTGGTCGCGGCGGCGTGCGGGGGAGACGACAACGGGAACGGGACCGACGCCACCCCCACCGGCACGGAGACCACCGACGAGCCGGCGTTCACCACCATCGAGGAAGGGATCCTGACCGTCGGCTCGGACATCCCGTACCCCCCGTTCGAGTACCGGGAGAACGGCGAGCTGGTCGGCTTCGACATCGAGGTCATGAACGAGATCGCGAGCCGGCTCGGGCTCACCCCGGAGTACATCGACACCGGGTTCACCGGCATCTTCGTCCAGGTCGCGACGGGGAGCTTCGACGTCGTGATCGCCGCCTCTACGATCACCCCGGAGCGCGAGGAGACGGTGAACTTCTCCGACCCCTACTACCTCTCCCAGCAGTCGCTGACCGTGAAGGCGGGGTCCGACATCGCGACCACCGACGACCTCGGCGAGGGCCACGTCGTGGGCGTACAGAGCGGCACCACCGGTGAGGCCTGGGCCGAGGACAACCTGACCGCTCAGGGCGTCGAGATCCGCGCCTTCCCGGAGGGCCCCGACGCGTACACCGCTCTCGAGTCCGAAGAGGTCGACGCGGCGATCAACGACGAGCCGACGGCGATCGCCGAGGTGGCGGCCCGGGAGGGCCTGGAGGTCGTGCAGGCGATCGACACCGGTGAGGCCTACGGGATCGCGGTCGACCCGAACAACGAGGCGCTGCTGGCCGCGATCAACGAGGCGCTCGCCGGGATGATCGAGGACGGCACCTACGAGTCGATCTACGCCAACTACCCGGACCTGCCGCCCAACGGGAACGTCGCTGCCACCGCGTAGGCCGGTCCGAGACCGAGGGAGATCGGGAGCCTGCCCTCGGGGCGGGCTCCCGTCGACGGGGGAGGCGCGAGGGTGACGAAGGCCAGCTCGAGGGGAGAGCGCCTCCGGCGGTGGTTCGCCGAGCAGACGCCGGTGTCGCTCACGATCGCCACCCTCGGCGCCGCCGGCCTGACGACGCTCGTCGTCGGGTCCGCCGTGTTCCTGACCGTGCACGGCCTCACCCCGGCCGAGCGCTTGATCGCCGGCATCACCAGCGACACGCAGGCGCTCCTCCTGTGGGCCGCGATCGGGATGGGCCTCGTCGGCCTCGTCGGCGGGATCGCCATGTATCGGAGGATGCCGACGAAGGGCGCGCGGAACGGGGCGGTGTCGGGGGCGGTTCTCGGGGCGCAGGCGGTGGCTTTCGCGCTCGTCTACCTTTGGTTCCGGACGGGCAACCCCGACGTTTTCGTCAACAACTTCCTGAACTTCGAGAAGCTCGAGGGGCTCGGCGGCGGCTTCGTCCAGGGAGCCAAGAACACGGTCATCCTGGCGCTGGCGGGCGAGGCCTTGGGGATCGGCATCGGGTTGCTGCTCGGTCTCTTCGTCCTGTCGAACCGGCGATCGGTCCGCGCGCCCGCCCGCGTGTACATCAACTTCTTCCGCGGGACCCCGCTCGTGTGGCAGGTGATCTTCTTCTCGGTCTTCTTCCTGGTGGGGTTCGGGCTGTTCCGCAGGAACCCCTTCGGGATCGCCATCCTCGTCCTCGGGGCGAACGCCGGTGCGTACACGGCCGAGGTCTTCCGCGCCGGCATCCAGTCGATCGAGCGCGGCCAGCTGGAGGCGGCTCGCTCGCTGGGCATGTCGTACCTCCAGGCGATGCGGTACGCGATCCTGCCGCAGGCGTTCCGGCGGGTGATCCCGCCCCTCACGAACGAGTTCGTCATCCTCATCAAGGACACCTCGCTGGTGTTCGTGCTGGGCCTCACCGCCGTGCAGCGCGAGCTGCTGCAGGTGGGCCGGGACGCCTACGCGGAGACGTTCAATGCCACGCCGTACCTGGGGACGGCGATCGGCTACCTGATCGTGACCCTGCCGATGATCCGGTTCGTCACCTGGCTCGAGAAGAAGCTGCGGAGCGGTCTGGTGGGGGTGGGCGCGTGAACCCCGACGGCTCCCTCATCAAGCTCGAGGGCATCCACAAGTGGTTCGGCACCCTCCACGTCCTGAAGGGCGTGGACCTCGCGGTGAAGCCGGGGGAGGTGCTGGTGCTGATCGGTCCCTCGGGGTCGGGGAAGTCCACGATGCTCCGGACGCTCAACCTGCTCGAGGAGCCGACGGAGGGCCACGTGTGGTTCCAGGGCATCGATCTCACCGACGTCCGCGTGGACCTCAACGACGCGCGGACCGACATCGGGATCGTCTTCCAGGCATTCAATCTCTTCCCCCACATGACCGTTCTCCGGAACGTCACGATCGCCCTTCGCAAGGTGCTGAAGCTCGACGAGGACGAGGCGAACGAGCGCGCGATGAAGGAGCTGACGCACGTCGGGCTCGAGGAGAAGGCGGGCGCCTACCCGGGGCAGCTGTCCGGGGGGCAGCAGCAGCGGGTCGCGGTGGCGAGGGCCCTCGCGATGCGGCCGAAGCTCATGCTCTTCGACGAGGTCACCTCGGCCCTCGACCCCGAGCTCGTCGGTGAGGTCCTCGAGGTCATGGACAACCTGGCATCCGAGGGCATGACGATGGTCGTGGTGACCCACGAGATGGGCTTCGCGCGAGAGGTCGGGAGCAGGATGATCTTCATGGACGAAGGCGTCATCCTCGAAGAAGGTGACCCCAAAGAGATGTTCGCCAACCCCCAGCACGAGCGAACGAAGCTCTTCCTCTCGCGCATCCTCTGAAGACGAGGAAAGATCGACGGGCCCGAAGCGCCTTTGGAGCCGCTCACGCCTTCCCCATACGCGAGCGTTGTCTACTCAGCGCCTCGGGCCCGTCAAAAGGCGGTCCCGAGCGACTTCGGCACTCCCCGGACCGGGCCGGGGGGCTTCCGGAGCCCTCGCGATCCCGTTGGCGCCGCCCTCGAAGCCGGGGCCTCTTTGGGCGTCGCCTCCGGTGTCGGAGGCCGTCCGGTCGCCGGTCGTCCCTTCGGCCGCTCGGGACCGGAGCGGAAACTACCAAGACGTGCGGAGCGTGTCAATCGCGTGAAATGCCTTGCGCTGCAACCTATCTGCTCTATCCGCGCAGGTAGAGGCGCGCTGCGATGCGCACGGCTTTTTCGAGACGCGATCGATTCGAGTGACAAAAGGCCGCGTCAGGAACGCGCGCCGGGGGTGGCGTCGCGGATCGCGAGCGTCAGTCGGCCGGCGGCGACGCGGCGGCCCTCGTCGTCCTCGACCAGGATGTCCCAGAGCGCGGTGGTCCGGCCGATGTGAACCGGGACTCCGGTCGCGGTGACCTTCCCCGTTCGCACCGCGCGGAGGTGGTTCACGGAGAGCTGGATGCCGACGGGGATCCGTTCGAGCCCAACGTGGATCGACGTCCCGATCGAGCCGACGGTCTCGCACAGCGCGGCGGTGGCCCCGCCGTGGAGGAGCCCGAACGGCTGGGTGTTGCCCTCGACCGGCATCCGGATGACGACGCGCTGGGCGGTCAGCTCGACCCACTCCATCCCGAGGCGCTCCATCAGGGTGCCCCGGCTCATCTCGACGGCGACGCCCAGGGCCTCCTCGGGGGTGACGCCCGCGTCCACGGTCAGGCCCGGTCGCCGGTCTCGACCGGCGCCGCCGCCTGCGGTTCGGCGGCGACCACGCGCGGGGCCCGTGGCCGGCGGAAGAACAGGGAGCCGACGACGGCGAGGTAGGTCGCCCACGCGCCGAGCTCGAGCCACGACGGATCGGCGTTGTACCCGAAGAGCGCACGGAGGATGCCACCGAGGCCGCCCTGGTCGGAGAGCGCGCCGCTGATGTCGAAGGCCTTCGCGGACGCGCCGGCGATCCAGCCGACCTCCTGCAGCTCGTGGATCCCGTAGGCGAGCAGGCCGGCGGCGATCACCAGGACGAGGGCCCCCGTCACCCGGAAGAACGTCCGGAGGTTGAGCCGGACACCGCCGCGGTAGATCAGGTAGCCGAGGAGGAACGCGGTGCCCAGCCCCAGCGCGGCGCCGACGTACCCGAGCGCGATCGAGCCCTCGGTCGTGGCCCGCAGCGTCGCGAACAGGAAGAGGGCGGTCTCCAGTCCTTCCCGGACGACCACGACGAAGGCGAGGGCCCCCAGGGCCAGCCCCGAGCCCGTGGCGAGGGCCGTGCTCACCTGGCTCTGCAGGTGACCCTTGATGCTCCGGGCCTGACGGGCCATCCAGAAGATCATCCAGGTGAGGACACCGACGGCGACGAGGGTCGCCACGCCCTCGAACGCTTCCTCCGCCCGCTCCGAGAGGGTCCCGGCCGTGAGGAAGATCACCGCTCCGACCGCGAGGCTCACGCCGGCCGCCAGCCCCGTCCCCGTCCAGACGACGCCGCGGCGGTCGCCGCGACCGATCGAGTTCAGGTACGCGAGGATGATGCTCACGATGAGGGCGGCCTCGATCCCTTCCCGAAGCGTGATGACGAACGCGGCTCCCACGGGGCGTCCTCCTTCTATCAGGTAGACCTAACGAAGCGTTTCAGGGCGGCCGAATACTATCCAGTGGGTCGGATTCGCGTCAACCCGCGACGGCTCGCGTCCACAGGTTGTCGGCGAGCTCGGAGCCGAGGGCAACCGTCTCGCCATCGACCTCCAGCGTCAGCGTGCCGTCGGGGCCGGAGGCGAGCAGGGTGATGGCCGCCCCCGGCATGAGGCCGCTCTCCTCGAGGAAGCGCATGACGTCGAGGTCCAGCTCGAGGTCCTCGGTCAGCCGCTCGAGACGGACGCGCGCCCCGGGAGCCACCTCGTGGAGCGGGCGGAGGCCATCGTGGTCGACGGCATGCTTCGAGCCGGGGATCGGGTTGCCGTGGACGCAGGTCGCGGGGTCGCCGAGGATCTCGATGAAGCGTTCCTCGACCTGCTGGGAGATGGTGCGCCCCCAGGCGGTCGCCTCCTCGTGGGAGCGGAACCAGGGCAGCCCGACCACCTCGACCAGGAACCGCTCGGCGAGCCGGTGCCGCCGGACGAGGACCTCCGCGAGGTCCTGCCCTTCGACCGTGAGCTCCAGCCTCCGATCGGCTCCCGTCTCGATCAGCCCGCGCCGGGCGAGGCGCTTGACCGCCTCGGAGACCGACGCCGCGCTGATGCCCAGCCACTGGGCGACGCGCGCCTGGTGGGTCGGGATGCCCTCCTCGGCCATCTCGAAGATCGCCTCGAGGTAGTCCTCCTGGTGCGAGGTCACGCTCACGGGGGGAGTTTACAATCCCGGTTGGGTGGCCTCCGAACGACTCTTCCTGCTCGACGGGCACAGCTTGTCCTACCGCGCGTTCTTCGCCCTCCCCGACACGCTCGCCACCTCGACCGGCCAGGTGACGAACGCCGTCTACGGGTTCACGTCGATGCTCATCAAGCTCCTCGCGGAGGAGCGGCCCGACCGCATCGCGGTGGCGTTCGACAAGGGCAGGCCCACGGTGCGTCTCGAGAAGTACGCGGACTACAAGGCCGGCCGGGCCGAGACGCCCGACACCTTCCGGCAGCAGCTCCCGCTGATCCGCGAGGTCCTCGAGACGCTCCACATCCCCATCATCGAGGTGATCGGCCACGAGGCCGACGACGCGATCGGCACGCTCGCGGTCCGGGCCGCGGCCGAGGGCACCGACGTCGTCATCGTCACCGCCGACCGCGACTTCTTCCAGCTCGTGCGGCCCGGCATCGAGGTGATGTTCAACCGCAAGGGCATCACCGACATCGTCCGCTACGACGAGAAGGCGGTGGAGGAGCGATTCGGCCTGCCGCCCGAGCGCTACATCGACTACGTGGCCCTCAAAGGGGACCCCTCCGACAACATCCCGGGGGTCCCGGGGGTGGGGGAGAAGACGGCGTCGCGCCTCATCGCCCAGTACGGGAGCGTCGAGGGGGTGCTGGCGAACCTCGACGCGCTGACGCCGAAGCTCCGCGCCGGCATCGAGGAGTCGGGCGACGACCTCATGCGGAACAAGGACCTGGCCCGGCTCGAGCTCGACCTCGACCTCGACGTCGACCCGGCCGACTGCGTGATGGGGGAGTGGGACGACGACGCGGTCCGGCGGCTGTTCAACTCCCTCGAGTTCCGGAGCCTCCTCGAGCGGCTCGAGGAGGTGCGCGACACGAGGCCCGCGGTCACCGAGGTCTCCATCGAGCTCTCCCAGGCCCGCGGCGTCGGGAAGCTCCTCGAGGGGAAGGGCCCCCTGGCGCTGGCCGCCGAGATCTCCGGCGAGCGCATCACCGGCGTCGCCGTGTCGCGCGGCGAGGGCCGGGCGGTGCACGTCCCGATCGCGGGCGCCCTCCCGCAGGCCCTCGCGACCTGGCTCGCCGACCCCTCGCGCCCGAAGTGGGTCCACGACGCGAAGGACCTCGAGGCCGCGCTGCTCCCCCTCGGTGTCGAGCTCGAGGGCGTCGCGCTCGACACGCTGCTCGCCGCGCACCTCCTCGACCCGGCCGAGGCCACCTACCCGCTCGACGCGGTCGCCCGGCGCTACCTCGGAAGCGACCCGCTCGAGGGCGCCGAGGCGCCGGCCGAGGAGGGGCAGCTGCCGCTGGAGGAGGGCTGGCGGCGCGCCGCGGCCGAGGCGGCCGCCGTGGCGCTCCTGGCGCCCGTGCTCTCCGAGCGCACGGAGCGCTCGGGCGTCCGCGACCTGCTCGAGCGCGTCGAGCTGCCGCTCGCGGGGGTCCTCGCCCGGGTGCAGGCGGCCGGGGTGGCGGTCGACGTGCCCTACCTCGAGGAGATGGCCGAGACGCTCGGGGACCGCCTGCGGACGCTGGAGGAGCAGATCTACACGCACGCGGGCGAGGAGTTCAACCTCAACTCGCCGCCGCAGCTCCGGGTGATCCTCTACGAGAAGCTCGGGCTCGCGACCGGCAAGCGGACGAAGACGGGCTTCTCGACCGACGCCAGCGCGCTCGAGAAGCTGCGCGACGACCACCCGATCGTCGACGCGCTCCTTCAGTACCGGGAGCTCTCGAAGCTGAAGTCCACGTACCTCGACGCGCTGCCGCCGCTCGTGCGCGAGGGCCGGATCCACACCACCTACAGCCAGGTGTCGGCCGCGACCGGGCGCCTCTCCTCCACGAACCCGAACCTGCAGAACATCCCCGTGCGCGGAGAGCTCGGCCGGCAGATCCGCAAGGCGTTCGTCCCCGGGCGCCCCGGCGAGCTGCTGCTGGTCGCCGACTACTCCCAGATCGAGCTGCGGGTGCTCGCGCACCTGTCGGGCGACGAGGGGCTCGCGGAGGCGTTCGCCGCCGACGCCGACATTCACGCCGCTACCGCGGCGAAGGTGTTCGGCCTGCCGCTCGACCAGGTCGACCCCGAGCTGCGCCGCCGGGCCAAGATGGTGAACTACGGGCTCGCCTACGGCATGAACGCTTACGGGCTGGCGACGCGGCTCGGCATCCCGCCCGACGAGGCCCAGGAGTTCATCGATGCCTACTTCGCCGGCTTCCCGCGGGTCCGGGAGTTCCTCGACCATCAGGTGACCATGGCCGCGGCCGAGGGGTACACGGCGACGATCCTGGGCCGGCGGCGCTACCTCCCCGAGCTTCAGTCCCCGAACCCCCGGGTGCGCGACCTCGGGCGCCGCATGGCGCTGAACGCGCCCATCCAGGGGTCGGCCGCCGACATCATCAAGCTGGCGATGATCGCCGTGGATCGGGCCCTCGAGGGGATGCCCGCCACCATGGTGCTGACGGTCCACGACGAGCTGGTCCTCGAGGTCGAGCGCGACGCGCTGGAGGCGGTCGCCGAGACGGTCGCGAAGGAGATGTCGTCGGCCTACGAGCTGAGCGTGCCCCTGCGCGTCGACGTGGGGCACGGCGACACCTGGGCCGACGCGGCCCCGGCGGGGCACTGACGAGGCCACCCGAGAACCCTTGCTCTGCTGTAGGCCGCTGTGCTACCGTTCCGCATCCTCGTCGCCCAGAGAAGGAGGAAGACCCGTGTCCAGAATCCGAGTCGTAGCCCTTGCCGTGGCGTGTGCCCTGCTCGCGCTGCCCGCCCTCCCCGGGGGAGCGGCGCAGGGCAAGGTGCGCGCCGCCAAGCCCCCGGGCCGCCCGTCCAAGGTCGCCCACATCGTCGAGTCGACCGCCGAGGGGATCGGCCGGCGGCTGTCCGCCGAGCGCTCGCCGCGCCCGCTGTCGACCGACGTCCTGCACGTCCGGAGCGACGGCCGCGTCGAGCTCCTGTTCCACTCGTTCGGCCCGATCGCGCCGGTCCAGGAGGCCGCGCTGGAGCGGCTCGGCGCGACGATCTCCGCGCGGCTGTCGCCCGAGTCCCTGGCCCGGGTCCCCGCGGGGATGGTCCAGGCCTGGATCGCCCACGACCGCATCGATGAGGCGGCCGGGCTTCCGTGGGTGACGGCCGTCACCCCGCCCAGCTACGGCGCGCTCGACCCGCACCCGGCGAACGGCGCGGTGAGCGAGGGCGTCGCCCTCCACAACGCCGACGACGCCCAGGCCCGCGGCTTCAACGGGAATGGCGTCAACGTCGGCGTGATCTCCGACGGCGTCTCGAACCTCGCCACCGCTCAGGCGGCGAACGAGCTGCCCGCGGTGAACGTCCTCGACGCCGGAGGCGGCGACGAGGGCACCGCGATGCTCGAGATCGTCCACGACATGGCCCCCGGAGCCGGCCTGCTCTTCGACGGCACCGGCGGCGGGGTCGTGAACCACGTCAACTCGCAGAACAACCTGGTCGCCAACGGCGCCCACATGATCACCGAGGACATCCCGTTCGACGCGGAGCCCGCCTTCGCCCAGGGCCTCGCGGCCCAGAACGGCGACAACATCGCCGCCGGCGGCGTCGCGATGCACTCATCGGCCGGCAACCTCGGCGGCCGGCACACGGCCAGGGTCGCCGCGGTGGGCACCGGGGGGACCCCCGACGGCGTCGTCTTCGGCGGCACGCCGGCGGGCTGCACCTACGCGCCGAGCAACGTCGTGGCGATCGCCCCCGGCGGCGACACCACCTTCGACCTCCAGCTCGGACAGTCGAACGGCAACGGGACCTCCTTCACGCTCCAGTGGAGCGAGCCCCGGGCGATCTTCCCGACCGCCGGGCAGGGCGGCTTCACCGACGTCGACCTCTTCGTGATGAACGCCGCGCTCACCCAGTGCTTCGGGGAGAGCATCGCCGTGCAGGCGGGCGGGCTCGGCGACACGATCGAGCAGGTCGTCACCGGCGCGGGGCTGGCCGGGACGAACGCGAAGATCGTCGTGAACGTCGCCGGCACCTCGTCGGCGGTCGCCGCGCCGCTGATCGACCTCCGCTGGAGGCGGGACGGCGGCGCGATCGACAACACCACCCGCGCCGGCAGCCTGAACCCGGACTCCAACTACCTGGGCCAGGGGACCTCGGAGGCCGCGATCAACGGGAACTCCGGGAACCTCGAGGGCTTCTCGGCTGCCGGGCCGGTGCAGATCGTGACCACCACGCAGTGCCCCGGCGGCGCGCCCGGGCCGTGCGTGGGCGTGGCCGGGCCGGCCACCCAGACCGCGAACGGGCCGAGCTGGGCCGGCGCCGACGGCGTCCAGGTCAGCGGAGCCGGGGGCTTCGGGAGCGCCTGTCCCGCCGGGACCTGCTTCTTCGGGACCTCGGCGTCGACGCCGCACGCCGCGGCCTGCGACGCGCTGCTCCGCGACGCGCTGAACGCCCCCGCGGCGAACCCGGCCACCACGAACGCCCGGCTGGCCGCAACGGCGGTCGACATCGACACCCCCGGGGTGGACGTGAACACCGGGTCGGGACGGCTCGACTGCCTGGCGGCGGTGAACGAGCCCCCGGTGGCCGACGCCGACGGGCCGTACCTGACGACCGAGGGAGTCGCCGTGGCGCTCGACGGAACCGCCTCCGACGACCCCGACATCCCCCTCGGCGACTCGCTGACCTTCGCGTGGGACCTCGACAACGACAGCACCTTCGAGACCGCGGGGGCCACGCCCTCGTTCACCGACGTGGGCCAGGACGGAGTGTTCCCGGTCTGCCTCCGGGTGACCGACGAGGTCGGCGTCACCGACACCGACTGCAGCCAGGTCGCGGTGACGAACGTGGAGCCGTCGATCGGCTTCGGGCCGGTCGCCCCGGTCGACGAGAACTCGCCGATCACGGTGACCGGGACGGCCACCGACCCCGGCTGGGAGGACCCCCTGTCCGGCACGATCGACTGGGGCGACGGCACCCCGGCCGAGCCGCTCGGGGGGGTGCTCGAGAACGTCCAGCCCGACGCGACCCTCGCGTTCAGCGTGGGCCACACCTACGGCGACGACGGCACGTTCACGGCGGAGGTCTGCGTCGAGGACGACGACAACCCGCCGGTCTCGTGCGACACGGTGGCCCTCCAGGTCGACAACCTCGACCCGACCGCCGACATCGACGAGGCGTTCTCCGGGGCTGTGAACGTGAACGGCACCCCGACGATCATCGCGAACGCCGGGGACCCGGTGGACTTCAAGGGCGACTCGACCGACGAGGGCTCCGACGACCTCGACCTGTCGTGGAACTTCGACGACGGGACGCCGGTCGTCACGGTCACCTCGCTCGTGAACCCGCCGCTCACGGACCCGGACCCGTCCCCGTCGATCCAGCCGCGGAGCGAGAGCGCTCAGCAGACGCACGCGTTCGCCGACGCGTGCGCCTTCGAGCCGACGTTCACGGCGGAGGACGACGACGCGGGGTCGGCCCAGGACGAGGTCGCGGTGATCATCACCGGCAACGCGGACGAGCGCCGCGGCGCCGGGTATTGGCACCACCAGTACAAGGGCAACGGCCAAACCGACTTCGACCAGGCGGAGCTGGAGTGCTACCTCGAGATCACCGGGTTCATGTCCACGGTGTTCGACGAGTCGGTCGACGCCTCGACGATCCAGAACGCGAAGACGATCCTGTTCGGGGGCACGGCCGGCTCGAACATGGCCAAGAAGCTGGACCGGGCGCTGCTGACGGCGTGGCTGAACTTCGCCAATGGGTCGATCGGCCTCGGGACGCTGGTGGACACCGACGGCGACGGCGTGCCGGACACGGCCTTCGCGGCGGTGCTGGCGAACGCCGAGGCGATCCGCCTGAACCCGGGCTCCACCGATGCCCAGCTCGAGGCCCAGAAGGACCTGATCGAGCGCGTCAACGAGTTGCTGGCGTAGGCGTCGGGCGCAGCGTCGAAGGGCCGGCTCCCCGAGGGGGGCCGGCCCTTCTGCCTGCGACCCGATTGACGCCCTTTTCTAGGGTCGCCTACAATCTGCGGGCCCGGACGGAAGCCTCGCCTGCAGGTGACTCCCACCACGCGTGGGTCTCGCCGTGGGCGGTTTCCCCGGGCGGGAGAGGAGCTGAGAGAAGATCGACGAGCACATGATCGAAGAGCGGGCCGAGGTCACCCCCGGCGACCTCACGCCCGAAGAGCTGATCCAGGCGATCGAGGAGTCCCTCAAGGACTTCAACGAGGGCGACCTCGTGAAGGGCAAGGTCGTCCGCATCGACCACGACGAGGTCCTCCTCGACATCGGCTACAAGTCCGAGGGCGTCATCCCCACCAAGGAGCTGTCGATCCGCCACGACGTCGACCCCGGCCAGGAGGTCACGATCGGCGACGAGATCGAGGCGCTGGTCCTCATGAAGGAGGACAAGGAGGGGCGCCTCATCCTCTCCAAGAAGCGCGCCCAGTACGAGCGCGCCTGGGGTCGCATCGAGGAGATCATGACCTCGGGCGAGACGATCAAGGGCCCGGTCATCGAGGTCGTCAAGGGCGGCCTCATCCTCGACATCGGCCTCCGCGGGTTCCTGCCGGCCTCGCTCGTCGATCTCCGCCGGGTCCGCGACCTGCACCCGTTCGTGGGCGAGCAGCTCGAGTGCAAGATCATCGAGCTCGACCGCAACCGGAACAATGTCGTCCTCTCTCGCCGCGCCTTCCTCGAGGAGTCGCAGAGCGAGAGCCGCAAGAAGGTGCTCGAGTCGCTGAAGCCCGGCGAGCGCCGGACCGGCAAGGTCTCGTCGATCGTCAACTTCGGCGCATTCGTCGACCTCGGCGGCGTCGACGGCCTCGTGCACGTGTCCGAGCTGTCGTGGCGTCACGTCGAGCACCCCGGCGAGGTCGTGACCGTGGGTGAGGACGTCGAGGTCGAGGTGCTCGACATCGACCTCGAGCGCGAGCGCGTCTCGCTGTCGCTCAAGGCGACGCAGGAGGACCCCTGGAAGGAGTTCGAGCGCCGCTACCAGGCCGGCGAGATCATCGACGGCGAGGTCACCAAGCTCGTACCGTTCGGCGCGTTCGTCCGGGTGGCCGACGGCATCGAGGGGCTCGTGCACATCAGCGAGCTCTCCGAGGCGCACGTCGAGGCGGCCGAGGAGGTCGTGCAGGTCAGCGACAAGGTCCGGGTCAAGGTGGTCGACGTCGACGTGACGCGGCGCCGCGTCTCGCTGTCGATGCGGCGCGTCGAGTCCGAGGCCGGCATCGCCCCCGAGATCGAGCCCGAGATCGAGCCCGAGGCCGAGCCCGAGGCCGTCGCGGAGGCGGAGCCCGCTCCCCAGCCCCTGGTCGAGGAGGAGATGCCGGTGGCACCCGAGCCGCTGGTCGAGGCCGAGATGGAGCCCGAGCCGCCCCTCGAGCCCGAGCCGCCCCTCCAGCCCGACCCTCCGGTCGAGCCCGAGGATGCGCCCGCCGCGCCCGAGCCCGCCGACGAGGGGTCCGAGGAGGAGACGGACGTCTCCCTCGAGTCGATCGTCGAGGACCTGAAGCGGCGGGAGGGCCGCGACTAGGTTCCACCCGTCATGATCCTGGTCGGTCTCACCGGTGGGATCGGCTCCGGCAAGTCCACCGTCGCCGGCATGTTCGGCTCCCGCGGCGCCGTGATCGCCGACGCCGACCAGCTCGCCCGCGCCGCGATCGCCCCCGGGAGCCCCGGCCACCACATCGTGGCGGAGCGGTTCGGGCAGGACGTGCTCACCTCCGATGGCTCCATCGACCGCGACGCGCTCGCCCGGGTGGTGTTCGCCGATCCGCAGGCCCGGCGCGACCTCGAGACGATCACCCACCCGGAGGTCTTCCGGCTGCTCGCGGAGCTGGTCGACGAGCACCGGGAGAGCGACGACGTGGTCGTCTTCGACGCGGCCCTGCTGGTCGAGACGGGGTTCGCCGACGCCTGCGACGTGGTGGTGGTGGTCGCCGCGCCGGCGGACCTGCGGATCCGGCGCGTGGTCGAGCGCGGGATGGACGAGGAGGAGGCGAAGCGCAGGATCGCGGCGCAGGTCTCCGACGAGGAGCGCGAGGCGCACGCCGACGTCGTGATCACGAACGACGGGGATCTCGACGCGCTCGAGCGCCGGGTCGACGAGCTGTGGCGCGATCTCCGCGAGCGCTCCGCGGCGGGCGGCTGAACGTGGCGGCTATCATCCCGGCGGTGGACGTCAGGGCGATCTTCTTCGACGCGGGCGAGACACTCGTGTACCCGCACCCCTCGTTCGCGGAGCTGTTCTCCGAGGTGCTCCGCGCCGAGGGCCACCACATCGACCCCGCGGTCGTCCAGGAGACGGTGTCCGCCTACTCCCACCGGTTCACCGAGGCCGCCAAGCGGGGCGAGATGTGGTCGGTCTCCGCGGATCGCTCCCGCGCCTTCTGGCTGGGCATCTACCGCGAGTTCCTCGGCGAGGTCGGCATCGACGGCGACGCCGAGAAGCTCGCGAACGTGCTCTACGGCACCTTCTCCGACCCCGGGAGCTACCGCCTGCACCCCGACGCCATCCCGACCCTCGACCGCCTCGAATCGACGGGCATCCCGCTGGGGGTCATCTCGAACTTCGAGGAGTGGCTCGAGCGCCTGCTCGACGCGCTCGGGGTCACCCGCTACTTCCCCGTGCGCGTGATCTCCGGCGTCGAGGGCGTCGAGAAGCCCGACCCGCGCATCTTCGAGATCGCCCTCGAGCGAGCCGGCGTCCCCGCGGCGGGGTCGGTCTACGTCGGCGACCACCCGTACTTCGACGTGGAGGCCGCCGGCGACGTGGGGATGCTCCCGATCCTGATCGACCGCCGGGGCCGCTACGCGGACGCCGACTGCATCCGCATCACCTCGCTCGAGGACCTCCCCGCAGCGATCGGGCTCGACGCGTAGGTTGCCGATGCAAGCGCGACCGGGTTTCATTCGCCGCATGGAGCGCGGCGTCGGCAACCTCGACGAGGTCCTGGAGAACCTCGGGGTCTTCCGCGCCGTCGCGGCCGAGCTTACGCAGCTCTGCCCCTCGGGCTTCCGGCGCATCCCGATCTCGGAGGCGGACCAGTTCTACTTCTCGATCCAGGCCCTGGCTCCTCAGCAGACCGCCTTCGCGCACACGCACCCCGACTCGGAGGAGTGGACGGTGGTCCTCGACGGCTCCGGCGAGGCCCTGATCCACGGGTCGCTCCCGATCGCGCCGGGGTCGATCGTGGGCCGCGCCGCGGCCCACCCCCACGGGTTCCGGTCCGGGGACGAGGGGATGACCCTCCTCTCCATCCAGGTGCCCCGGCCGGCCGAGGGCGCGACCACCTGGGACGAGGCCGGCGCCACCACCGACCCCATCGAGTGCGAGGGCGGTGGCCAGTGCCGCCGGTGCCCGCGATGCGGCGGCCACAGCGCGCGGGTCCCCGGGGGTTCGTTCTCCTGCGAGAACTGCACGAACGTCTTCTAACGCGGGATCCGGAGCGTCCGCGTGATCGTGCCGTCCGACCCGTCCTCGAGGAACACCTCGGCGACGGCGATCGCGCCCTGGTCGATGATCGCCCAGTCGTACCGCGTGTATCGGAGGTTCCTGCCGAACACCCGTCCACGCGCGGCGGCCGGCATGACCGCCCCCACGGCGCCCTCGGCGTAGGCGGCGCCCGCTCCCGCGCGCACGGCGGGCGGGGCCGCATCTCGCTGGCCTCGCCACCGCACCTCGTGTGTGAAGCCGCGGGCCTCGAAGCTGAGAGACGCCGAGCGCAGCAGCGGGTCGACCTGGAACTGCGCGGGGTCGATCGGGTGGGCGCGCACCCTTCCGACGCACCGGACGACGATGTAGCGGGGGTGACGCTCCACGTCACAGGGGAGTCGGGCCAGGAAGGCCTCGGCCGCGGGTCCCTCCTCCGCGGTGGCGCCACGCGCAGCGGCGACCAGGTAGTTCAGCGCGTGGTGCTCCCCGATGAGGAGCCAGTCGGCGACGGCGTACTGCCCCGCGTCGGCGAAGACCATCGGCTCCGGGGGCGCGCCGGCGGGCGCCGACGAGAGGACGAGGGCCAGCAGCGCGATGAGCGGACGGGTCTTCTGCATCGCCGTCCTCCTCCCGGGTCCGGCCGCCGGTTCAGCGGCGCCTCACCGTCGGACTTCGACGCGCGCGGGCCGGTTCCTGCCCCCGCGGCTATCCTGGCGGCGGGATGGGGGAGGCGCGCCATTACACCGTCGAGGAGGCGAACGCAGCGCTCGAGCGGCTCCGTGAGCTCCTGCCCGCGATCCGCGACGCCCGGCGGGCCCTCCTCGAGACCGGGGAGCACGTCCGCGG
>DASWKG010000041.1:0-1688 GCA_036396755.1 Actinomycetota bacterium
CGGTCCGCGCCGACCAGGTTCGCCGCCACCCGCGAGACGGGACGAGCGACCTCGATGGGGCGCTTGTGGGTCTGGAGGCTTCGGATCCGAGCCCGGGTGCCGGTGGGGTAGAGCTCGACCTCCTGGCCCACGGCGAGCGGCCCGCCGGTGAGGGTGCCGGTCACCACGGTGCCGGCCCCTTTGATCGTGAAGACCCGGTCCACGAAGTGCCGGGGCCGGCCGTCCACGGCAGGCGGGGGTGCGCCGGCCACCATCGAGTCGAGGGCGGCGACCAGCTCGTCGATCCCCTCGCCGGTCGCCGAGGAACAGGGCACGGTGGGCGCGCCCTCCAGCGCGGTGCCCACAAGCCGATCCCGCACTTCTTCCTCGGTGAGGCGGAGGGTCTCCCGGTCAACCAGGTCGCGCTTCGTGAGCGCGACGACCCCGCCCTCCGAACCGAGCACGTCCACGATGGCGAGGTGCTCCTCGGACTGCGGCTTCCATCCCTCGTCGGCCGCCACGACGAAGAGCACGAGCCGCACCGGCCCCACGCCGGCGAGCATGTTCCGGACGAACCGCTCGTGTCCGGGGACGTCCACGAACCCGATCTCGCGGCCCGACGGCAGCGTGCGCCAGGCGAACCCGAGGTCGATGGTCAGACCCCGGCGCTTCTCTTCCTCCCACCGGTCGGGGTCGATGCCGGTGAGGCGAACGATGAGCGAGGACTTGCCGTGGTCCACGTGGCCCGCGGTGGCGACGACGTGGAGCAGCGCGTCGAGCGGCACTCCGGCGCGGGCCGCAGCCTCACTCATCGTCGACGTCGTCGCCCTCGAGCGCGTACTGGATCGCCCGGGTGAGGTCGGGAAGCTCCTTCTCGGTCACGGTCCGTACGTCGAACACGACCGTCTTCTCATCCACCCGGCAGAACACCGGAGGGCTGCCGGTGCGGAGCCGCGCCGCCATGGCCGGGGGGTCGGGAACCCGCACCTCGACGGCCCACGAGGGGATCGCGTACCCGGGCAGGGACCCGCCACCGACGGTCGCCTCGGACTGGCGGACCCGCGCTCCCTCCAGCTCGCCGTCGAGGGCCTCGGCCAGCCGCTCGGCGCGATGCCTCACGTCGTCGGCGGGCTCCCTCAACATGCGCCACACTGGCAGGTCGGTGTGAGCATTCTTGGCATACGCGGCGAGCACGGATCCCAGGGCGGCGACCTGCATCTTGTCCACGCGAACGGCCCGGGCGATGGCGTTGCGGCGCAACCGTTCCACAAGCTCCGCCCGTCCGAGGACGATGCCGGCCTGGGGCCCTCCCAGGAGCTTGTCTCCCGAGAACACCACCAGGTCGGCGCCCTGCTCCAAGGCCTCGGCGGCGGCCGGTTCGTCGTCGGGGACGCCGGGGAATCGGTCGAGCAGCCCCGACCCCAGGTCGTACAGGAACGGCACGCCGGCCTTGCGGGCCACGCCCGCCACTTCGCTCGCCGACGGCGCGGCGGTGAACCCCACCACCCGGTAGTTGCTGGGATGCACCTTCAGCACCATCCCGGTCTTCGGCGTGAGGGCGTTCCGATAGTCGGAGAGCTTGGTCCGGTTCGTCGTGCCGACCTCGACGAGCTTCGCCCCGGAGGCGCTCATGATGTCGGGGATCCGGAACTCGCCGCCGATCTCGATCAACTCGCCCCTCGACACCAGGACCTGCTTTCCTCGGGCCA
>DASWKG010000042.1:0-6508 GCA_036396755.1 Actinomycetota bacterium
TTCGGATTGCCGGACCCCTCCACCGAGGAGGGCCGGAAGGCCTTGAGCAAGCTCCGAACCGGCGAGCTGAAGGTGCGCGGCATGGTCCTGCACACGGGCCTCCTCTCGCGGCTGAACCGACTCCTGTCCGTGGCCTGAGCCTTGCGGATCACGGTCTTCCTCCTGATCCTGGCCGTCTCGCTGTTGGGGTTCTCGCCCGTCTCGTCGGCGGGGGGCGGGGTGGGGACCTCCTCGGAGCGACGGCTGTACGGGCTCGTGAACGAGTCACGATCGAAGAAGGGCGTCGGCCAGCTGGATCTCCGGCGCAACCTCACGCGCAAGGCCCACCGCCACAGCCGGCGCATGGCCGCGCAGCGGCGCCTCTTCCACCAGTCGTCGTCCGCCTTCTCGTCCGGAACCTGGGGAGAGAACGTGGCCCAGGCCAAGACGATCCGCCGCGCGCACAGGATGCTGATGAAGAGCCCGAGCCATCGCGAGAACATCCTCTGCGGCTGCTTCGACCGCATCGGCGTTGGTGTCGTGCGACGCGGCGGCTGGTACTGGGTCACCGAGATGTTCGTCGGCTGACGCGGCTACCGCTGGGGCCGGTAGAGCTCGAGGTCGGGCAGGACCTCCGACACCCGTTCGAAGTCGGTGTCCTCCGTCCAGAGGGCGGCCTCGGCACCGACGGCAGCCACGGCGATCGCGACGTCGGTGAGCGGCACCGTGGCTCCCTTCCTTCGCAGGTCGCCCGCGGCCTCTCCGACGCGGCGCCACCCGGTGCGGTCGAGCCCGGCCCAGGAGGCCGTTCCCACGGCGAGCCAGACCGCGTCGCGCTGGCCGGGTGCGGCGCCGGTCAGGAGCTCCGCGAGGACCGGCCCGCAGCCGACCACCGACTTCTCGGCCAAGAGCCGGTCGAGCTCGGACGAGGCCGCCCCCGTCCCGCGGCGGAAGTAGGCGACCCAGATCGAGGTGTCGGGAAGGACCTTCACGTATGCCGGTCGAGTCGTCGGAGCTCGGCCGAGACGTCCTCGATGTCGACGTTGCCTCGCAGCTTGCGGGCCCGCTCGTAGGCGTCGGAGGAGAGGTATCCATGCCCCCTGTTAGGCTGTCGTGGATGCGCGTGGACGAGGTGATCCGGGGTGTCCTGGGCGGCGACCGGCGGTCGATGGCCCGGGCGATCTCGATGGTCGAGGACGGCGCCGCCGACCTCCCAGAGCTGATCCACGGGCTCTTCCCGAGCACCGGGAAGGCGTGGACGATCGGGCTCACCGGCTCTCCGGGCGTGGGGAAGTCCACGCTGGCCGGAGCGCTCGTAAAGGCGACGCGCGAGCGGGAGAAGACCATCGCCGTGCTGGCGATCGACCCGACGTCCCCCTTCACCGGCGGCGCGCTCCTCGGCGACCGGCTGCGCATGCAGACGCACGCCACCGACCCCGGGGTGTTCATCCGTTCGATGGCGACGCGGGGGCACCTCGGCGGGCTCGCGCTGGCGGCGCCCGAGGCCATCCGCATCCTCGACGCCTCGGGGGTCGACCTCATCGTGCTCGAGACCGTGGGGGTCGGGCAGGCCGAGGTCGAGGTCGCGACCACCGCCGACACCACCCTCGTGGTGGTCGCGCCCGGATGGGGCGACGCGATCCAGGCCTCGAAGGCCGGCATCCTCGAGATCGCCGACGTCTTCGTCGTGAACAAGGCGGACAAGGACGGGGCGGGGGAGACCGCCCGCGACCTCGAGCAGATGCTCCACCTCGGGCCCGAGCTGGAGTGGGCACCCCCGGTGGTGAAGGCCTCCGCCGCGAGCGGCGACGGCGTCGACGACCTGTGGGAGGCCGTCGAGGGGCACCGCAAGCACCTGGAGTCGAGCGGGGGCCTCGAGCGCCGCCGCCGGGCGCGGCTGCTGCACGAGGTCGAGGGGATGGTGGCCGCCCGCCTCCGCCGCCGGGCCGCCGACGCCCTGGAGGGCCAGGCACTCGAGTCCCTCGCCGACGACCTCGCGGCCCGGCGCGTCGATCCCTACCAGGCAACCGATATCCTGTTGGGGAAGCTCTCCCCCGAGGAAGGAACCCCATGAGCGAGCAGTGGCGGCAGCGGTACCGGCAGGCCGACGAGCGCGACGCCGATTTCGACACGATCTCCGGCGAGCCGATCGAGCCGCTCTACACGCCCGACGACGTCGCCGATCTCGACTACGAGCGCGACCTCGGCTACCCCGGCGAGTACCCGTTCACCCGTGGCGTGTACCCCACGATGTACCGCGGGCGCCTCTGGACGATGCGCCAGTTCGCTGGGTTCGGAACGCCCGAGCAGACGAACGAGCGCTACAAGTACCTGCTGAAGCACGGGCAGGGAGGGCTCTCGGTCGCCTTCGACATGCCGACCCTCATGGGCCGCGACTCCGACGACCCCCGCTCCGAGGGCGAGGTCGGACGCTGCGGCGTCGCCACCGACTCGCTCGCCGACTTCGAGACCCTCTTCCAGGGCATCCCGCTCGACGAGATCTCGACCTCGATGACGATCAGCGGGCCGGCCGTGATCCTGTTCGCCTTCTTCCTGGCCGCCGCCGAGCGCCAGGGCGTCGAGTGGAAGACGCTCGACGGCACGCTGCAGACCGACATCCTCAAGGAGTACATCGCGCAGAAGGAGTGGATCTTCCCGCCGCGGCCGCACCTTCGGCTCATGGCCGACCTGATGGAGTTCTGCGCTCACGAGGTGCCGAAGTGGCACCCGGTCTCCGTCTCGGGCTACCACATCCGTGAGGCCGGCTCGACCGCCGTGCAAGAGCTGGCGTTCACGCTCGCCGACGGGTTCTCCTACGTCGAGCTCGGCCGTGACCGCGGGATCGACGTCGACCACTTCTCGCAGGGGCTCTCGTTCTTCTTCAACGCCCACATCGACTTCTTCGAGGAGATCGCCAAGTTCCGTGCGGCACGCCGCATCTGGGCGCGCTGGATGCGCGACCGCTACGGGGCGAAGGACCCCGAGTCGTGGCGCCTCCGCTTCCACACCCAGACCGCCGGCTGCTCGCTCACCGCGCAGCAGCCCGAGAACAACATCGTCCGGACGGCCATCGAGGCGCTGGCCGGCGTGCTCGGCGGCACCCAGTCCCTGCACACGAACGCGCTCGACGAGGTGCTGGCGCTCCCCACCGAGAAAGCGGCCCAGATCGCGCTGCGCACCCAGCAGGTCATCGCCCACGAGACCGGCGTGACCAACACGATCGACCCGCTCGGCGGCTCGTACTTCGTCGAGTCGCTGACGACCAAGACGGAGAGCCAGGCCGAGGAGTACTTCCGCAAGATCGAGGAGATGGGGAAGGGCTCGATCCTCGAGGGGATGCTCGTCGGGATCGAGCGCGGCTACTTCCAGTCGGAGATCGCGGACGCGGCCTTCCGGGAGCAGGAGCGCTACGAGAAGCGCAAGCTGATCAAGGTGGGCGTGAACGAGTTCGTCGACGAGAACGAGGAGCCCATCGACACGCTGAAGATCTCCCACGAGATCGAGGTGCAGCAGATCCAGCAGGTCCGCTCGCTGCGGGGGTCGCGTGACAACGACGCGGCGGGCCGCGCGCTCCAGGCGTTGAAGTCGGCGGCCGCCACCGAGAACGAGAACCTCGTGCCGCCGCTGATCGACTGCGCCCGCGCCTACTGCACCGAGGGCGAGATCATCGGGGCGCTCCGCGAGGTCTTCGGCGAGTACGTCGAGACCCCGCGGTTCTGAGCGCCGTCAGATCGTGATCGTCGTCCTGCGGGTCCCGCAGTTGCCGCCGAAGCAGCCCTTCGCCCAGACGTCGTAGCTGCCGGGTGCCAGGCTCGCGGTGCTCAACGAGCCGGTGAACGAGCCGTCGGCCGCGACCGTCGCGGTCCCCGAGAAGCTCACGGCGCTCTCCGGCGTGCCGGCGGGCGCGATCCCGAGCCGGACCTCCTTCGAGGGGACGGTGTAGGTCACGCCCTCCTCCCAGGCCGCGGAATCCTGCGTCGAGTCGTTCGACACGACCGCCTGGTAGGAGGCGACGGGGTTGCCGGCGAGCGACAGCTCGTTGCGCAGGAGCTCGGCCCCGGGCGCGACGCTCGGCGCCATCGCGCTGCCGATGGGCAGGAACGCCCGAACGATGCCGTCGTCGACGTCGAACTCGCCGGTGATCCATCCGATGTGGGGGCAGCTGTTCACGGCCCCCTGCACCTGGCCGCAGTTCCCGCGGAGCTGGAAGGCGGCGCCGGTGTGCGTCACGTGGCCGGACGGATCGTCTGGGGTCGAGGTGCTGGCGAGGTTGGACAGCTTCATCTGCACGAGGTAGTTGGTGGCGCTCGTCTTGAAGGGGAAGCCGTAGCGGATGACCTCCGGGAGCGAGCCGGTGTCGGGGAGCCCGGTGACGCGAAGCTCGAACGTGAGCAGCGGCGTGGCCGGATCGGGCTGGTAGAGGTACGCGCCGAGGAGATCGACGCCCGTCTCCTCGGGCGGGACCGTGCCGACCAGGGGACCATCGCCCGGGTCGTCCGGGGCGATCAGCTGCGGCCCCTGGCCTCCGAAGGCCGCGGACCCGCTCACCGACACCGAGCCGGCGCCCGGGGTCGCGGACAGCGACCCGACGGTCGTCGGGATCTGCCCCGGCTCCACGACGCTGATCGTCCCGGTCATGCCGGCGTGCACCTTGCACAGGTAGTTGAAGGTACCGACGCTGCCGAAGGTGTGGGTGAACGTGTCCCCGCCGTGCATGCAGCTCGTGGTCGCCGTCGAGGTGCAGCCGGGGCTCGAGTCCCAGGAGCCGTCGGCGGCGGTCACCGAGTGGGGGAGGCCACCTTCGTGGGCCCACTCGACGGTCTTCCCCTTCACGACGGCGAGCGATCCCGGCGCGAAGAAGCTGTCGCCGATCTCCACGTCGCCGTGCGCCGAGGCCGGGGCGGCCGCGCTGAGGAGTCCGATGACGATGAGTGTCGGGATGAGCTTCCTGGGCATCGCTCCGCCTCCTTGGCGTCCGGGCGTCTGTGAGCGATGCCTTCGACCCTGCCCGTCTCGAACCCTTTGTGCGCGTGCACAGAGCGCCAGCGTCGGTTCGCCAGCTGCAATCCTTCTCAGTTGCAATAAACCGCGTTTACCGGTTCAATGGATGGATGATCGGGAGCGTGGAGAGCGGCTTCGGCTTCGGCCTGCTCGTGACCGCGTTCTGGTTCGGGTTCCGGCACGGGATCGACTGGGACCACATCGCGGCGATCACCGACATCACCAGCTCGCAGGAGGAGCGCCGGCAGTCGCTGCGGCTGGGCACGCTCTACGTGCTCGGCCACGCGCTGGTCGTGCTGCTGCTCGGTGGCGCCGCCATCCTCCTCGGCGAGCGTCTGCCCGAGGGCGTCGACGAGGTGATGGGCCGGATCGTCGGGGTGACGCTGCTCGCCCTCGGCGTCTACGTGTTCGTCTCGCTGATCCGGCACGGGCGCGACTTCCGCCTGCGCAGCCGGTGGATGCTCGTGTTCGCCGGGGCGAAGCGTGGGGCGCGGTGGGTCCGGGGCCGGCTCGGCCGCGAGGGTGACACGGCCGAGGCGGCGGGGACGGAAGCGGGGGAGTGGCATCACGGCCACCACGGCCGCCCGGGCCACCACCACCACGGCGAGCGGGACGCGCACGCGGATCCCGACCTGAGCTACGGCGACCGCACGGCGTTCGGCGTCGGGATGATCCACGGCGTCGGGGCGGAGACCCCCACGCAGGTCCTGATCTTCCTCGCCGCGGCGGGGGCGGGGGGCCGGCTGGTGGGCGCGCTGGTCCTCCTCGCGTTCATCGTCGGGCTGGTCGTCGCGAACTCGATCATCACGATCGGCTCGGCGCTCGGGTTCCTCAGCGCGTCGCGGAACTTCGCGGTCTACGCGGCCGTGGCGGTGCTCACCGGCGTCTTCAGCCTGGCGGTCGGCCTGGTCTTCGTGCTCGGCGCGGAGTCGGTGCTCCCTGCGTTCTTCACCTCGTAGCGGCCTGGCACGCGGCGCACAGGCCGCTGATCGCGAAGTGGGTGAGGTCCGGGAGGAAGCCCCGGTGCTTGCGAACCAGCCCCCGCAGCGACTCGGCCTCCGCGAGCGACAGGTCGTCGCCGGCGCCGCACCGCGAGCAGGTGAGGTGGACGTGCTCGCCCTCGCCCGCCCGATGGTACTCGGCCCCGCGCTCGAGGTGCGAGTGCTTGACCACGCCCTCCCGCTCGAGGAGCTCAAGGGTCCGGTAGACGGTCGAGGGGTTCACCGCCGGCATCGCCTTCTGCACCCGCCGCGCCACGTCCTGCGGGGTGATGTGGCCGACCGACCGCATCACCTCGGCGATGATGGCCTCCCGCTGGGGCGTGATGCGGTAGCCGCGCTGGCGCAGCATCGCCACGATCTCGGTCACGCGACGCAGTCTACTTGCAGCAGCGACGCAGATGCCCCTCGAGGAGGGTCAGCTGCCGAGGAACCGGACCAGGGCCTCGGCGATCTCCGCCGGGGCGTCCTCCTGGATGTAGTGCTTGCCCTCGGGGATCTCGACGACCTCGGCGTCGGGGTAGAGGCCG
>DASWKG010000043.1:0-9922 GCA_036396755.1 Actinomycetota bacterium
ATCGACACCCGCGCGGAGGCCGACGACGAGGAGGGCCGCGGGCGACGCCTGGCAGCCGCCGAGCTGGTGCTGGCCCGGGGCACCGACGCCGTCGCGGACAACCCGCCCCCGCTCCTCTCGGCGAACGCGCCCGACGAGCTCTGGGCCCGCGTGAAGTCGATCATCCGCGACCAGCCCCCCGAGGCGATCGCGGCGGCCTCCCTCGGGATGGCCGGTCGCCCCGACTCCCGGGAGCTGCTGGCCGGGATCGACGTGCCGACGCTGGTGGCCGTCGGGTCCGATGACACGCTCACGCCTCCCGAGCTCTCCCGGATGATGGCGGCCGAGATCCCCGAGTCCGAGCTCGCCGTCTTCGAGGGAGCGGGGCACCTCTCGAACCTCGAGGCCCCCCGGCCGTTCCTCGACGCCCTGCGACGGCTCCTCGGCCGGGTCGGCTAGGCATGGATCCCCGGCGGTTCGCCGCCGCCTACCCGTTCCGGCTCGACGACTTCCAGACCGAGGCGATCGAGGCGCTCTCGCGGGGTGAGTCGGTGCTCGTCGCCGCCCCGACCGGGTCGGGGAAGACCGTGGTGGCCGAGTACGCCGTGCAGCGGGCGCTCGATCACGGCCGCAAGGCCTTCTACACCACCCCGCTGAAGGCGCTCTCCAACCAGAAGTACGGCGACTTCAAGGCGCGCTACGGACCCGGACGGGTCGGGCTGCTCACCGGCGACAACAGCATCGACGGCGAGGCCCCGGTGGTCGTCATGACGACCGAGATCCTGCGGAACATGCTCTACGAGCAGAGCTCGACGCTCGACGGGCTCGAGGTGGTGGTGATGGACGAGGTCCACTACCTGCAGGATCCGTATCGCGGCGCGGTCTGGGAGGAGATCCTGATCCACCTGCCGCTCTCGGTCGCGATGGTGTGCCTGTCGGCGACGGTCTCGAACGCCGAGGAGTTCGGGGAGTGGCTCGACACGCTTCGGGGGACGACCAGGGTGATCGTCGAGGAGCGGCGCCCGGTGCCGCTCGAGCACCTCTACATGGCGGGAAGAGAGCTGCACCCGATGTACGCGGACGTCAGGGGCCAGGTCGTCCCCAACCCGTACCTCGTCTCGCTGTCGCAGCGGGAGCTGCGGGTCAAGGAGTACGGACGGCGGGGGGACGGCCGGCGGCAGTACGAGCGCCGCGGCCGCCCGAGGGAGGGCCACCGCCGCGTCTACGTCCCGCGGCGCGAGGAGGTCGCGGAGGTGCTTCACCGAGAGGGCATGCTTCCGGCGATCTACTTCGTGTTCTCACGCGCCGGGTGCCAGCGCAGCGTGGAATACCTGATGGAGTCCGGGGTGCGGCTCACCGAGCCGAAGGAGGAGAAGCGCATCCGCGAGGTCGTGGAGTCGCGGGTCGCCTGGATCGACGACGACGACCTCGAGACGCTCGGCTTCTGGGAGCTCCGCGAGGCGATGGCGGCCGGCGTCGCCTCCCATCACGCGGGCATGCTGCCGGTCTTCAAGGAGATCGTCGAGGAGCTGTTCGCGGAGGGGCTCATCAAGATCGTGTTCGCGACCGAGACGCTCTCGCTCGGCATCAACATGCCGGCGAAGACCGTCGTGATCGAGGACCTGTGGAAGTTCTCGGGTGAGCGGCACGAGCTGCTGACGCCGGGGGAGTACACGCAGCTCACCGGGCGCGCGGGCCGCCGAGGCATCGATGAGAACGGCTACGCGGTCGTGCTGCACCAGCAGCGGGTCGACTTCGAGCGGGTGGCGGGCCTCGCCAGCCAGCGAACCTACGAGCTCCGCTCGTCCTTCAAGCCCTCGTACAACATGACCGTGAACCTCGTCCGCAACTACTCGCCCGAGGAGGCGCGGCACCTGCTCAACTCCTCGTTCGGGCAGTTCCAGGCCGACCGGAGCGTGGTGGCCCTCGAACGCCAGCTCGAGCGCGACAAGGCGTTCCTGGGCGGCTACCGCGAGCGGCTGGTGTGCCACCTCGGCGACTTCGAGGAGTACTGGGCGCTGCGCGAGGAGGCCGAGTCACTGCGTCGCGACGCCGTCCGGGAGACCGAGCGCGCCCGCGACGCGGAGGTGCGCGAGGCGATGGGCCGGCTGCGTGCCGGGGACGTGGTCTTCATGCCGCGGGCCCGTCGCCGGGGGCTGGCCGTGGTCATCTCGGTCCGCGAGGGGAGGCCGACGCTCCTGACGCAGGACCGCCGGGTCTTCCGCGCGACGGTGCGCGACTTCGAGGAACCTCCCGTGCCGGTAGCGAAGGTGCCGATGCCGCGATCGGGGAGCACGCGGAGCGCACGATTCCGTCGCGACATCGCCGGGCGGCTCGCCGCCGTCAACGCCCCTCCGACCAAGCGCCGGCGCCGCGGGCCGTCGCAAGAGGCCGTCAGGCGCGCCGCCGAGCTCGATGAGCGCGCCGAGCGGCACGCGGTTCACGGGTGCCCCGACCGCGGCGAGCACGAGCGGTGGGCGCGGCGGTGGTCGAAGCTGCGCCGCGAGATCGACGGCCTCGAGGGACGCATCCGCTCGAAGACCGAGACCCTGGCCCGGCAGTTCGACCGCGTGCTGGCGGTGCTGCAGGAGCTCGGCTACGTCGAGCGGTTCACGCTCCTGCCGAAGGGGGAGCGTCTGTCGCGGATCTACGGCGAGGGCGACATCCTGGTTGCCGAGGCGCTCGGCGAGGGGGTGTTCGAGGGCATCGGAGCCCCGGCCATGGCGGCCCTGGTCTCCGCGCTCGTCTACGACTCGCGCGAGCGCGAGCCGCGGCGGCCGGTGATCCCCACGAACGACCTGCGCGACCGCCTGCGCGAGCTGGATGCCATCTACCGGCGGATCCGGCGCGCGGAAGGGTCGCACAAGGTGGAGCTGTGCCGCGAGCTGGACGCGGGCTTCGCGGCGGCGGCGTTCCACTGGGCGGAGGGCAAGCAGCTCGAGGACGTGCTGGCCGACGCCCCGATGGCGCCGGGCGACTTCGTCCGTACGTGCAAGCAGCTCCTCGACATGCTGCGGCAGATCGAGGAGGTCGCGGACCCTCCGGTTTCGGCGGTCGCCCGGGAGGCGCGGGGCGCGGTGAACCGGAGCGTGGTCTCGTACACGGGCGTGGCCCCCGCCTGAGCCGGAGGGCGCCCCGCGGAAGACCTATCATCGGCCGGTGGACCTCGCCTCGCTCACCGGCCGCCTCCCCCCCAACACCGTGAGCGTCCACCCTGCCGAGATCGCCAAGCGCTCCCGCGACTGGTGGGCCCTCGCGATGCTGCGCGAGCGTCGCGGCGATCCCTCGCCCCGGGCGGAGGCGGTGGTGTTCCCCCGGACGACCGATCAGGTGGCGGCCACGCTCGCCTGGGCCGAGGAGACCCGGACCCCGGTGGTGCCGCGCGGGGGCGGGTCGGGGGTCGTGGGCGGCGCCGTGACGGCGTCGGGCGGGATCGTCCTCGACCTCTCGGAGATGCGGCGGGTGATCTCGATCGATGAGGAGTCGCTCGCCGTGACGGTCGAGGCGGGGGTCTTGGGCGGCGACCTCGAAGACGGCCTCGGCGAGCGAGGGCTCACGCTCGGCCACTACCCGCAGTCGATCATGATCTCGACCGTCGGGGGCTGGATCGCGGCCCGCTCGGCCGGGCAGGCCTCCGCGGGCTACGGCGCGATCGAAGACCTGATCCTCGGGCTGACCGCGGTCCTCCCCGGCGGCCTGGTGGTCTCGCTCCGCCCCGCGCCCCGCTCCGCGGCCGGCCCCGACCTTCGGCAGCTGTTCGCCGGGTCGGAGGGAACGCTCGGGGTCGTCACCGAGGCGGTGCTGTCGGTGTCCCGGCGCCCGTCGGGCCTGCGGTGGCTCGCCGTCCGCCCGCCCGGGTTCGCCGAGGGCATGACCCTCGCCCGACGCGTCACGCAGGGAGATCTGCGTCCGCTGGTCCTCCGCGTCTACGACGAGGCCGACGCGGCGCTCACCTTCGGCGCGCTGGGAGACGCCGGGGGTTGCGTCCTGATCGCCGCGATGCCCGAGGAGGGGCCCGGCGCGGAGGCCCGGTTCGCCGGTCTCGGCGCCATCGCACGGGAGGCCGGGACCGAGCCGCTCCCCGAGGCCTACGGGACGCACTGGTGGGAGCATCGGCTCGACGCCGTGGACCTGTACCGGCGCGTGATGGGGGAGGAGCGGATGCTGGGCGAGGGCGTCGTCGTGGACACGATGGAGGTGGCCGCGCTCTGGTCGAGGATGCCCGAGCTGTACGGTCTCGTCGGAGCGGCCCTCGCCGAGCACGCCGAGGCCGTGGGCTGTCACCTGTCGCACCCGTACCGCTCGGGCGCGTCGCTGTACTTCACCTTCCTCGTGCGGGCCGAGGACGACCGCGCCGTGGAGGAGCCCTACCTCCAGAGCTGGTCGGCGGCGGCGCGCGCCTGCCACCGGGCGGGGGGGACCGTGACGCACCACCACGGCGTCGGGCTCCTCAAGACGGCGTTCATGAAGGCGGAGCTCGGCCGCGGGGGGCTGGCGCTGCTCCGGACGGTGAAGCGGGCGGTGGACCCACGCGGGGTGATGAACCCGGGGAAGCTGCTGCCCGATGCCTAGCCCGTTCGGCCGCCTGGTCCTCATCGTGAACCCCCGCGCGGGGCGGGGCGAGGTGTCGCGCGAGATGCCCGAGCTCGAACGGCGCCTCCTCGCGGGAAGGCTGGAGCACCGCATCGTCGAGACCGAGGGGCCCGGGCACGCAGGCAGCCTGGCCCGGGACGCCCTGGAGGCGGGGGATCGCTTCATCGTGGCGGTGGGAGGCGACGGCACGATCCACGAGGTCGTGAACGGCATGGTCTCGGGCGACCGCCTGGTGCGCGACGACGCGGTGCTGGGGGTCGTCTCGGCCGGCTCGGGCGGCGACTTCGTGCGCACCTTCGGGATGCCGAACCAGGTGACGAGCGCGGTCCGGCACCTGCTCGGCGATCGTACCCATCCGCTCGACGTCGGCAGGCTCACCTATCGCGACGGCGAAGAGGAGCGCACGCGATACTTCGTGAACATCGCGGAGGCGGGGTTCGGCGGCAAGGTCGTGGGCCGGGCCGCGCGCCTCCCGCGGCTCCTGGGACGGGGACGGTACTTCCTGGGCTTCTGGCTCTCGATCGGCGGCTACCGCGCGGGCGAGGTGCGGGTCCGTGCTGACGCCCGCGAGTTCTCCGGGAAGGCGACCAACGTCGTCGTCGCGAACTGCCAGTTCTTCGGCGGCGGGATGCGCATCTCGCCGCGGTCGCTGCCCGCCGACGGCGTGCTCGACGTACAGGTCAGCACCGGCCCGAAGTCCGAGGCCTTCACCCTGCTCCCGAAGATCTACCGGGGCGACCACGTGCCCCACCCGCACATCCGCGAGATGAAGGGCGCGGTGGTGACCGTCGACGCCGACCGGCCGCTCCCGATCGAGGCCGACGGCGAGGTGCTCGGCACCACCCCGGCCCGCTTCGAGGTGCTCCCCGAGCTCCTCCAGCTCAAGCTCTGAGCTGGGCCTGCTGCGGAAGGCTTAGGGAGGAAGCGTCGAGCGCGCCCGCTCGGCGGCCGCCTCGTCCATCCTGGCGAGGCGCGTCCGCCGGACGAGCACGTCCTCGTCGGTGAGCGCCATCTCTCGCTCGCGCGCCAGCACGGCCTCGACCCGGCGGACGGGGAGGCCCGGGGCCAGCGGCTCGGCGAGGCCCGGATCGTCGGCGACGCGCCGCAGCGCCTCCGCGGCGTCGTCGCCGTAGAGCGCGACCATGCGGCGCCCCAGCGCCGGCGGGTGGTGGAGCGCGCCGGCTTCCGCCTCGGCGTGTCGGATCGCGTCGTCCAGCGGCCGGGTGAGCCCGAGCGGGAGGCGCGCGGTGGCGCAGGGCTCGCCGCGTCCGAGCTTCTGGGCGACCCGGTCCACCACCTCCTCGGCCATCGCTCGGAAGGTGGTGAGCTTCCCCCCGGTGACGCTGATCAGCCCGGGTGGGTCCTCCCAGACCACGTGGCGGCGTGACAGGTCTCGCGTGGACGCGCCGCCGCGGTCGAGGAGCGGGCGGACGCCGGCCCACGAGGCGACGACGTCGTCGGCCGTGAGGTCCCTCCGGACGGCTCGCTCCAGCGACGAGAGGACGATCCCCGCGTCCTCGGGCTCGACGGTGGGCCGGTCCAGGTCCCCCTCGAACGGCGTGTCGGTGGTGCCGGCGTAGACCCGCGGCCCCCATGGGATCGCGAAGACGAAGGAGGCGAACCCGACGACGGACGGGACGAAGAGACCCGCCTCGATGGGCAGCCGGGCGCGGTCGAGGACCAGGTGCACGCCCTTGCTCGGGCGCAGGCGGGCGGGGCTCGGGTGGGCGAGCGCCTGCACGCGGTCGGCCCAGGCGCCCCCCGCGTTCACCACGACCCGCGCTCGCACCTCGAGCGAACCCTCGCCTGCGCGATCGCGGATGCGCGCGCCGGTGACCGTGGCTTCACCGATGAGGTCGACGACCTCGGCGTGGTTGGCGACAAGGGCCCCGCGCGCGGACGCCTGGCGGATCACCTCGATCGTGAGGCGCGCGTCGTCGGTCTTGCAGTCCGGGAAGACGAAGCCGGCGGGGCGCTCGACCGCCGGGGCGAGCCGGGCGGCGTCGCGTCCGCCCACGCGTCGGAACCTCCCGAGCGGCCCGCCGCCGGCGAGCAGGCCGTAGGTCGTCAGGGCGGCGCGGAGCATGGAGCGGTCGACCGCGCCACGAGCGGGCATGAGGATGGGGAACGGCCGGACGAGGTGGGGGGCCACCCGGGAGAGGATGCCGCGCTCGCGCAGCGACTCCCGCACGATCCGCACGTCGCCGTGGCGCAGGTAGCGGAGCCCCCCGTGGATGAGGCGCGACGAGCGCCCCGAGGTCCCGGACGCGAAGTCGTCCCGTTCGACGAGCGCTACCGAGAGCCCCCGGGCGGCCGCGTCGAGGGCGACGCCGGCGCCGGTGGCCCCGCCGCCCACCACCAGCACGTCGAGCTCGCGGTCGGCCATCGCCTCGAGGTCGCGCAGCCGGGTCGCCGCCGAGAGCTCTCGCATGCTCGGATTCTAGGGAGGCCCGCCCCCGCGTATGCTGTCGGGATGGACGAGCGCTACCGGGAGCGACTCGCGGGGGCCTCGGAGGCCGCCGGGGAGGCCGGCCTGTCGGCCCTCCTCGTGACCCCCTCCGCCGACCTGCGCTACCTCGTCGCCTACGACCCGCCGCCGCTCGAGCGGCTCACGTGCCTGGTGATCCGGCCGGGGCGGGACCCGGTGCTCATCGTCCCCGAGCTCGAGCGTCCGCTCGCCGAGGAGCACGTGCCCGCGGGGCTCGCCGAGATCCGCGGCTGGCGAGAGACCGAGGATCCCTACGCGGCCGCGGCCGCCGTGGTGGGCAAGGCGGAGCGACTGGGGGTCTCGGATCAGATGTGGGCGGCGCACCTGCTGCGGATCCAGCGGGCCGTGCGCCCGGGAGGGACGGGGCTGGCCTCGCCCGTCCTCGGGCCCCTGCGAGCCGTCAAGGACGACCAGGAGCTCGAGGTGCTCCGCCGCTCGGCCCGGGTGGCCGACGAGGCGTTCCACCGGATCGTCGAGGAGCGCCTCGAGGGCCTGACCGAGCGCGAGGTGGCCGGTCGGCTCGGGGACCTCCTGCTCGAGACGGGAGCCGAGCGCGTCGAGTTCACGATCGTCGGCTCGGGGCCGAACGCCGCTTCGCCCCACCACGAGCCGGGGGATCGGGGCGTGCGGGCGGGCGACGGCATCGTGCTCGACTTCGGGGGCACGGTCGGGGGCTACTACTCCGACGTGAGCCGGACCGTGGCGGTGGCGCAGCCCCCAGAGGGGTTCACCGAGGTCTACGAGGTGGTGGCCGAGGCGCAGGAGCGCGCCGTCCGCGCGGTCCGCCCCGGCGTCCCGGCCGAGGAGGTCGACCGGGCCGCCCGGCAGGTGATCGAGCAGGCAGGGTACGGCGACCGCTTCTTCCACCGCACGGGCCACGGCATCGGGCTCGAGGTGCACGAGGACCCCTACATCGTGGCGGGGAACGCGGAGCCGCTCCGCCCGGGGATGTGCTTCTCGGTGGAGCCCGGCATCTACCTCGAGGGCCGGTTCGGCGTGCGCATCGAGGACATCGTGACCGTCACCGAGGACGGCGTCGCCCGCCTCAACCACGCCCCCCGCGACCTGCTCGTGCTGAGGTAGCCGCCGGGCGGGTTGATGTAACCTACGCGCGGGTAGGTTCCGCACACACGCACAGGAGGACGAACGCATGCCGCTGCTGAGCATCCCGGACGAGCTGATCGAGCTCAAGAAGACCCTGCGCGAGTTCATCGACCGCGAGATCGTCCCGGTGGAGGACTCCCATCGCCAGCGCATCCTCGAGGGCGACTACGCCCCGCTGAAGGACGAGCGGAGCAAGATCCGCAAGCGCTCCGCCGAGCTCGGCTTCTGGGGCCTGCACATGCCCGAGGAGGTCGGGGGGATGGACCTGCCGTTCATCGGCCAGGTGCTGCTGATCGAGGAGGCCACCTCCCGCGGGCTCATCCTCACCCACAACGAGGCGATCTTCCCGATCGTGACCGGCCCCACGCGGGTGTACCTCGACTGCACCGAGGCGCAGCGCGAGAAGTACCTCGCGCCCCTCATGGCGGCCGACAAGTCGTCGTGCTTCGCGCTCACCGAGCCGGGCGCCGGGTCCGACGCCACCCGCATCACCACCCGGGCCGAGCAGCGGAACGGCGACTGGTTCCTGAACGGGCGCAAGCACTTCATCACCGGCGGCGACGAGGCCGACTTCGCGCTCGTGTTCGCGGTGACCGACGCGGAGAAGGGGCCGCAGGGCGGGATCACCGCGTTCCTCGTCGACGCCGATTCCGAGGGCTACTCGGTGACGCGCCTTCAGCGCACGATGTCGCCGATCCAGAACCCGGCGGAGATCACGTTCGAGGACTGCCGCGTCCCGGCCGAGAACGTGCTCGGCGAGGTGGGAAAGGGATTTTACTCCGCGGTGAAGGGGATCAACGGCGCGCGCCTGCAGATCGCGGCGACCGCCCTCGGCATCGCGGCCGACCTCCTCGGGCGCTCGATCGAGTACGCCAAGGACCGCGTGGCCTTCGAGCGACCGATCGGGGCGAACCAGTTCATCCAGGGCCACCTCGTCGACTCCTACGCCGACCTCGAGCAGGCGCGACTCCTGGTGCAGAAGCTGGCCGCCGACATCGACGACGGCGCCGACGGACGTCGCGAGGCGGCGCTCGCCAAGCTCGTGGCGACCGAGATGGTTGCCCGCGTGGCCGACCGCGCGATCCAGGTGCACGGTGGGAACGGCTTCATGACCGAGCTGGGCCTCGAGCTCTGGTACCGGGACGTGCGCGCGATGCGCCTCTACGAGGGGACGTCGGAGATCCTCCGCTCGAACGTGGCGAAGACGCTGGGCCTGCCCGTCCTGTAGCGGACGGCTCAGGTGTCGGGGAAGGGGATCGGGACCGCGCTCTCCTCGACGCCCAGGATCTCCCACGATCGTCCGGCCTTTCGCAGGCGCCAGGTGGCCGGGGTCGTGTCCTCGCCGAAGACCTCGATCGTCGCGATGCCCTCGTGGAAGGTGCGCTGGCCGATCGAGAAGGCCGGGGAGAGGTGCGGGACCATCTCGGGGAGGATCTCGCACCAGGACCCCTCGTCGACCTGCTCGCGGATGGCGGCGGCGAGCAGAGCGTAGCTCTCGGGGCAGTCCTCCGCCTCGAGGCTCCGCGCGAAGTCGCGCAGGACCTCGCCGGGTCCCGTGGTGCGCCGGAACAGCACGACGAGCAGGCCCGATACCGCGACGAGCGCCACGATGACCGAGACGGCCACCACGGCCGTCGGGAGAGCGGGCCCGCGTCGGCCCGCTCCGTTCTCCTCGGGGGGGTCGGCCATCAGCGCCGAGGGTAGCCGCGCCCGCCCGCGCGGGCAATCCGACGGGAGCGGCGGCGCGCGGCCGCGTCT
>DASWKG010000044.1:0-1912 GCA_036396755.1 Actinomycetota bacterium
CCGGTCGACGCCGCCGGCGCTGGCGTATCCCTCCCCGACGATGCCTCCGGAGGCGGCGCAGGCTCCCACGGCGATCACGACGCGCGGCTCGGGGATGGCCTCGACCGTGCGGCGGACGGCGGTCTCCAGGTTGCGCGTGACCGGGCCGGTGACCACGACCCCGTCCGCGTGGCGCGGGGAAGCGACGAAGTCGATACCGAGGCGGCGAACGTCGTAGACCGGGTTCAGGAGAGCAGCGAGCTCCCAGTCGCAGGCGTTGCAGGAGCCCGCGTCGAGGTGGCGGAGGTGAAGCGATCGGCCGAGCACCCGGTAGATCTCGGACGAGGCGCGGGCGGCCTCGGCGTCCGGGTCACGGGCGGGTCCCGCCGCTGGGACGGGAGTGTCGTCGGCCGCGACCTCGATCCGCAGCTCGTCGCGGCAGCGCGCCGCGAGCTCGAAGTCCCGTCCGATGGTAACCGCGCCGTCCCATGGAACCTCGGCACAGCGGCCGCAGAAGACGCACCGCGCGAGGTCGAGGGCGACGTGGCGACCTGAGGCGTCGAGACGCTCCGAGAGCGCACCCGTGGGGCAGACGGCGGGAGGGGGGAGGCGGCTCCCGGGGCGAAGCACGGGCGCCCCCCGAAAACGGTCCGGCGGCACGCTCGGCTCCGCGGGATAGCGGGTCGTGACCACCCCGGTGCGAAGCGCGTTCACGAGGATTCGCAGCATTTCAGCGATCCGTGCACGAGTAGCAGAGCTCGAAGCTCTTGTTGACGAGCGGGAAGTCCGGGACGATCGCGGTTTCCGCGGCGAGAGCCACGGCGGGCCAGTTGTGGTAGCTCGGGGAGCGGAGGTGGTATCGCTCCACGCGCCCGCCGGCATCGGTGCGAAGCCAGTGGACCGCCTCGCCTCGCGCCGACTCGATGGCCGAGATCCCGATCCGTCCACCCGGCAGCGGCTCCGGGAGGGCGACCGAGAGCGGTCCCGGCTCGAGCCGCCGGACGAACTCTCCAACGAGCCGGATCGACTCCCGGGCCTCCAGGGCGCGTACGCTCACCCGGGCCATGGCGTCGCCTTCCGAAATGGTCACGACGTTCAGGTCGGGCGGCTCGGGAGCCGCGAACGCGCCGTGGGGGTGGTCGCGCCGCGCGTCGCGGTCGACACCGCTCGCCCGGGCCGCCACTCCGGCGACGGCGAGATCCAGCGCCGCCTGGTGTTGGAGGACTCCGGTGTCGTCGAGCCGATCGACGACCGACGGGTTGGCTTCGATGCGTCCCATCAGACCGTCGAGCCCGGCGAGAGTGTCCTCGAGCGTGGCGGCGAGGACTCCGAGGAGCTCGTCCGACAGATCGAGGCGCACGCCGCCCGGAACCACGAGACCCCGGAGGAAGCGGTTGCCCGCGAGCCGCTCGTTCATCTGCTGGAGCCGCTCCTTCAAGCGCATCCCGGTGGCGGTCCCGTAGTGGAACGAGGCGCCGGCGCAGACGTTGCCGACGTCGCCCACGTGGTTGTAGAGCCTCTCCAGCTCGAGAGCGATGCTCCGGATGAGCCGGGCCCGCGGCGGGGGGCCGACTCCGGCAATCTGCTCGAGCGCCTCCGAGTAGCCCAGGCCGTGCGCGACCGAGCAAACCCCGCAGATACGCTCGGCGACGTAGAACGCGTCGAGCGGCGAGAGCCCCTCCATCCGCTTCTCCAGCCCGCGATGCGTATAGAACAGGCGCGCGTCGAGATGGAGCACAGTCTCGCCGACCGACGTGAAGCGGAAGTGACCCGGCTCGATGATGCCGGCGTGGATCGGGCCGACCGGGATCTCGAAGACGCCCTCGCCTTCGGCGACGAGGTGCGGAAACTCGCCGGCGGGCTCGACCGGGACGCGCCGCGACCCGTCGAAAGCCTTGCGGAGCGGGAAGACGCCCTGCGGCCACCCGTCGTG
>DASWKG010000045.1:0-14346 GCA_036396755.1 Actinomycetota bacterium
GAGCGCGGCCGGGTCGAGCGTCTCGCCGTCGGGCTTGTCCGAGGCGAACAGGCCCACGGCGTCCTCGCCGAGCGCCACCCCGAACGCGTGCATGCAGTAGCTGGAGCTGGTCCCGATGCTCGCCACCAGCGGCACGCCGGCGCGCAGCACCGCGCGGCGCATCTCGATGCCGTCCTCGAGGTACGCGGCGACGACGAGCACGTCGGTCCGCGCGCGCAGCAGCCGCCGCGCGACCGCGTCGAAGTCGACGTCGTCGAGGCGGTAGGGCATGTCGAGCGCCTCGCCGAGGCCGCGCCGCCCGATCTCGGCGAGCGCGCCGTGGCCGATCGTGCGGCCGTAGGCGTCGTCCACGTAGACCACCGCGTAGCGGAGGTCGTCCGGCACCTCCATCTTCGGGAGCAGGGTGTCCTCGACGAACCCGACCGCGGCCACGCCCAGCGAGGTGCCCGGCGAGACGACGCGGAAGAACCGCTCGCCGGGGCGCGCGTCCTCGTCGATCTCGCCGACGGCGCCGGTCTCCCAGAACACCGCGTCGAGCCCCGCCGACGTCTCGGCCGCCGGCGCCGAGATCGTGCTCCCGTAGCTGCCGAGCACGACCGACGCGCCGCGGGAGACGACCGACTCCACCGCGCCGGGCGCGGCCTCGGCCGCGCCGGCGGGGCTCTCGACGAGCTGGAACGGCCGGCCGTCGAGCCCGCCGCGGCTGTTCGCGAGGCGGGCGGCGAGCCGGACGCCGCGGAGCTCCTGGATGCCACCGGCGCCCTGGCTGCCGCCGGTCGGGTACACCGCGCCGATCAGCACGGGGTCGGGCGAGGTCGAGCACCCCGCCGCGGCGAGGAGCGCGGCCGCCAGCGCGATCGAGAGTCGTCTCATCCGTTCACCTCCAGTAGGCCAGCAGGTTCGCCAGGGCGTGCGTCGCGGCGGGGGAGCTCCAGTGCCCGGCCACCCATCGCTGCCAGCCGAGCAGTAGCCCGGCCGCCAGGTCCAGCGGGAGCACCCACGCGCCGTAGAGCGGGACGTGGATCAGCGCGAACAGGACCGCGGGCACCGCGACGGCCATCGCCGCGCCTCGCCGCGCCGCGAGATCGTAGAGGAAGCGCCGGAAGAAGGCCTCCTCGGCCACCGCGACGACCACCGCGATCGCGACCGTCGCGTCGCCTCCGGCAAGCCGGAGCCCCGGCATCGAGAAGCGGACCGCGACGAACGCGGCCGAGCCGACGATCGTCGCCGTCGCCCAGGGGAGGGGCCGCACGGGCCCCGCGACGACCGGCCACGCCAGGGCCGCCGCTCCCACTGCGAGCGCGATCCACGCCGCGGGGGCGCCGACGGGGCGTGCGGCCAGCGCCGCCACGCCGGCGGCCGCGAGCGCGATCCGCGGCGCGATGCCGGCCGCGATGCCGACCGGCGTGGCCCGAACGCTCACCCTTCCACCGTGAAGCTCACCGTGGCGACGACCCTCGGGTTGAAGGGGCCGTGGTCGCCGGCGACGAACTCGGTCTCGAGCAGGTGTGGGCCCGGCGCGAGCGTCCCGCCCGTGAGGTCGGCGAGGGGCTCGCGCAGGCCGGCAAGGAGCGAGAGCGTCTCGCCGTCGAGCTTGATGTGGATGTGGCCCTCCTGCGGGTCCAGCTCGATAGTGACCTCGGGGATCACCTCGGCTCCCTCGAGCTGCAGCTCCATCACGACGTCCTGCCCGACGGTGGCGCCGGCCTGCGGCTCCACGATCGTCAGCACCGCGGGCGAGGCCGGCCGCTCGGCCACCGCCGCCGTGGGGGAGGCGTCGTCGGCCGGCTCCGCGTCCGAGCCGCAGCCGGCCAGCCCCAGCGCGAGCGCGGCCACCACGATCAGCATCCTTCGCATCAGGTCCCCTCCTCGATCGTCTCCTCGAAGTAGGCGAACAGCGGGTCGCCGTCGCCCGTCTCGGCCGTGACCTCGAACCGCCATTCTCCCGGTTCGAGCTCCACCGTCGCCACGAAGTGCCCCTCGCTCAGCTCCCGCGGCTCCGCCGCCGACGGCTCGCCGTCGGGCGCCACCGACGTGATCCGGACGGAGTCGATCGGCTGCTCGCCGCCGTCCGCGCCGAAGAACGTGAAGTGCACCTCGTTGATCGCGCCGGCCCGGCCCGGGTCGACGTAGCCCTGGACCGACCGCCCCTCGGCGAGCCGGATCGTGGAGAGCGTGGGATCGCCCTCGGTCACCTGGATCTCCTGCTCGGGGAGCCTGGTCTCGAGCCGCAGGTCGACCTGGAGCGAGTCGGATTCCTGCTCGACGAGGACGCCGACGTCCCACCGGCCGGCCACCGACAGGTTCGTGCCCTCGGCCGTCCAGACGCCCGTCTCCTCCTGCCGGAGGTCGAGCTCTGAGGAGCCGGCCTCGGGCCGGTCGGCGTGGCGGAATCGGAGCGTGACGGCGCGGGCGGGCACCGGCTCGCCGGTGTCGTAGTCGCGGAGCCGCACCTCGAACGCGTTGGGGCCCGGGAAGCCCGGCGTCACCGCGAGCCGCACGCGAACGGTCGTCGCGAAGTCGGCGCCGCTCACCATGAGGCCCTCTGGCGCGCGCGCGACCGAGGTCGCGGCCACCGAGGCGGGTGGAGCGAGCCCCGCCATGATGCCGGTGAGCCCGAACACCCCGCTCGCCAGCACCAGCTCGGCGGTGACGGTTCGCCGGAGCATCCCCACGCGCGCCGGGTCGCGGCCGATCGCCGGCACCAGCCGGTACCGGTTGTACGCGCCGACGAGGGCCAGCCCGCCGAACAGCGCGACCTTCCCGACCACCGTGAGCCCGAAGCCCGTGTCCCACAGCGCGCCCACCGAGCCGACCTCGCTCCACGCGCGCGCGCCGCCGGTCACCGCCACCCCCGCGAGGGCGAAGCCGGCCAGCCACGAGAACCGGCGAACCGCGGCGGCCTGCTCGCCCGGCTCGCCTCCGCGCGTTCCCGCGAACAGCCAGAGCAGCCCGCCGATCCACACGCCGACCGCCACGATGTGAGCCCACTGCGTCCCAACCTTCAGCCAGCGCCACGAGTCGGAGGCGCCCGCGTGTCCCGCCCAGACGTGCACGAGCATGGTGAAGGCGGCCGCCCCGCCGAGCGCGAGGAGCCAGGGGCGCGGTCGCCGGATCGCCAGCGCCGTGGCGATGCCGGTCACGGCGAGCGCCCCGCCCCGCGCGAGGAGCAGCTCGCCCCGGTCCGAGGCGAGGAGCGCCCCGGCGGAGACCTCCGCCGCGGCCCGTTCGCCGAGGAACATCAGCACGAGCCCGAGGGCGGCCAGCGCCCAGGCCGGCCAGCCGAGCGCGCGCAGGCCCCGTGGTGGCCCGCGGAACACGTACCGGCCGGCCACGGCGGCCCCGAGCAGCACGGCGAGCCCCCAGTAGAAGCCCCACCGGCCCGCCACCGAGAGCGGGGACGGCCGCTGGACGGTCCCGCCCCCGCCCCCGCCGACCCCCTCGGGCACCCCGGTCGGCTCGACGCCGACGCCGAACGCGAACGCGCCGGCCGTCACGTGGCCGTCGACCTTCGACAGCACCCGCCAGCTCACCGTGTAGACCCCCTGGGGGAGGCCGGCCGGGAGCGCGCGGCGGACCTCCTCGCCGGACGACCCCGCCCGGGGATCGCCGCTCCCGACATCGCGGCCCTGCGCGTCGAGCACCTGGATCGACGACAGCCCGAGGTCGGGGGACTCGGTGAACTCGAGGACGACCTGTGTCGGCGGCGCGTCGAGGAGCTCGCCGTCGGCGGGCGACGACGACCGCAGGAGCGCGTGCGCCCCCGCGGGCGTGGCGCTGAAGGCGACGATCGCCGCGACGGTCGCGAGCAGCGCGACACGCGGGCCGCTCGCGCGTCGCCGGCCGGCCCGGAACGCCGTCGCGATCGGGGGGGACGCCGCCACCTAGGCGGCGCCCGCCTTCCGCCGGCCCATCGCGATGCCCGCGAAAAGGGCCACGGCCCCGATGGCGATCGCGACGAACGCCAGCGTGCGCGCCCCGCTCGCGTCGTCCCGCGCCGCCGCCGCGTCGTCCTCGGCCGCGGCCACGGCGTCGGCGAGCCGCCCCGACTCCTGCTCGAGGCGATCGCCGAGCTCGGCGTTCGAGGGATCGGCGATGGGGAAGGCCAGCTCGGCGGGGTCGTTGATGTCGCTGAAGGTGTCGGGCCCCGAGACCATCGTCTCGTCGACCTCCTCGCCCTCGATCGTCCCGTAGATCCTGAACTCGTAGGTCCCGGGCCGCGTCGGGACCAGGTCGGCGTTGTAGCTGCCCGGGTCGCCGAAGACCCCGACGACGAACGCCGGCTCGAGCGGGTAGGTGGCCGTCTCCTCGCCGAAGGTGAGGTCCACCTGGAGGTCCACGTCCTTCACGATGGGCTCCTGGGTCTCCTGGTGCAGCACGGTGACCTCCGGCCCGTTGGGGATGTTGGCGAACGCCGGCTCGGACCACCAGCCGATCGTCAGCGAGTAGTCCCCGACCACGATGTGCCCGTGGGCGGCGGCGGGGGCGGCGGCGAGCGGGATGGCCGCGAGGGCGACGAACGCCGCTGCCGCGAGACGCGAACGCATGCGCATGAGCTCCTCCTTCTCGAATGGGTGCCGGGTCAGGTGCGGACCGGGGCGGGGGGACCGCGCAGCGTGCGGGCGCCGTCGAGGAGCGACGGGGCGACGTGGAGCGATCGGAGCGGCCGGAACGCTGGGTTCCGCCGCTGCGCGGGACGGGATGCGAGCGCCGCGCCCACCGCGCGAGCCAGCCGGGCGAGCGCCCTGAGCCCGAAGGCCAGCCCGAGGCCGACCGCCACCTGAAGGAGCGAGCCGACCAGGGCGAGGCGGTGGGTCGAGATGTGGAGCCCGCCCGTGGCGAGACGCTCGCCGACCTCGAGGGCGAGGAAGAGGCCGACCTGGAGCGGGAGCAGTCGCGCGACGAACCCCCAGAACGGCAGCCCCGCCGCCGCCACCGACCGCCTGCCGCTGCGGAAGTGCCGAAGGATGGTGGTGACGACCGAGACCACGCTCAGCAGGGCCGCGAGGGCAAGGGCGAACTCCCAGTACCCGTGCCCGGTGCGCGCCAGGACCGCGTGACGGTTCCCGTCGGCGAACAGGACCAGGTAGGTGAGTGTGTGGCCGATCACCACCCCGGCGGCCGCCGTGCTCGCGACGCCGAGGCGGCCGAGCAGGCGTGGGCCTCTCATGACGGGAGGATAGGCGCGCCCGGGGAAGGGGGACAAGCCCCTCATCTCTTTCGTGGGGCGGTGGTGCGGCTCTCGTCCTCGCCCTCGGGCCCGCGAGCCCGGCGCATGGCGAGGGAGAAGACCAGGCCGAACCCGATCACGAGGGGGATCAGGAGCTCCCACCAGCCCCCGGCGTGCGCGACGAGGTGCACGCGGTCATCGTAGCGGCCCGAAGGGGAAACCGACCGGTGTCACACGCCTGGGGTGAACTTTGTGCAACTGCACAACACAGTGGAGCAGGAATCGGTCCTCCGCGTCACGAACCTTGAGACTGCGATGGCGAACCACCGTATCCTGCTGCGTGCCCGCGCGGGGGCCGCGGCCGTCGCCGTCCTGCTGGCGTTCCTGCCGGCCGCGACGGCGGCACCGACGACCGGGACCCCCGCTCCCGTCGGCGTGGGGTCGGTCGAGGGCGCCGCGCACATCGACCCCAGCCTGTTCGGGAAGGTCGCCCTCGGGACGACCACCGCCGTGCTCGCGTGGGACGACGACGAGGCCTCGCGCGCCGAGGTCGGGTCCTACCTCAGCGCGACCGGCATCGGCTTCACCCCGCTCGAGCACCTCGACATGGCCTTCGCCTGCGTGAGCTCCGATGCCGAGGTCCGGCAGCTCGCGGCGACCCCCGGCGCGATCTCGGTCTACGGCGACTCGACGATGACGCCGGCCCTCGACAAGAGCGTCCCCACCGCCTTCAACGGCGACCCGAACGACATCTGGGGGATCGAGGGCATCACCGGCGAGGGCGTCGGCATCGCCGTGCTCGACACCGGCATCGACGCCACCCACCCCGATCTGCAGATGGGTTCCCGGACCCTCTTCAACACGGAGATCTTCGTCTCCTCGCACGACTACCAGGGCGGCACGGGCGACCCGTGCCCGCCGCTCGTCGTCCAGCAGGACGGCGAGGACACCGAGTCCACGAGCGGCCACGGCACGCACCTCGCCAGCGTCGCCGCCGGCGACGGCACCGCGTCCGCCGGGAAGTACAAGGGCATGGCCCCGGGAGCGGACCTGATCGGCGCCAACGTCGTCGAGACCGCCACGATCGACCGGCAGTACAGCGAGGGCGGCAGGATCTCGCTGCTCCGGGTGATCGCCGGGATCAACTGGGTGAAGGAGGTCGCGCTCGAGGAGGATCCGACCATCACCAAGGTGATGCTGCTGGGGTGGACCACGCCCGGCGTGCACGACGTCGGCCACCCGCTGTCGCTCGCCTTTAAGGACCTCGGCGCCTTCAACGTCTCGATCGTCATGCCGACGGGGAACGAGGGCCCGGAGCAGAGCCACTGCGACGTGGCTGCGACCTGCCACTTCAACCAGTACGCGGCCGGCCCGTACGCGATCGCGGTCGGCGCCACTCCGGCGTCCTCGAGGACCCGGCTGGCCGACTACTCCAGCCGCGGCGACCCCGTGACCTACCCGACCTACGACTACCCCCTGGTGTACCAGCCGCTCGTGGTCGCGCCCGGCTCCGACGTGACCGCCGCCAAGCGCGTCGGTCTCGTGGGCCTGGCGACCCTGCCCAGCGATCACCCGCTCGGGGCCGGCGGATCGAAGGGCCGGAGCGCCGACAACATGAGCTACCAGACGCTGAGCGGTACCAGCGTGGCCGCCGCGCACGTCGCGGGCACGATCGCGCTCATGCAGCAGGCGGCGTACGACGCCAAGGGCTGCTTCCTCACGACTCAGCAGGTTCGCGACATCCTCCAGCAGACCGCGAGCTCCATGCCCGGCTACGCCGAGTGGGAGGTGGGCGCGGGCGCCATCGACGCCACGTCCGCCGTGTGGGGCGCGAGGTTCGCGCCGAAGGTGCAGACGAGGAACTGGTGGGACTGCCCGCCTCCGCCCGCGTAGCCGCGCTCGCCACCTCACTGGCCCTGCTCCTTCCCGCCGCGGTCGCCGCGCCGGCCCCGGCCGGACGGCAGGGGCTCGCAACGACCCCTCCGGACGCGCGCGGCGTGACCGTCGACCCCAACCTGCTCGCGCAGGTCGCCGCCGCCCCGGCCCCGGCGATCCTGTCGTGGGACGCCGACGAGGCCTCGCGCGCCGAGGTCGTGTCGTTCCTCGAGGGCACCGGCATCGGCTACGACGCCTTCGAGCACATCCCCGGCGCGGTCGCCTGCGTGGGGAGCGCCGAGCAGGTGCTCCGGCTCTCGCGGGCGCCCGGCGCCATCTCGGTGTGGGGCGAGGAGCACATGGCCCCCGCGCTCGACACGAGCGTCCCCGCCGCCTTCAACGGCGACCCGGCCGCGATCTGGTCCGGCGAGGGGATCACCGGCGACGGCGTCGGTATCGCGGTGGTCGACACCGGCATCGACGCCACGCACCCCGACCTCCGCTACGGCACGAGGACCAAGGCCAACCTCCGCGTGATCTACTCGATCCACGGGACGCTCGGCACGAGGAACCCGTTCTGCACGGTCCCGCACCAGTACCAGGAGGGGCTCGAGGACAGCGAGACCACGAGCGGCCACGGCACGCACCTGGCGAGCGTCGCGGCCGGCGACGGGAGCGCGTCGGGCGGGAAGTACCGGGGCGTGGCGCCCGGGGCCGACCTGATGGGCCTGAACGTGGTCGAGACCGTGACGCCCGACCGCCACTACAACGAGACGAACGGCGTGTCGCTCCTTCGGGTGGCGGCCGCCGTGGACTGGATCGTCGCGAACCTCGAGGGCGGCGCGGCGATCCCGAAGGTCGCGCTGATGGGCTGGGACAGCCCCGGCCTCCACGAGTCCGACCACCCGCTCACCCTGTTCCTCGACCTGCTGGAGGCCTACGAGGTGGCCGTCGTGATGCCGACCGGCAACCGGGGGCCGGGCGTGAGCAGCTGCGACCGGGCCGACACCTGCAACTTCAACTCGCTGGCCGCCGGCGGCCCCATCTCGGTGGGAGCCACGTTCGGCTCCTCTCGCACCGCCCTCGCCGACTTCTCCAGCCGGGGCGACCCGGCTCCCCGTCAGACGGGCCCCTCCTACGACCCCCGCTGGACGGAGTACGAGCCCACGCTCGTCGCTCCCGGCACGAACGTCACCGCCGCGCGGCGTCTCGGCCTCGTGAGCGTGGGCGATCTGCCGAGCGACCACCCGCTGGGGGCGAGCGGCTCGAAGTCGCGGAGCGCCCTCGATCTCACCTACCACTCGCTCACCGGCACCAGCGCCGCCGCCGCGCACGTCGCGGGGGCGATCGCCCTCATGCAGGAGGCCGCGCTCGACGCGAAGGGCTGCTTCCTCTCCTACGCCCAGGTGAGGGAGATCCTGCAGCAGACGGCCACGCCGATGCCCGGCTACGCGGAGTGGGAGGTGGGCGCCGGCATGATCGACGTCACCGCCGCCGTCTGGGGCGCGCGCTTCGCGCCCAAGGTGGGCCACCGGCTCAACCCCTGGGAGTGCCCGCCCGCCGCCTGAGCCCATCGCGCCTGAGCCCGTCGCGCAGGTTCCCGGCGCAGGACGTTCCTCCTTGCCGGTGACCACCACACCCATCCTGCATGTGCTTCATGCACACTGGGTGCTACCATCGGGAGCATGGCCAAGAACGTTCAGATCCGAGCCGTGCCCGACCACATCCATCGGACCCTGCGCGCCCGGGCCGCGGCCGCCGGGGTCTCGCTCTCGGACTACCTGCTCGCCGAGATCGTTCGGGTCGCCGAGCGTCCTCCGGTCGCCGACGTGCTCGCCCGGGCGGGGTCGAGGCACGGGGGGGCCGCCACGGAGGCCATCGTCGGGGCCGTGCGCTCGGGGCGGGATCGCGAGTAGGTGCTCGTCGTCGACACGTCGGCGGTGATCGCCGCGCTCGGGGGGTCGCCGCCCCCTCCGGGCTTGCGGGAGCGTCTCGGTGACGACGGCGACCTCCACGCGCCGCACCTGATCGACGTCGAGGTTCTCCACGCCCTCCGACGGCTGGTGGCGCGCGGGGAGCTGGCGGAGGATCGCGCCCTGGACGTTCGCGCCGACTTCGAGGCCCTCAGCCTGGTGCGCTACCCGCACCACCCGCTCGCCGACCGGATCTGGGAGCTCCGGGACAACCTCACTGCCTACGACGCCGCGTTCGTGACGCTCGCCGAGGCGCTGGGGTCGCCGCTCGTCACGTGCGACGCGGGGCTCGGCCGCGTGCCCGGCGTCGCGATCTCGGTCGAGGTGTTCTCTAGACGGTCACGTCGATCGCGACCGAGCGGGTGACGTCCGTCCACAGGTTGTCGGCCACCGTCAGCGTCACGGTGTAGGTGCCGGGCTCCGCGTACGTGTGGTCCGCCGTCGCGCCCGTCCCGAGCGTGCCGTCGCCGAAGTCCCACGCGTACACGCTCAGCGCGCCGTCCTCGTCGGAGGACCCGCTCGCGTCGAGCGACGCGGTCAGCCCGTTCGTCGACGCGGCCGCCTGCGGCACCGGCAGGTGGTTGTCGATCGCGAGCGCGGTGTAGTACGCGCTCTTCATCGTGTTCTCGATGCCGGCCTCGTAGAAGGTCTCGCCGCCCGCGACCTCGATGATCTTCTCGATCGTGTCGTCGGGCAGGTGGTAGGCGGGATAGCTACCCGCGGTGCGCATCCCGGCCCAGCGGAGCGTCGGGTAGCCCTGGGCGTTGAACGACGACTCGTCGGAGTTCCGGCTGTTCACGCCCATCAAGCGGACCATCCTCGGTCCCTCGGGGAAGCCGAGGAAGTCGAAGTTCACGTGGCGGAGGAGGCTCGGGAACGGGGCGTTGCCCGGGTTCGAGAGCGGGCCGTGCCACATGCACAGGCAGGTGTTCGGCGCCCAGGTCGCGGGCGTGTTGTGGGGCCAGGCGATCCCGACCATGTCGAAGCCGAAGACCGCAGTGATGGCCTGCCCGTTGTTCTTGAGGTACTCGGCGTACAGATCGGATGCCAGGACCCCCTCCTCCTCGCCGTTGAACCAGATGAACGCGAGCGAGCGGTTGGTCGGGACGTTCGCAAACTCCTTGGCTAGGTAGTTGATGAGGTTGGTGCCCGCGCCGTTGTCGTAGGCGCCGTAGATCGTCTGCGGAACGGTGTCGTAGTGCCCGATGAACGAGATCCATTCGTTGGGCCGGGTCGTGCCCTGCTTGATCGCCACGACGGCCTTGAGCCCGCCGCCGACGCAGTTCACGAAGGGGCCGCAGACTTCTTCTGCCCCGGGTTCAACGGGAACGTTCCCGTCAGGATCTCCATAGAGCGAATACACGGCGGTTTGGTACCCGAGGGCGCGCACCTGGTCGTAGATGAACTGGCCCGCGGCGACCTCGGTGGCCCCACCGGTCAACCGGTACGGGTAGGCGTTGACGAACGACTTCAGGCCCTCGAAGATCTGGTCGCCGCTGTAGTCGATCTCCGGGAGCGCCCCGAGGTCGAAGTAGGGCGAGGACTGGTGCCCGGCCCGGGCCGGCCCGTCGGCGAGCGTCAGCGAGAGCGACAGCGCCGCCATGATGGCGACCGTGACGGCCAGTCGTGTCCGCATCCGTTCCTCCTTGTCAGCTGGCGGTGATCCGCACGCGTACCAGGCCGCCCTCGGCGTACGAGGTGACCAGCGCGTACTCGGCCTCCGGCGGGACCTCCGCCGTCTCGTTCGTTCCCGCGTCCTCGTCCTCGGCGACGAGCCCGCACTGCGCATCGAAGAAGTAGAAGTCCAGGTCGTAGGCGCTGCGTGAGGTGCCGAGCGCGCTCATCGAGCGGGCGCCGCCGGGGACCTCCAGCGCCCAGCCGTCGACGCCCTGGTTGTCGAGGTCGGTGGTGCACTCGGCGACGAACTCGTTCCGCGTGACCCCCGTGTCGGCGGCGTAGCTGCCGCGGTGGCCGGCGTGGATCGTCGCCTGCGCCACGAAGTCGGCGCCCAGCTCGGCCACGTAGAACACGTCGAACCCGCGCGAGATGTCGTTGACGAAGACGTACCCCGGGTGGCGCTCCTGCCACATCTTCGCCGACCAGGCGTCGGCCCCGGGCATCCGCGCCGACGCGACGACGCGCGGCCCGGCACCGGCCTGCGTCCCGAGGCCCGCCGCGTTCGCGCCGGCGATGCTCGAGTAGTCGACGACCGCGAAGCCGTCGCTGTACCAGGCGATCGCCATCGTGTAGCCGTCGGGGTTGATCCTGAAGACGTGCGCGGTGGAGACGCCGTTCAGGCCCGTCTCGTCGTTCGCGATCGCGCCGATCTCGACCGGGTGCGCCTCGTCGCGGATGTCCCAGACCCACACGGGCCCGCCGGGCGACGGGGTGTCGAACCCGCCGCCGAGCAGCTCCTCGGCGACCAGCAGGTAGTTGCCGTCGGGCGTGGGGTCGGACTGGTGCGATAGGTAGCCGTGGTGCGGCACCGACGAGATGACCACCGGCGCGCGCGGGTCCTCGGTGTTCACGATGTGCGTGAGCGTGCGCGCGGCCAGGTACGCGCGGGACCCGTCGGCGCTGAACGTGATGTCGTGCGGCGACTCGACCGGCAGGTAGACCCAGTCCTGCACCTTCACCGGCGCCGCCGGGTTCGTGAAGTCCCAGATGTGGACGCGGCCGTCGCCGGTCTGGTCCGAGTTCGACACGTAGGCGAGCGGCTGCGTGGGGTGCACCGTCACGTTGTGCGCGCCGCGCGACTCGCGGAACGTGCCCAGCAGCACCGGGTTCCGCGGATCGGAGACGTCGGAGATGCCGACGGTCGAGAGCGACACGGTGCCGTCGGGGTAGGTGCAGCGGCCGCTCGTGTTGTCGGCCGCCTGCAGGACGAGCGAGCCCCAGAGCTGGATGTCGTTCTGGGTCATGGAGCAGGGGAGCTCGGCGACCTTCACCGGCGCGCGCGGGTCGGTGACGTCGATCACCCAGGCGTTGGCGCCCAGGCGCCCCGCGAACGCGAAGTCGCGAAGCTGCGTCTCGTAGATCACGCCGCCGTCCTCGTCGACCAGGCAGCCGCCCGAGGCGTCGGTACGGCAGACCGGGTCCCCGGTCGCGCCGTTCGAGAGCTTCACGACCTGCTCGGTCCCGAGCTCGACGTCGGAGCCGCCCGAGTAGGGCAGGTTCGCCACGTGCTCGACCACTCCGACCATCTGGGCCTCGCCGCTGGGCGCGACCGCAGCCGGGGCGGGCGTGCTCGTGAACGCGGCCGAGAGCGCGACCGCGAGCGCGGCGATGCGGGCCCTCATCGATCCCCCCTTATCGCACGTAGGTCATGATCCGCACGTTGCCGCCCGTGAACGCGTTGACCACGGCGTGGGCAGCGCCCTCGGGGACCGGCGCGCCCGAGGCGGCGCCCGTCAGGCTCATCAGCTCGCAGCCCTCGTCGTAGAACCAGATCGTGAGGTCCGCCGCCGCGGCGGCCGGCGACGACACCGTGACGTGGATCGTGTGGTTCCCGTCGCCCGACCCCTCGGGCAGGTCCTCGTACACCCACCCGTCGACGCCCTGGCTGACCGGCCGGCCGTTGCATCCATTGGCCGCAGCCCACTCGAGCTCCGCGACCCCGCCGGCGAGCGAGCTGCCGGGCTGGCCGCCCCGGATGCTGCCCGTGCCGATGAAGCCGTTGTCGAGCTCGGGCAGGTAGAAGACGTCGAACCCGAGGGCGATGTCGTTCGCGAAGAGGTACCCGGGGTGACGCTCGTGCCACATCTTCGCCGACCAGACGTCGGCGCCCGGCATCTTCATCCACGCGACGACCCTGGGGCCGGTGCCGGCGGCCGCACCGGCGCCGGCGGCGTTCAGCCCGCGCACGTCGGAGTAGTCGATGACGCCCGCGCCGTCCTGATACCACGCGATGCCCATCGTGTAGCCGTCGGGGTTGATGCGGAAGACGTGCGAGGTGGAGACGGCGCCCGCGTTGATCGTGTCGTTGCCGAACGCGCCGATCTTCTGGGGGTGCTGCTCCACGCTGATGTCGTAGATGTGCACCGGCCCGCCCGGGGACACGGTGGGCGCGCCGCCCCCGCCCAGCTCGTCGGAGACGAGCAGGAACTTCCCGTCGGGCGTCGGGTCGGACTGGTGGGAGATCGAGATGCCCTCGTTCGGGATCACCGAGATCAGCGCCGGGTTCTTCGGGTCCTCGGTGTTGAGGATCAGCGTCGAGCTGATCGCCGCCGCGTATCCGCGGGTGCCGGCCGCGTTGAAGGTGACGTCGTGCGGCGGGTGGAGCGCGGCCGCGTAGGTCCAGTCCTTCACCTTCGTGGGGGCGGCGGGGTTCGAGAACTCCCAGATGTGGATCGTGCCGGCGGGGACCAGCTCGGAGTTCGAGATGTAGATGACCGGCTGGGTCGGGTGCACCGTCAGGTTGTGGGCCCCGAGGCTCTGCGTGAACCGGCCGACGAGGAACGGGTTCCGCGGGTCGGACAGGTCCGAGATGCCGACCGTCGAGCTGGCGTTGGTGCCGTCGGGGCGCGTGCAGGACCCGGTGCCGTCGGCGCCCTGGAGCACGTAGTCGCCCCAGAGCTGGATGTCGTTCTGGTAGAACCGGCAGGGGAGCGTGGCGACCTGCACGGGCTCGCGCGGGTTCGTGATGTCGATCACGCGCCCGGCCGCGCTCAGGACCCCGGCGATCGCGAAGTCGCGCTCCTCGGTCTGATAGACGATGTTGCCGTCGCCGTCGACCACGCAGTCGCCGGAGGCGTCGGTCTCGCACACGGGGTCGCCGGTCGCGCCGTTCGAGAGCTTGGTGACCTCCCTGGTCACGAACTCGAGGTCGCTCCCGCCCGCGTAGGGAACCCTCGCGACGTGCTCGATCTGTCCGACCTGGATCGTCTCGGCCGTGCCGGCGCCGCCCCAGGCGGCGTCGTCGAGCTGGATCTGTCCGGCCCCGGCCTGCCCGGCCGGTACCGCGAGGGCAACGGCGATCATCGCCGGGAGCGTCAGTCGTGTCAGCTTCATCGGTCCTCCCCGAATCGGCGCGGGCGCGTCTTTGGGCTCGAGGAGAACTACGCCAAGGGGACGGGCGAAACCTTTGTGCAGGTGCCCAAAGCGTGCGTGCGTCCCGGGGGCGAGTCCACGTCGCTGGTCGGGCGCGGCGAGCCGCCGGCCCTGACTCTAGAGGGTCCCGGGAAGCCTCGGTCGGCCCTCTCGCCGGGATCGCACATGAGAAGGGGAGGGACCTTGGGCGTGGTCCCTCCCCTCACGGGCAACGACCGCTCCTGTCGGTGGAGCCGACAGTAAGAGGTGATCTCACCCGTTCAAACGAACGACCCGCGG
>DASWKG010000046.1:0-10452 GCA_036396755.1 Actinomycetota bacterium
GGGCACCGGTACCTGCACGAGGTGCAGCTGCTCGAGGGCGACCCGCACGTGATGTTCACCTCCGACGAGGACCTCCACAACGGCTGCGACGCCGGGGGCGTGTACTCGTGGACGCTGTCCGACGACCTCACGCAGGCCACCTACGGCGACACCTGGTACAACGGCACCGGCACCCCGGCGGCCGTCTGCTCGGCCCACGTGTTCAGCTCGCACGGCGACTACGTGTTCATGGGCTCCTACAACGCGGGGCTCCAGGTCATCGACTTCAGCGACCCGGCGAACCTCGTTCGCGCCGGCCAGTACATCGCCGAGGGCGCCGACGCCTGGGGCGCGACCTACCACAACGGCTACGTCTACACCGGCGACCTCGGGGCCCGCGGCCTCGACGTCTACCAGTTCATCGCCAACCCCGCCCGCAGCGCGATCCTCAAGGCGGGGAACCCGCTGACGAGCCAGCTCGGCGAGGGCGGCGTGTCCGAGATCCTGGGCGAGTGCGACCCGAACAGCCCGGCCGACTCCGTGGATGGCTTCGCGGTCCCGATCCCGGCCGAGAAGCGGGGCGACGGGCACGTGTTCCGGGCCGTCGGCACCAGCGAGGCGGGCGAGTACGACATCGACGTGTGGTTCTACGACTCGAGCTGCGCGCTGCTCTCCGACGGGCACCTGAACACCGAGGCCGGCATCCCCGGCGCCGTGCCGGTGCTGAAGCCCGACGAGCAGGGGCCGATCCCCGCCGCGGCCGCGTTCGCCTACGTCGACCTCGCCCGGGGCGTTCCGCAGCTGGTGTACGCCCAGCTCGACCCCCCGTTCTAGATCCCCCGAGCGCCAAGCGAACGACGGGCTCTCCGCCGCAAGGTGGGGGGCCCGTTTTTCACGCCCGCCCCCCCGCTCCCTTTGGTCAGCTGCACAAAGGGGATGGGCCAGGTTGAGCGGAACATATCGGTAACCGCACCCTCCAGGAGGTTCACGTGAAGACGCCCGTACGGTCGCTCGCCGGAGCCATCAGCTTGGCGGCGCTGGTGCCCTCGCTCCTCGTTCCCGCCTCGCTGACCGGGAGCGCCGGCGCGAACGACCGGGAGGACCCGCTTCCGCGCGTGCCGCCCGGCTTCGTGGTGCACCCCTACGCGGCGATCGCGGGGACGCCGACGAGCCTCGACTTCGGCCCCGGCCCCGGCGGCGACCTGCGCCTCTACGTGGCCGACAACACGGGCGGCACGATCCTTTCGATCGAGGACCCGGGCCACACCTTCGCCGGGCTTCCGCCCGTCACCTTCGCCAGTGGCTTCGGCGGCCCGCTGGGCGTGCTCGTGGCGGCCGACGGCACGGTGTTCGTGGCCGACAGCGAGGGCCCGCGGGCCGGCCCCTTCGGCACCCGCACCTACGGCCGCGTGTGGCGGGTGAAGGACACCACCGGCGACGGCGTGGCCGACGTGAAGGAGGTCGTGCTGAAGGACCTCCCGAACGGGCGGCACAACACCAACGGCATGGCGTTCGGCCCCGACGGCATGCTCTACGTCGCGAACGGGAACTCGACCGACGACGGCGTGCTCGGGGGCGACCCCGAGGTCGATCCGTGGTCGGGCGCGGTGGTCCGGGTCGATCCGAGCGCCACGAACGTGAGCCTGGCCGACCTCGTGCAGAAGGACACCCTGGTCGCGACCGGCATGCGCAACATCTACGACGTCGCCTTCTCCCCGTACGACCCCACGAAGCTGTTCATCCCGATGAACGGCGCCGACGACGCGGGGGGCGGGGCCACCGCGGGCCTGGAGGACTCCGACGACCTCCTGTACCTCACCGACATGGACGACATGAGGATCGTCGGCTACGACGAGGACGGCGAGCCCATCCTCGAGCCGGTGATCGACGACTTCGGCTTCCCGTCCTGCTTCTACAACATCGCCAGGAAGGGCAACCTCGAGCCGTACGACAACCCGAGCCCGAGCGTGATCTCGCAGTTCGGGCCCTGTCCGAAGGAGACCGTGCCCCGGCCGGCGGGCACCTTCGGCCTGCACGTCTCGGCCGACGGCATGGCCTTCCAGACCACCGACGCGTGGGGACCCGACTACAAGAACGACGCGTTCGTCGCGGAGTTCGGGAACTTCTTCGGCGACGACGTGGTGGGTCACCGCGTGGTGCGGGTGGAGATGTCGCCCGACGGCGAGCGGGTGGTGCGGCACTCGGAGTTCCTGACCGGCCCGGCGCCGCTCGACGTAACGATCGCGCCCGACGGCAGCCTCTACGTCGCCGACTTCGGCGGCATGATCTACAAGGTGATGAAGGTGGCCGACGTGCCGCGCGAGGTCACCATCAACATCAACGCCTTCCACTTCACGCCCTCGGCGCTGACGATCCCCGAGGGCACGACGATCAAGTGGGTGAACAACGAGACGGTGCTCCAGATCCCCCACAACATCACCGGGGACCTCTACGTGAAGGCGGACGGAACCAGCGAGGAGGGGTCCGAGGTCAACTCGGCGAACTTCGGCGTGGGAGGGAGCCACTCCTTCCGGTTCGAGACGCCGGGCACGTTCGTCTACACGTGCACGTTCAACCCCATCCACACGGCCGCGATGCACGGGACGATCACGGTGGTCCCGGCCGGCAACTGAACTCCGAGGAGGAACCGAGATGCGCCGACTGGCAGCCACCGGGGCCGCCGTGCTGCTGCTGTCGGCCTTCGGCCCGGCCGCGTCCGGCATCCCCATCGACCAGGGACACATCGAGTGGATCGCCGCCGATGACGGCTGGGTGACCGGCAGCGGCGCCGTCGACGCCAACGGCGACGGCGTGCTCGACGTCGTGACCGGCGCGGGCGACCGGTCGAGCGCCTACGTCTGGTGCGGGGCGGCCGGGAACCCCTCGCCCCACCTCAACCTGGCCACCGACACCGCGATGCAGCCGGCTCCTCGCCTCTCGGTGCTCGACGGGCGCGACGGGACGGTCCTGTGGCAGAAGGAGTGGAACACCGGGGGCCTCGTGGGGCAGGCCCCCGAGCGGGACCGCTACGAGCTGCTCGAGGGGACCTGGGTCGGGGACGTGGACGGGGACGGCTCGCAGGACATCCTGGTCCTCCGCAGCTCCCCGGCCGCCGATGGATCGAACCGCATCGATCGGCTGGAGCTGTACGACCCCCGCAACGGGACCCTTCGGTGGGCGGTGAACGAGACGCTCCCCGCCGGAGAGGCCTCGATCCGCCAGTTCTTCCCCGCCGAGATCCTCGGTGAGCCCGGCGCGGTCCTGATCCGCTGGGTCATCAACCCCGACTTCACCTTCGACACCACCGCCCGGCTCCTCTCGATCGAGCCGGGCGAGCCCCCGTCGGTCATCCACCAGCTCGCGGACGGGGAGGGCTCGCTGATGCTCCCGGAGGTGGTCCCGTACGGCGACGGCGTCCGCATCGTCGAGACCTCCGTGCGGGTGACGCCTCCACCCGGCCTCAGCGTGAACGTCGACGTCGACGTGGTGGACCTTGTGCGCGACGAGGACGGGAACCTCGTCGAGACGCCCGCCTGGAGCCGGAAGAACGTGAACGGGCTGCCCGTCGTGGCCACGAGGGGCTCGGAGCCCTCGGTCGTGGTCGGCGAGGACTCGGTCGTGGCCTACGACCTCGACGACGGGGTCAAGCGCTGGCAGAACCCGACCGTCATCGGGGCGGAGGCAGGCGGCACGATGACGGCGCTCGACGTGAACGGCGACGGCGTCGACGACATCGTGGCCAGCCCCAAGTTCGGGCCCAAGGCGATCCCCGATCCCGCCGGGCTCTTCCTCGGCGGGTTCTCCCCCGAGATCGTGGCGATCGACGGACGCACCGGGGCGGACCTGTGGCGCCGGGTCGACCAGGTGGGCAAGTTCGGCGCGCTGAGCTTCTCCACCGCCGACGTCGACGCCGACGGCAAGCGCGAGCTGGTCGCGGTGATGCCGCACCAGGACCCGTGGCCACTCTGCTCCCAGCCGTCCGACGACCCGGGGCTGGTCGGCGTGTACGAGCTGGCGACCGGCGTCCCGGAGTGCCGCCTCTCCACCGACCGGCTGGCGTCGGGGGTGGTGGCGGCCAACCTCAACGGCGTCGCGGGCGACGAGCTCGCCGTGACCACCTACGGGGGCCGGACCTACGCCTTCACCGACGCCGAGCCCGGCTGCGGCCTGCTGGCAACGAGCCCCTAAGACCATGCGCAGGGCCCTCCCCGCGCTGCCCGTGCTGCTCGCGGCGGCGATCCTCGCGCCGGGGGCGGCCGCGGCGGGGAGCGACGCCGGGGTCGCGGGGGCGGAGACCGGCGACCCGGTCGAGATCCCGGCGGCCCGCATCGGTGACCGGTGGCGGGTCACGGTGCTCGGGGACGCCTACGAGCTCTCGATCGAGGAGCGTGCGACCGCCCTCGACCGCTGGGGACGCTCGCTCGACGCGTTCGCGGTGCGCGTCGACGGCTTCCACCCGCTGGAGCTCGAGTCGAAGGACGTGACGCGGCACACGATGTACCTCGACGCGGCGTCGGGGACGCAGGTCGCCGACGTGGCCGAGTACGTCTTCGGCGGCAGCGGCGGCGTGACCTCGCAGCCGGCCGCCTACTCCGCGTACGAGACGAACGATCCCGACGGGTGGCCGGGGTGGGTCCAGTCGGGTGGTCTCCTGGCGGGGCGGACGCTCACGCCCGGCGACGTGGTCGAGGTCCCCTTCGTGATGACGAACGCGAGCGGGGCGGGGACGATCGCGCTGTCGGTCGAGGAGGCCGCACCGGAGGGCTCCGCGCGCTGCGCGCGCGCGACCGGCGAGACGTTCTTCCCGTCCTTCACCTACTGGAACACCGACGGCTACCAGCGCTCGTCGCTGACGGTCGGCCTCGACATCGCCGCGTGCGAGGACGCGCCGTACGCGCGGCGGACCGAGGTGACGTACTCGGGGGCGTTCAACCACTCGGTGGCGTTCGCGATGGAGTGGTTCACGCCGGGGAGCGGGGAGGCCGTCGGGGCGGAGGCCTACGAGCAGCCCGGCCATCAGGTGACGGGGCCGGCCGTGCCGTTCGGCGGGCGCCTCCGCGACGGGGGGGCCGTCCCGGTCCCGAGCGTGGAGGACGCGCAGGACGCGGCGGCGCTCGCTCCGGGGCTCGCCGCGTGGCGCCTCGCCAACCCCGCGGGCTACCTGGTGGAGGCCGAGCTGCTGCTCGGCGGCTACCAGGGCCTGCCGCCCGAGGCCGACCGCTGGCGCCTCGTCTACGCGGCCCCCGGAGGCGCGGCCCACCGTGTCGAGGTGGCGATGCGCGGCCCGGTCCCGGTGGCGGTCGATGTCCCGGTGGCGGAGGCCTACCCGGCGACGGTGCCCGCGCTGGCCTCCTGGCCGGCGGAGATCGCGTCCCTCGCGGGGGTGGTCGAGTCGTGGCGCCGCATCGCCGGGCCCGGCGCCCGCCTCGAGGGGCTCCGCTGGCAGCCGGTCCTCGACGACCACTGGTACGTGATCGGCGGCGTCGGCATCACCTGCGACGGCGCCCCCTGCGGCGACCTCTACGGCGAGATCGCGATCGAGGTCGCGACCGGCGCCCTCGGCACCGGCGAGCACCCCCTGCCCGCGAGCTGAGCGCGCCGCCGCTCCGGCGCTCCTTTTGTGCACCTGCACAGAGGCATCGGGGCCCGCGCCGGCGAAGCCATCGGCAGCGGGCGCCCGCCTCGCCGACCGGTTCGCCGACCCAGGAGGCCAGAAGCATGCGCAGGATCTCGATCATCGCCGCCCTGGCCGCCACCGTCGCCGGGCTGCTCCCGGCGGGCGCGGTAGCCCAGGAGCTGCCGCCCACCCCTCCGCGGAACCAGTGGTACGCCCAGAACGACACCGGCCACTGGTCCGACGGGAGCTACGTGCGCGTCGACGAGGCGTGCACGGGGATCGAGGACCCCGACGAGCAGGTGGCCTGCTCGCTCCAGGCGTTCAAGGCCGAGCCGTTCACGGTGATCGCCTTCGTCGACTCGGGCATCAACCCCTACCACCAGGAGTTCCGCGCCCCGGAGTTCACCCTCCACCCCTCCACCTACATCGAGGGCTACCCGGCGACGCCCGCCCCGCTGAACCTCGCGTTCGACGTGGCCGACGAGCAGGGCTACGCGGAGGCCCGCACCGCGGACACCGCGTTGTGGAACTCGGTGGCGGGGAACCGCCTCTACTGGTTCCCCGGCACCCGCATCATCGGCGGCTACTCCACGGGCGCCGGCTCCACGGTCGCGCCGTGGTCCGAGGAGCGGATCCTCGACGACAACGGCCACGGCTCCGGCGTCGCCAGCGTGGCCGCGGGCCGCTGGTACGGCTCGCACCCCAACGCGCTGATCGTCATGGTCGAGGCGCTCGGCGACAGCAGCCTCAACTGGGCGACCTCCCAGCCCTGGATCGACATCGTGTCGAACTCGTGGGGCAACCTCGGGAACGTCCCGCTCGGCTCGACCACCGCGACCCGCAACGCCACCCGCCGTGGCCAGACGGTCGGCTTCGCCGCGGGGAACGGCGCGACGAACTCCAACTCCTCGACCGTGTTCGCACCGGGCGGGCCGGTCGCGGACCCCTGCAAGTGCAAGACGCCCGACTCGAACCCCTCGTTCACCGCGCCGTACGGCGGGCCCTCGTGGGTTCTGACGGTCGGCGCCATCTCGCCGATCAACGGGCAGGCGCACTGGTGGCACTCGATCCCGGTGGACGTGGCGTCGTTCGGCTCGAAGTGGCGGGCGGCCTCGGCATTCGGCGTGCGGCGGGAGGAGAACCGCGACTTCGGCGGCACCTCGTGTGCGACTCCCACCAGCATGGGCGTGCTCGCCGCGATCATCGAGCGGGCGCGCGAGACCTTCAACGACACCGTAGGCGGGCAGCGGACCGGGCAGGTGGTCGCTCAGGCCCAGGCGGGCGCGGTGCTCCCCGCGACGGGCCCGCTGGCCGACGGCTCGCTCACCAGGACCGAGGCCGAGGCCGTCCTGCTGAAGTCGGCCCACACCGTCCCGTTCGACGCGGTGCAGGCAACGTGGGACTACGCGATCCGGCCGACGACCGGCACCCCCTACGACCACCTGATCCAGGGCTACGGCGTGGTGGACAAGGTGACGAAGGCGACCGCCCTGAGCGTGCTGATGGGCGAGCAGGCGATGCCGAACCGTGCCGACGTCGACCAGACGATCGCCGCGGTCGACGCGCTCCGGAACGCGATCTGGGGCAACCCGTGAGGAGGGCAACGATGACACGCAAGGTCTCCCTGTTCGTCTTCGCCGGCCTGCTGGCCGCCGGCCTCCCGGTCGCCGGTCTCCCGGTCGCCGGCGCCCAGGAGCTCCCGCCCACCCCGCCGCGGAACCAGTGGTACGCGGCCAACGACTTCGGCTACTGGTCCGACGGCTCGCGCGTCCGCGTCGACGAGGCGTGCCTCGGGATCGAGGACGAGCAGGAGCGGGTCGCGTGCTCGCTCGAGGCCTTCCGAGCCCGTCCGTTCGTGGTCATCGCGCTCACCGACACCGGGATCAACCCCTACCACCAGGAGTTCCGGGCGCCGGAGTTCACCCACCATCCGTCGACCTACATCGAGGGATACCCGGCCGCGCCCACGGCGCTCAACGTGTCGCTCGACGTGGCCGACGCGCAGGGCTATGACGCCGCGGTCGGCGCGGACGCGTCGCTCTGGAACGGCGTCGGGGGCAACAAGCTGTACTGGTTCCCCGGCACGCGCATCATCGGTGGATACTCCTCGATCGTCGACGGCGCCGAGCGGATCCTGGACGACAACGGGCACGGCACCGGAACGTCCAGCGTCTCGTCGGGCCGCTGGTACGGCTCGAACCCCAACGCCCTCATCGTGATGGTCGAGGGACTCGGCGATACGCCGCTCAACTGGGCGATGTCCCAGCCGTGGATCGACATCGTGACGAACTCGTGGGGGCCGTCTCTCGGCGGCCTCTCGACCGGGAGCGCCACCGCCAGCCGCGATGCCACCCGCCGCGGCCAGTCGGTGCTGTTCAGCGCCGGCAACGGCATGCGCAACACGAACTCCAGCGAGGCCTGGGGGGCCGTCGAGGACGCCACGGGCGTGGGCGACCCCTGCGACTGCAAGCTCCCGAACTCGAACCTGACGTTCACGAGCCACAACAAGGGCCCGTCGTGGATCATGGCCGTCGGCGCCGCCTCCCCCGTGAACGGCCAGTCGCACTGGTGGCACGGCATCCCGCCCGACGTCTCGTCCTTCGGCTCGAAGTGGCGGGCCGCGTCGGCAACAGGGGTCCTCCACGAGCACAACCGCGACTTCGGGGGCACCTCGAACGCGTCGCCGACCACGGCCGGCGTGCTCTCGGCGATCATCGAGCGAGCGCGCGTCGCGCTCGGCGACACGGTTGCGGGGCAGAAGGCCGGCGCGGTGGTGGCCCAGGCGGCCACCGGGGTCACGCCCCCGGCGTCCGGGCCGCTCGCCGACGGCAAGCTGACCCGGGCCGAGGCGGAGGACCTCGTCCTGAAGACGGCGATGCCGGTGCCGTTCGACCCGGTCAAGGCGACCTGGGACTACGCCATCTACCCGACGACCCCGCTCTACTTCACCTACCAGGGCTACGGGATCGTCGACAAGACGTCGAAGGCCCTCGCGCTGAGCGTCCTCATGGGCGAGGCGGCGATGCCCGTGCGCACCGAGGTCGACGCCTGGATGGCCCAGCTCGACGCCGCCAGGAACGCCGTCTACGGCCAGCCCTAACCCCGCCCCCCTCCGTTCTGTTGACACTGGGCCTCGGAGAGCGAAGCTGGGTGTCAACAGAATGGAGGGGGGCCTGGCGCTTTGGCTCCCACCGGGAGGAGAGGCCACGCCTGCGGACGTTCGTGTCAGTGGCGCGTGATTGGCTCTCATCATGGCGGTCCGCGCGTGGCCCGCGAAGGACGAACCGACCGGGGATGCCGACCTCCTCTGCGCCGCGGTGGCTCGCGGCCAGCACGGGGTGCTGTCCCGAGTCCAAGCGCTCGAGCGAGGGTTGTCGCCCGCGGCGGTTGATCGTCGGGTGGCGGCCGGGCGGTGGGAAACCATCTACCCGGGGGTCTTTCGGATCGCCGGAGCGCCGTCCTCCTGGGAGCAGCAGCTCATGGCCGCCGTCCTGCACGCGGGGCTGGGAGCCCTCGTCTCACATCGTGCGGCCGCCGCGCTGTGGAGCCTCGACGGGGCACAGCCAGGGCTGGTCGAGATCGCCACGCCCCGACGCCTCCGCGCCGAGGGCGTCCTGGCCCATCAAACGCGCCGCTCCCGGCTTCGCGCAGCGACGGTCGGGGCGATCCCGGTCACCGACGTTCCCCGGACGCTTCTCGACCTCGGCTCCGTGACCCGGCCGGCGATCGTGGAGCAGGCGCTCGACGACGCGCTGCGGCGCGGACTCTGCACCCTCGACGAGCTTCGGGTCCGGCTGAAGAGCGACGGGGGCCGGGGCCGGCGGGGCGCCGGCGTCCTGCGGGCCCTGCTCGACGAGAGGGACCCGGCGTCGGCAGCGCACGAAAGCCTGCTCGAGACCCGCTTGGCACGCCTGATCGCCGACGCCTATCTGCCCCCACCGATCCCCCAGTACGAGGTGCGAGATGGCGCCCGGTTGATCGCCAGGGTCGACTTCGCCTGGCCCGACGAGCTGGTGGCGGTCGAGGCCGACGGCTATCGGTTCCACTCCGGCGCGGCGGCCTGGCGGCGCGACCGCGCGCGGCGGAACGAGCTGACGAGGCGGGGCTGGGGCGTCTTCCACGTGACCTGGCACGACGTGACCAAGCGCCCCAACGCGCTCATCCTCGAGCTGCGAGAGGCCCTCGGCCTCCCCCCGCTCTAGCGACGCAGGTCCCTCGTTTTGCTGACACTGAGCCTCGCCTTGCGAGGGTAGGTGTCAACAGAACGGGAGGGGGGGCATCCCGGCACATTCCGTTGACACCCAGCCTCGCTATCCGAGGCTGGGTGTCAACAGAACGGGAGAACGGGGGGGCGGGCGCTACGTGGCGAGGACCGCGTTGCTGATGACGAGGGCGAAGTCCTGGTCGGTCTCGTCGCCGGCGAAGGGGATGCCGTCGCCGGGGAGGTTGAAGGCCGAGACGGCGACCCGGTAGGCGCCCGACGGCGTCGGGATGAACACGTTCTCGACGTTGTTCACCCGGTCGGGGAAGCCGCCCGCCGCGGAGACGCCCTGTACGAACCGGTTCCCGTTGTAGACGGTCAGGCCGTCGGCCGACGTGACGCTGAGGTCGAGGTCGTTCACGAGCGCCGGGTTCGCGCCCGGCGCGCCCGGCGCATCGCTCCACGCGACCGTCACCTTCATCGGCTTGCTCGGGTCGGCCGGCGTCACGTTGACCGCGTGCTCGGCGCCGATCTCGTCGAGCACCACCGACTGGTCGACGTACATGCGCTGCTCGGCCGGGTCGAAGAGCGCCCCGACGTTCACGCGGCCCCATCCCTCGTTCCGGTTCGGGATGTCCTTGGTGCCCATGTCGGT
>DASWKG010000047.1:0-6000 GCA_036396755.1 Actinomycetota bacterium
AGGGGGGCCTGCGCGGGCGCCTCGCACCCCGCGGCCCATACCAACGAAACGGTCTGCGCGATGACGAGCGCAGCGATCAACGAGCTCAGCTTCCGGACGATCGACACGGGCAAACCTCCCACTCGGCTACCGGTCCGTTTCGCGCCGACGGATCGGCTCACCTTTGTGCGACTGCACAGAGGTGCCCCCCGTTCTCCCCCCGTTCTGTTGACACCTGGCCTCGCGATCCGAGGCTCAGTGTCAACAGAACGAAGGGGGGGCTACTAGGGGAGGGCGACTCGCATGATGCCGCGGCCGAAGGTGGCGGCGAACAGCGAGTCCGTGCCGGCCTGGTAGCGGATGTCGGTGATGGGGATGAGCGGCAGGTTCGCGCCGACCTTGAGCCACTCGGTCCCCTCGAGTCCCTCGGTCCCGCGGTAGACGCCGACGTCGGTCGCCACGTAGAGCGCGTCGCCGACGATCACGACGTCGTTCACCGGCGCGTCGGGAAGGCCGGCGCCGATCGCCTCCCAGGTCTCGCCGCCGTCGGCGGTGCGGAAGACGTGCGCGTCCTTCGCGCCCTCGCGGAACCCCGAGAAGGTCGCGTACGCGGTGCTCGCGTCGGCGGGGTCGACCGCCACGCGGGTCACCCAGCGCTCGGGCAGGACGGGGTCGCCGTCGATGCGCGTCCAGCTGCCGCCGAGGTCGTGGGTCACCCACAGGCGCGAGTCGTCGGTGCCGAGGTAGATCGTGCTCGGGTCGCTCTTCGACGCGGCGATCGTCGTCATCGTGCCGTACGGGTACTGCGTGTCGCGGCCCGGGCCACCGGTCAGGTCGGCGCTGATCGCCGTCCAGGCGCCGCCGCCATTCGTGGAGCGGTTGATGCGGTTCCCGCCGTAGTACATGACGTTCGGGTCGCTCGGGTCGAACACCAGCGGGGTGAACCACCCTCGCCGGGTCGACGTGGTGCTCCCGAACGAGCCGCCGCCGTACCGCCCGCACGAGCCGTACTGGCTGCAGCCGTAGTACTGGTCCTGGTTCGCCGGGCTGATGAGCGTCGCGAGGCCGTCGCCGCAGCCGTAGCCGTTCCAGTCGGTGCCGCCCCACGAGCGCAGGCACCCGTTGTCCTGCGACCCGCCGACCACGCGGGCGGGGTCCTGCTCGGAGACGTCGACGCTGTAGAACTGGGTGAACGGCTGATACGTGGCCTCGGTCCAGCTGGCGCCGTTCGTATCGGAGCGGTAGAAGCCGCCGTCGTTACCGAGGTAGACGCGGCCGGTCGTGCTCGGGTCCCAGCCCATCGCGTGCTGGTCGGCGTGCAGGCCGGTCACGCTGGCCCAGGTCAGACCGGCGTTCAGGGACTCGGACATCGGCACGCCGGCCATGAAGACGTGGGCCGCGTTCACCGGGTCGACCCACAGCCGCCCGAACCACCAGCCGAACGTCGACTGCGACGACGCCACGCTGGTTCCGGTCGGCAGCTTCACCCAGGTGACCCCGGCGTCGGGAGACAGGTAGAAGCCCTCGAACGAGCCGTTCGTCAGGATGACCACCGCGTACAGGCGGTTCGGATCCGACGGCGCGACCGCAAGCCCGATGCGCCCGAGGTTCATCGACTGCGCGGGCAGGCCCAACGCCCCGCCCTGCATGAGCGTCCAGGTCCCGCCGCCGTCGGTCGAGCGGAACGCGCCCGACCCGAGGCCGCCGTACACGCGGAGGTCGGGGAAGCGCACGCGGTCCCACATCGCGGTGTACACGCGCTGGGGGTTGGTCGGGTCGATGGCGACGTCGATCGCGCCGGTGGTGGGGTTCGCGCCGGCCAGCACGAGCTGCCAGGTGTCGCCGCCGTCGAGGGATCGGTAGAGGCCGCGCTCCCCGCCGGGACGGAACAGGTCGCCGGCCGCTGCGACGAAGATGCGGCTCGGGTTGGTCGGGTCGATGGCGATGCGGCCGATCGTGCCGGAGTCGCCGAGGCCCACGTACTCCCAGGTCGCGCCCTTGTCGGTCGACCGGTAGACGCCGGTGCCGCCGTAGACGATGCTCCCGCCGCCGTTGTTCGGCTCGCCCGTCCCCGCGTAGAGCGTGCCGTTCGAGGCGATCGCGATCGCCCCCATGGACGGCGAGAGGTCGGTGGGCCAGGCGAGCGAGAAGGTGGTCCCGCCGTCGGTGGTCTTCCAGACGCCGCCGGTCGCCACCGCCGCGAAGACGGTGCCCGGGGTGGTGGGGTCGACCGCGAGGTCGACGACGCGGCCGCCGATGTTGGTCGGGCCCACGAGGCCCCACTCCGCCGCGGCGAGCGCCGGGTCTTGCTCGGCGGTCTGCTGCTCGAGCACCTCCGCCTGCGCGACCGCGCGCTCGAACGCCCGGGCCGGAAGCTCGTCGGTCGGGAAGGTCCGCTGGGCGAACATCCAGTCATCGGGCTCGGTGAGCTCCTCGGCCCCCTCGGAGGAGATCACGGACGAGGCCCGGTCGGACGACGGGAGCGGCATGCCGCCGGGAACGGCCAGCGCGACGGTGAGCAGCGCGGCGAGCGAGGCGGCACCCAGGACGAGACGAGCGGTCGAACGCATCTGTTTCCCCCTTGATCGGCGAGACGAAGGCGACCCAACCGAAGGGGTTCGTCGCGGGCACCCGGCTTCCCTGCCTCGCTCGTTGTGCGGGTGCACAGACCTTCGGCGCGGACCCTCGGTGGCCGGATCGGGCCATCCAGGTTGTTCACCTGCACGAAGGGATCTCCGGCTTTCCGGAGAACTTCCCATGCATGACTGCCCGCCGCGCAACGACGCTGATCGTCCTCGTCCTCACCATCGCCCTCGCCGCGCCGTCCGCCGGCGCCTATCCCGTGCCCGGGCGGACCTCCCGCCTCTCGGTCTCGGAGAGCGGCGCGGAGTTCGACCAGGTGTCGGGCTCGCCGGAGATCTCCGCGGACGGGAGGTGGGTGATCCTCTCCTCCGACGCCCCGCTGATCGCGAGCGACGCGAACGGCATCAAGGACTTCTACGTGAAGGACCTCGCGACCGGCGAGCTTGAGCTCGTGAGCGTCGCCTCCGACGGCACGCAGGCGAACGCCTGGGTCGGCACGTCGTCGGCGAGGGGCTCGATCTCCGACGACGGCCGGCTGGTCGCGTTCGAGAGCGTCGCCTCGAACCTCGCCGCGGGCGACACGAACGGCGTGGAGGACGTGTTCGTCCACGACCGCCAGACCGGGACCACGATCCGCGCGTCGGTCTCGGCGACGGGCGCGCAGGGCACCGCCTACTCGTTCGCGCCGCAGCTGAGCGGCGACGGCCGCTCCGTCTTTTTCTTCTCCGAGGACGACACCCTGGTCCCGGGCGACCGGAGCCCCTACATCGACATCTTCCGGCGCGACCTGCAGACCGGCGCGCTCGAGCTGGTCACCGTCGACTCCAACGAGCAGCAGTCGGTGTTCGACCCGAACTCGTTCGCGATCGACCGCACCGGCTCGGTGGTCGCGTGGGCGGCGATCAGCCCGACGAACGAGGTGCCCGATCCCAACGGGCCGGTCGCCGACGTGTACGTGCGCGACCTCGTCGCCGGCACCACGAAGCGCATCTCGACGGCGCCGGGCGGCGCCCCCACCAACATGACCTCCGTCGATCCTTCGGTCTCGGCCGACGGCCGGTACGTGGCGTACGGGAGCCTCGCCACCAACCTCGTCCCCGGTGACCGGAACCGGTTCGTCGACATCTTCGTGCACGACCGCCAGACGGGAAGGACCGAGCGGGTGTCGGTGAGCCCGGCGGGCGAGGAGTCCATCTACGGGGGCGGCTCCCCCTCGTTCAGCGCCGACGGCCGCTTCGTGGCGTTCAACGGCCCGGGGCCCGACCTGTCCTCGACGCCCGAGGGCAACAGCGGCACCGACGCCTACGTGCACGACATGGTCACCGGCTCCACCTTCCCGGTGTCGGTGACGCCCGAGGGAACCACCGGGAACGACCTCGGGATCAGCCCGGTGCTCTCCGCCGACGGCTCGCTCGCCGTGTTCAGCAGCGCGGCGTCCGACCTCGTCTCCGGCGACGAGAACGGCCACACGGACGCCTTCCTGCGGGAGGTCGGACCGCCCCTCGGGATCGGCGCTGTCGGGTCCGGCGCCGGCGGCGTCTCCGGATGGGCCCGCTTCGCCGGGGTCGCCGTCTCGGGCACCGACTCGGCGGCCGACGGCAGCGTCCAGGTCCGCACGCTCGGCGGCGAGATCGTCGGCGCTCGCGCGGTCTGGCGGCCCGAGCTGGAGGACGTCTTCGTGCGCGTCGACCTCGGCGGGCTCCCCCACGTCCCCGACTCCATCACGGGGCCCTCGGCGCCGCCGGTCGGCGTCGAGGGGATCCACTACAACGTCTCGTTCAAGGTCGGGACCGTGACCTATCAGGTGCGGATCGACCCCGTTCGCGGAGAGCGCGCCACGCCGACGCTGTTCCGGTGCGCCCCCACCTGCGCGCAGATCGCCACGCTCGAGGGCTCGCTCGGAGACATCGGCGAGGCGATGACCGCGGCGGTGCCGCTCGCGCTGATCGGCGCGCAGCCGGGGGTCGTGCTCACCGACGTGGCGGCCCTCACGTCGCTCAACAACGGCGTGGCCAACACCAGCGGCGACTCTCTCACCCTCGGATCGCTCCCGCTCGCGGTCCCGAGGGTCGAGCTGGGGACCGCGGCCCCGGGCGCCCCCGCGTCCGACGTCGCGTTCGATCGCACGGCCGGCCTCACCGAGGGCCGGTTCTCGGCGCCCGCCCTCGAGGGGGCCGTGTGGGCGCGGGCCTGCCTCGGCGCCACCTGCGGCCCGGCCACGCTCGCGGGGTAGGTCACGCAACGCGTTCGACCTCTGTGCGGCTGCACAAAGGGACAAGCAAGCAAAGCGTCGTAGCCGTCCATGGAACGCCCGCGCACAACCGCACCGAGGAGGACCGATGAGGAACAGCGGACGCGCCCTCATCGTCGCCACCCTTGCAGTCGGTCTGCTCGGGGTGGTCGGCGGAGAGGCCGGGGCGACCCACGAGTACATCTACACCCCGACCACGACGCGTTTCTTCATGCGCAACGACGCCCCGGGCTGCCCCGGGACGCCCTTCCTCAGCATCACGGCCGGGAGCGGGGAGCAGAGCTGCGGCTACGTCGGGGGGCTGCCGTACGGCGAGCTCTCCCACACGGGCGCGCCGGTGGGGAGCACGGTCATCACCTACACGGCACGCGACGGCGTCCCCACCTACCTCGATCCCACGCGAGACGCCACCGGCAACGTGACCGTGGTCGCGACGGCGCAGACGAGCCGGATGGCCGTGGGCCAGATCATCGTCGTCGTGACGCTGAAGGCGAAGAGCGACACCGGGCAGACCATCGTGCTCGGCAGCCACTCGAGCGAGGCGCTCGTCAACCCGACGAACTCGGCCGAGACGAGCTTCCCGTTCACGATGGAGATGAACGACGCGTTCGACAAGGTCCGCCTCGACCAGGTCACCGTCGACGTCGACATCCGGGGCTGGCATGTCCTCACGGGGTTCCACCGGCTCGACGGCCAGTCCTTCCTGGACCTCCCGGCCTACGTCCGCACGGCCAAGCCGCACGGATAACCGGCCCCGAGGGGTTGCTTTCCGTCCTACAGCGGATGTAGGTTTCTTGCTCTTGTCCATTCCCCCGGGTCAACGCCCGGGGCTCACCACATGGAGGTGACGTGGTGAAGCCTCTCCGGGGCCGGCTCGCTGCCGCCCTTTTCAGCATCCTCGTCCTGGCCCTCGTGGCGCCCTCGGCGCCCGCGACGCCGGGAGAGCGGCCCGCGGCCTCGACGGCGCCGACCGCCAAGCTCCAGATGTACCGAACGGTCGTCGACGCCGACGGCCTTCGAACGCTCAGCACCGCCGGCTTCGACATCGGTGGCGGCCGCCCGGTGGCGGACGGGACCGAGGTGGACCTGGTGCTCTCGCCGGCCGACCACGCGCGGCTCCTGAGCCAGGGCTTCGACCTCGAGCTGTGGCGCAACGCGCGGGGCCTCACCGCCACCCGGCTCGCGGC
>DASWKG010000048.1:0-4069 GCA_036396755.1 Actinomycetota bacterium
GCCTCGCCGGCGGCGTCCACCGGCTCGGCCACCGCGCTGCATGAGCGTGCTCGGCCCCGGTGGCCACGGCGTTGTCGTGGCCACCCCCGACCCGAAGCGTGCCGCCACCGACCGTCTGACCCTCCGAGCGGCGGGCATCGATGCCGCGACGCTCTCCGAGCTGGGGCTGGAGACCTCGCGCGAGCTGGAGACCCCCGAGGAGCGTGCGCGGTTCTGGGCGGTGGTCACGAGGTGCCCCGCGGTGAGCCGGGAGGGCGACCGCCTGGCGACCGGCCTCCCGGACGGGCACGTCGAGGTGGCGGAGCCGGCAATGCTCTCGTCTCACCTCCTCACGAGCGGGGAGGCTCCGCCGCGCCGGGTGGCGGTGTTCGGCGGCGCCTGGGTCGCGGAGGACGACCCCGGCTACGCGGAGGCCGTCGGTTTCGCCCGGCGGATGGCCGGGGAGGGAGTCCAGGTCGTCTGCGGCGGGTACGGCGGCGTGATGGAGGCCGTGTGCCGGGGCGCATCCGAGGCCGGAGGGATCGCCGTCGGGATCGGGGTGTCGGCATGGGCCGATCGCGTCACGCCGAACCGCTGGGCCTCCCACCCCGCCGACGCGACCGACCTGTTCGCCCGGCTCCCGCTGATCTGCGACGCGGACGCCTGGGTCGCGTTCCCCGGCGGCGTCGGGACCCTGGCCGAGATCGCGCTGTGCTGGAACCTCATGCAGCTCTCGGTCGAGCCGCGGCCGCTCGTCCTCGTCGGTGATCGCTGGGGCCGCACCGCCGAGCAGCTCAGGAGCGACCTGGTCGTCGTCCGGCGCTCGGACCTCGAGCTCGTCGTTCATGCCGCCGCGGCCGGGGAGGCGGCGGACCTCGTGTCCCGGCTTGTCGGACGCATGACCGAATAACCTAGCCACTTCGGACTAGGCCGAAGACCCTACACGGTGGCCATGGGCCTGTGGTTCAATACCCCCTACACTCAGTGGTCAATCCTCGGGGACCCCCGATCGGAGGACAGGATGAATAGCATCGAACCCAGCGTTTCGGCCGTTCCTCGCATCGCCGTCGTGGGGAACGGCTACGTGGGAAGCGTGGTCTCCGCCTGCTTCGCCGCGCTGGGGCGCGACGTGGTTGGGCTCGAGGTCGATCGATCGAAGCTCCGGTCCCTCCGGGCCGGCCGGGCCCCTCTCCACGAGGAGGGGCTGGACGAGCTGTTGACGGTCGGCATCGAGACGGGCCGGCTCCGGTTCACCGACGACGTCGGCGAGGCCGTCGCGACCTCCGACGTCATCTTCCTCTGTGTCGGGACACCGGCCAACGGCGCCGGCGCCGACCTGCATGCCCTGGAGTCGGTGGTCCGCGCGATCGGCGCCACCGTGGAGGGGGACCGCGTCCTGGTGACGAAGAGCACGGTGCCGGTCGGGACCGTGGCCTGGCTCGGCGACGTGCTCGAGGAGTCGGTGCGGCGGGAGAACGGGAGGCCGGTCGGGACGTTCTCGCTGGTGGCCAACCCCGAGTTCCTGCGCCAGGGCACCGCGGTGAGCGACTTCCTTCACCCGCGGCGCGTGATCCTGGGAGGCGAGGACCCCCTCGCCCTCGAGATCGTGGCCGAGGTCTATCGCCCGATCCTCCGGCAGGGCTTCCCCGGCGGGGATCCCGCCAGGCTCCCCGGCCTGGTGCGGACGACGCTCGCCAGCGCGGAGGCCGTCAAGTACGCGTCGAACGCGTTCCTGGCCGCGAAGGTGAGCTTCATCAACGAGGTGGCCAACATCTGCGACCGGCTGGGAGCCGACGTCACCGTGGTGGCGGAGGGCATGGGGATGGATCCGAGGATCGGGCCCGAGTTCCTGTCGGCCGGCATCGGCTGGGGCGGCTCCTGCTTCGGCAAGGACCTCGACGCGTTGATCCACGCGGCTCGTGCCGAGGGCTACGAGCCCGAGCTGTTGCACGCCGTCGCGGCGATCAACCGGCGCCAGCGCTCGATGGCGATCGAGAAGCTCCGCGACCTGCTGGGGGGCCTGGAGGGTAGGCGTGTCGCGCTGCTCGGCCTCGCGTTCAAGCCCGGCACCGACGACGTCCGCGACGCCCCGGCCCTCGACCTCGGCCGGTGGCTGCTCGATGCGGGGGCCGAGGTCACGGCTTACGACCCCGTCGTCCGCGAGGTGTCCAGATTGCCGGAGGTGAAGGTCGCCCCGAACGCGTACGACGCCGCGGCCGACGCCGACGCGGTCGTGCTGGCGACGGAGTGGCCGGAGTTCGAGGAGCTCGACATGATGAAGCTCGCCGACCAGATGCGCGGCGACCTCGTGTTCGACGGTCGCAACGCTCTCGATCCCGAGGCCGTCGCCGACGCCGGCCTTCGCTACGAGGGGATGGGGCGCCCGGGGATGGACCCCCGCCGCGTTTCCCTCTCGATGCCGCCGGAGGACCCCGAGGCCTCGGTCCGGGAGGTCGCCGAACGTACGGCCTCGGACGATGCTGCGCTCCGGTTCTGACGTCTCGCGGGGCGGCGCGGCCGTGAGCGTCCTGCCCGAGGCTCTCGTCCGAGCGACCGCCCGGGGGAAGTTCCTGTTCGCCGGCGGCGAGAAGCTCTACGTCCGGGGGGTGACCTACGGGGCATTCCGGCCCGACGAGGCGGGCGAGGAGTACACGGATCCGGCGAAGCTCGAGGCCGACTTCGCCGCGATGGCCGCGTCGGGGGTGAACACGGTGCGGATCCCGCACACGACGCCGCCCCGGTCCCTCCTCGACGTCGCCGCCCGCCACGGACTCCGAGTGATGGTGGGCCTCTCCTGCGAGCAGTACGTGGGCTGGCTGATCGACCGGAAGGGGGCCCCCGACGTCGACGAGCTGGTTCGGCAAAAGGTCCGCTCGGTCGCCGGCCACCCGGCGCTCCTGTGCTACGCGCTCGGCAACGAGATCCCGGCCACCGTGGCGAGGTGGCTGGGCGCTCGGCGCATCGAGCGCTATCTGCGCCGGCTCGCCGACCTCGTGAGGGCGGAGGATCCCGGCGCGCTCGTCACCTACGTGAACTACCCCACCACCGAGTACCTCGACCTCTCGTTCCTCGACCTCCTCTCGTTCAACGTCTACCTGGAGGAGGAGGACCGGTTCCGCTCCTACCTGGCGCGCCTGCAGAACCTCGCCGGAGACCGGCCGCTCCTGATGACCGAGATCGGGCTGGACAGCCTGCGGAACGGCCGGGACGCGCAGGCTCGGGCGCTCGCGTGGCAGATCGGGACCTCGTTCGCCACGGGCTGTGCGGGGGTGGTCGTCTTCTCCTGGACCGACGAGTGGCACCGGGCCGGGGCCGAGGTGGACGACTGGGAGTTCGGCATCACGGACCGGGATCGCCGGCCGAAGCCGGCGCTCGAGGCCGTCCGCGGGGCGTTCACCCGGGTCCCGTTCCCGGAGGACGTGGCCTGGCCGCGGATCTCGGTGGTCGTGTGCTCCTACAACGGCGAACGGACGATCCGTGAGTGCCTCGACGGCCTGCGGGGGCTCGACTACCCCGACCACGAGGTCATCGTGGTTGACGACGGGTCCACCGACTCGACGGCCGAGATCGCGGCGCGCTACCCGTTCCGCCTCATCCGCACGGAGAACCGCGGCCTGAGCAGCGCGCGCAACGCCGGCCTTGCCGCCGCCACGGGCGAGATCGTCGCCTACATCGACGACGACGCCTACCCCGACCCCCACTGGCTGCGGTACCTCGCGCACGCGTTCCTCGCCAGCGATCACGCGGGGATCGGGGGCCCCAACATCCCGCCGCCCGGTGACGGCACGATCGCCGAGGCGGTGGCGGCGGCGCCGGGCGGCCCCATCCACGTCCTGCTCTCCGACGACCTCGCCGAGCACATCCCCGGGTGCAACATGGCGTTCCGCAGGACGGCGCTGGAGGCGATCGGTGGGTTCGACACGCGGTTCCGCGTGGCCGGAGACGACGTGGACCTCTGCTGGCGCCTCCAGGACGCGGGTCACACGATCGGGTTCAGCCCGCCCGCCGTGGTCTGGCACCACCGCCGGAGCTCGGTCCGTGCCTACTGGCGGCAGCAGAAGGGCTACGGCAAGGCCGAGGCGCTCCTCGA
>DASWKG010000049.1:0-3674 GCA_036396755.1 Actinomycetota bacterium
CTCGGGCGGGGAGATCGTCGGGCACGCCGTCTACCTGAAGATCGCCGACGACCGGGCCGAGTCGGCGTTCGCCGTGGCCGACGCCTTCCAGGGGAGGGGGCTGGGCACCATCCTGGTGGGCCAGCTCGCCGAGGCTGCGGAGGGCAACGGCATCGCCGTCTTCGAGGCCGAGGTCCTGCCCCAGAACCACCGCATGATCGATGTGTTCCGCGAGAGCGGCTTTCCCATCGAGACCCGCCTCGAGCCCGGCCTGATCCGCATCGAGTTCCCCACCTCCCTCACGCGAGAGGCGGTGGCCAGCTTCGAGCGGCGCGACCAGGTGTCGTCGGTGGCCGCCGTCACGGCGTTCCTGGCCCCGTCGGCCGTCGCCGTGATCGGGGCGTCGCGGGAGCGTGGCACGATCGGCGGCGAGGTGTTCCACAATCTCCTCGTCACCGGGTTCAACGGGCCCGTGTACCCCGTCAACCCGAAGGCCGAGTCGGTGCAGTCGGTCGCGGCTTACCGCTCGGCGAAGGAGCTCCCCGGCCCCGCCGACCTCGGCGTGATCGTGGTGCCGGCCGCGATCGTGATCGAGGTGGCGAAGGAGTGCGCCGAGGCGGGCATCCGGGGCCTCGTCGTCATCTCCTCCGGCTTCGCCGAGGTCGGTGAGGAGGGGCGGGAGCTGCAGCGCGAGCTGGTCCGCGTGTGCCGCGAGTCGGGGATGCGGCTCATCGGCCCGAACTGCATGGGCATCATGAACACCGCGTCCGACGTGCGGCTCAACGCGACCTTCGCCCCGAGCTTCCCGCCCGCGGGAAGGGTGGGCTTCCTCTCCCAGAGCGGGGCGCTCGGGTTGGCCGTGATCGACATGGCGGGGTCCCTCGGGCTGGGGCTTTCCTCGTTCGTCTCCGTCGGCAACAAGGCCGACGTCTCCGGCAACGACCTGATCCAGTACTGGGAGGCCGATCCCGACACCGACCTGATCCTCCTGTACCTCGAGTCCTTCGGGAACCCGCGGAACTTCGCGCGGATCGCGCGGCGCATCGCGCGGACGAAGCCCATCGTCGCGGTGAAGAGCGGGCGCTCCGCCGCGGGCGCCCGCGCGACGTCGTCGCACACCGGTGCGCTCATCGCCGCCTCCGACGTGACGGTCGACGCGCTGTTCCATCAGGCCGGCGTGATCCGGACCGACACGCTCGGCGAGCTGTTCGACGTGGCGTCGCTGCTCGCGACCCAGCGACCGCCCGCGGGGACGCGCGTGGGGATCGTGACCAACGCCGGCGGCCTCGGCATCCTGTGCGCCGATGCGTGCGAGGCGAACGGGCTCGACGTGCCCGAGCTCGCGGACGACACGAAGGCGGGGCTGCGGGGGTTCCTGCCGGCGGAGGCCTCGGTCGGCAACCCCGTGGACATGATCGCCTCCGCCACGTCCGAGGACTACCGGCGCGCCATCGAGATCGTGGCGGGGTCGGGCGACGTGGACGCGGTGGTCGTGATCTTCATCCCCCCGCTCGTGACCCGAGCCGAGGATGTCGCGCTCGCCATCCGGTCCGCGGCGGAGTCGTTCGACGGCCGCCTGCCGATCCTGACGGTCTTCATGTCGGCCCGAGGCGTGCCCGACGAGCTGCGCGCCGGCGACGTGCGGATCCCCTCGTTCGGGTTCCCCGAGGACGCGGCCCGCGCCCTGGCACGCGTGGCCCGGTACGGGCAGTGGCTCGCGCGGCCCGAGGGAGCCGTGCCCGAGCTCGAGGTCCGGAGCGATGAGGCCGCGGCGACCATCGCCGAGGCGCTGGCGGGCGGGCCACGATGGCTCGAGCCCGACGAGGTTGCCCGCCTGCTGTCGTGCTACGGGCTCCCGCTCGCCGAGTGGCGCCTCGCGGCCACACCGGAGGAGGCCGGGCGGGCGGCGGATGAGCTGGGGGTCCCGGTTGCGCTCAAGGCCGTGGCACCGACGCTCATCCACAAGACGGAGGCGCGCGGCGTGCGCCTGTCTCTGGAAGGCGCCGAGCAGGTCCGGGGCGCCGCCGAGGAGATGACCGAGGAGGTGGCGGCGGCCGGCCATCGGGTGGAGCGGTTCCTCGTGCAGGGGATGGTGCCCGAGGGGGTCGAGATGCTGGTCGGCGTGGTGCACGATGCGAGCTTCGGCCCGGTCATCGCATGCGGCGCCGGCGGCACCACCGCGGAGCTGGTCAAGGACGTGCAGGTCCGCATCACGCCGATCACCGACCTCGACGCCGAGGAGATGATCCGTTCGCTCAAGACGTTCCCGCTCCTCGAGGGATACCGGGGAGCGCCGCCCGCCGACATCGCGGCGCTCGGGGACGTGCTCCTGCGCGTGAGCGCACTGGTGGAGAACCATCCCGAGGTCGCCGAGATGGACCTCAATCCGGTGGTCGTGCTTCCGGACGGCGCGGCCGTCGTCGACGCCCGCATCAGGGTCGAGCTGTCGTCCCCCCGCCCGCCGCTCACCGCGCGACGGAACGGCTGACTCCAGGTCCATTGGACCCACGCGTCCAGTGGCGACCGGCCCATGGGCCGCGATCGCGCGGATGCCACGCTTGCTCCAGCTGCGGACCAGGGGGTTCGGAGCCGGGAGGTGTGCGCGATGAAGAGGTTCGAAGGGAAAGCCGTGCTCGTGACCGGCGCCGGATCGGGGATCGGCCGGGCGACCGCCGTCGCGTTCGGGCGCGAGGGCGCCTCGGTGGCCATCGCCGACATCGACGCGGAAGGCGGGGAGCAAACGGTTCGCCTGGTCAAGGACCTCGGGGCGGACGCGTTCTTCGTTCGGTCGGATGTATCCGATCCCGCTGATGCGGAGGCCATGGTTCGCTGGGCCGTGGATCGGCTCGGCGGGCTGGACGTGGCGGTCAACAACGCGGGGATCGAGGGCGTGCTTGCGCCGACGGCCGACTACCCCATCGAGGTTTGGGGACGCGTCTTGGCGGTCAACCTCACGGGACAGTGGCTCTCGATGAAGTACGAGATCCCCGAGCTCCTGCGCCGAGGGGGCGGCGCCATCGTCAACGTCGCATCGATCCTCGGTGTCGTCGGCTTCGCGAACGCGCCGGCCTACACGGCGGCCAAGCACGGTCTCGTGGGACTCACCAAGGTCGCGGCGATGGAGTACGCGCCGCGTGGTATCCGCATCAACGCCGTGTGCCCCGGATTCATCGAGACGCCGATGGTCATGGACCGAGGCGTGGCGGCCGGCTCCAACCCCGAGGTCTACGAGCAGATCGCGACGCTGCACCCGATCGGCCGGCTGGGAACGCCGGAGGAGATCGCGGCCGCCATCCTGTGGCTCGCCTCGGACGAGGCCACCTTCGTGGCCGGCCACGCGCTCGTGGCCGACGGCGCGTACACCGCGCGATAGCGGGGGAGGGTGACCCCGGCGAGACTACTCGCCGGGGATCCCGCTGTGCCGGGCCAGGTAGGCGGCCGCCTCGGCCCGGCGGGCGACCTCGAGCTTGGAGAGGATCGAGGAGACGTAGTTCTTCACGGTCTTCTCGGCGAGGTGGAGGCTCTCGCCGATCTCCCGGTTGGTCTTCCCCTCCGCGACGAGGACGAGGATGCGCTCCTCCTGGGGCGAGAGCCGGGCCAGGCGTTCGTCCTTGAGCAGGTGCTTGCCCTTGCGGAGGCGATCGAGCACCGGGCCCGTCATCGCCGGATCGAGCAGCGACTTGCCCTCCGCGACG
>DASWKG010000050.1:0-2687 GCA_036396755.1 Actinomycetota bacterium
CCACGACGTTCCAGTCGTAGACGAAGGTCGGCGCCTGCGCGCCGAGGACGGGGCTCATGTTGTGGGTCGTGATCGTGAAGAGCAGCTTCCCGTCGGCGGTGAGCTCGATGCCCCCGCCCGCGAGGTCGAGGAGCACCGCGAGCGGAAGGCGCGCCACCCGCGTCACGCCCCGAACTCCCAGACCTCGTTCGTGTGGTTCGTGCCCTCGGGGTAGGCGGCGAGGAATCCCTCGGGGGTCAGCACGGCGCGGCGCCCGCCGAAGAGCAGGAGCGGTCTGGTCTCGTCGCCACTCAGCATCGCGAAGCTCGTCCGGCGCTCGGGGGTGGTTGGGGTGGCGAGCTCGGTCCAGCTCGCGCCGTTCCACGCCCACGTCTCGTCGTAGGTGGGGTTCGCGTAGCAGTTGGAGCAGCCGCCGAAGTAGATGAGGCGCTCGGTCGACGGGTCCCACCCCATGCCGCCGAACGAGCGGGCCGGCGGCGTCCCGGCGGGCGGGGTGAGGATCTCGGTCCAGCCCTCGCCGTCCCAGACCCAGGTGTCGGCGTGGTAGCCGGTGTTCTTCGACATCATGCCTCCGAACAGCACCACCTCGCCCCGCACGGGGTCGTAGGCCATCGAGCCCGCGATCCGGGCGGGCGGCGATGTTGCCGGGTGCCGCTCCTCCCAGTCGGTGCCGTCCCAGATCCAGGTGTCGTCCTTCGCGAAGCCGGACAGGCCGCCCCCGAACATCACGACCTCCTCGCGCGCGGCGTCGTAGGCGATCATCGCCTCGGATCGGGCTGGCGGCGACGTCTCGGGCTGCAGCTCGGTCCAGTCGGTGCCGTCCCAGCTCCACGTGTCGTTCGCCTCGTAGATCTGCCGGGTCCCTCCGAGGCCGAGGGTGTCGACGTTGCCGCCGAACAGGAGCGTCATGCCGTCGGAGGTCTCCGGGTCCTCCGGGGGGACGAAGGTCATCGCGCCCATCCCGCGGGGGAGCGGCTCGTGCTCGGGCTCGAGCGCTTGCCACTCCGCGCCGTCCCACCGCCACGTCTCCTGGGAGTAGTGGCCGTACTCGTACTGCCCGCCGAACATCACCGCGCCCTCGACCGGGTCGCGCGAGAACATCGGCTTCTGCATCTCGTTCGGCGCCGTGAGGTCCTCCTGGTGCCACGTCGCGCCGTCCCAGCCCCACGTGTCGTTGGCGTAGCTGCCGAGGCATCCCAGGTTCGGGGTGGGCGTGCAGGACAGCCCGCCGAAAACCCGCACGCGCTGGTCGACGGCGTCGAAGGCCATCGCCGACTGGAACCGGGTCGTGAACCACGGCGATCGCGCCGGGGTGCGCTGCGCCCAGGCCGTGCCGTCCCAGACCCAGGTGTCGGCGAAGTTCTCCTGGCCGAGCGGGTTGCCGAAGGGCCGCGCCGACCCCCCGTGCAGGACGACGTTGCCCCGCACCGGGTCGTAGGCCATCTGCACGCTCGCTCGCGCGCTCGGGCCGGTGGCCGCCGCGGGCAGCCAGGTGTGCAGCAGGCCGTCCCACGTCCAGGTGTCGCCGAGGAACACCTCGCCGAGGAAGCCGTCGGGCGTTCCGCCGAACAGGACCGGCTTCGAGGTGGCGCCGCCGTCGGCGAAGCCGAACCCCCAGCGGGGCGGCGGCGAGGCGATCGCGGGCTCGAGCGCCCAGGCCGTCCCGTCCCACGACCACGTGTCGCCGAGGGGGGTGTTCGCCGGGCTCGCCCCGCCGAACAGGATGACCTTCTGGGTGGCGGGATCCCACGCCATCTCACCCATCCCGCGCGGGGGCGGCGAGAGCGTGGACGCGCGCTGCGCCCAGGTCTCGCCGTCCCAGACCCAGGTGTCCCCGAGCACGCCGGGCGTCCCGGTTCCGTACCCGCCGAACAGGACCGTCTCCTTGCGAGCGGGGTCGTACGCCATCGCCGCGAACGACCGCTCGGGCGGCGAGACCGAGGGCGCGAGGTTGAGCCAGCGCGATCCGCTCCATCGCCAGGTGTCGCCCTCGACCCCCAGGGTGCCGATCGTGAGGCCGCCGAACACCAGGGTGCGCCCGGTCACGTCCCGGGCCATGGCGTGCCCGTAGCGGACGACCGGCGGGGAGTAGGAGCCGACCTTCGTCCAGGTGGGGGTACCGGTGGCCGCGAGGGCGGGCGCCCCCTGCGCCGTGACGGCCAATGCCGCGGCGAACGAGACGGCGACGGCGAGACGAGTCTTCAAGGCGGGCTCCCTTCGAGCGGACGGTGGTGCCGATGACTACCTACGCCGTCGGCCTCCCGAACCCTTCGTGCAGATGCCCAAGACCGCGCCCTGCTGCCGGCGGCGTTCATCGGTAGACTTGCCGCATCGGCGGGGTGGCCGAGTGGCTAGGCAGCGGCCTGCAAAGCCGTCTACACCGGTTCAATTCCGGTCCCCGCCTCTGGTACATTCCCCGCACGGGCGCTTAGCTCAGGGGGAGAGCGCTTCCTTGACACGGAAGAGGTCAGAGGTTCAAATCCTCTAGCGCCCACCAGCAAAGGCCCTGGTCACGGGGCCTTTCTCTGATTGCCGGACGCACCTCGATGGGATGCTTGCTCTGCGAGAAGTTGCCGAAAAGTTGCCTCGCCAACCTACCGCGGAGTAGGAATCATCACCAACGGGGCACGCCCGCCAGCATGCTCGGGCCCATAAAAGGAGATTCTGGTCTGGTCAGGCGTTCCACG
>DASWKG010000051.1:0-24089 GCA_036396755.1 Actinomycetota bacterium
CACCGATCGCCCGATGTCGGCGATCGAGATCGACACCGCCGTGCGCGACAAGATGGAGGCGCGCGAGCCCATCTACCACCTCGACGAGGACCTGATCCGCCGGATCCAGCCCGACCTGATCCTCGCGCAGGACCTCTGCCGCGTCTGCGCGGTGCCGTCGGGCCAGGTCGCCGAGGCCCTCGCGAAGATCGGCTCGACCGCCCGGGTGATCTCGCTCGACCCTCCCGACCTCGGCGGCATCCTCGACGGCATCCTCGAGGTCGGACGCGCCGCGGGCGTCGAGGGCCGCGCCGAGGAGCTCGTGGCCGGCCTCCGCGTGCGCGTCGACGCCGTCCGGAGGGCCTCCGCCCGGCTCCCGCGCATCCGCACCTTCGCCCTCGAGTGGCTCCAGCCGCCGTTCGCGGGCGGCCATTGGGTCCCCGAGATGATCGAGATCGCGGCGGGCGAGAGCCTCCTCGCCGAGCGCGGGGCGCCGTCGCACCCCGTCACCTGGCGGGCGATCGCCGACGCCCAGCCCGAGGTCTTGGTCCATATGCCCTGCGGCTACTACCTGACGGAGGCGGAGGAGGAGGCCGAGGCCCTCTACTCGGTCCCTGAGTTCCGTGAGACGTCGGCCGCCGCGACCGGCAGCGTCGTCGCGGTCGACGCGTCGTCGTACTTCTCGCGCCCCGGCCCCCGCATCGTCGACGGCCTCGAGATCCTCGCCTGGGCGATCCATCCGGAGGAGTTCCCCGAGCCGTCGCCCGGCGCCGCCGTTCGCGTCCCGGCCCCCTGATCCGCGCCGGATTGCCCCGCCGCACCACGTCCCGCTACCGTGGGCGCATGAAGGGGAAGAACCTCGTCACCGCGAGCCACGTCGGCCGGCGGGTCACGTTCCAGTACGAGCTGCCGAACGGGTACCTCAGCGAGGTGGTCGGCACGCTGGAGTGGTACGACGAGGCTGCCGCCACCTATGTGGTGAAGAACCGCGACGGAGACCTGGTTCGCGTGCCGTCCAAAGGCGTCCGGCACGGCAAGCCGGTCGACTGACTCAGCGGTCGTCGCGGCGGAGCGGGAGGGTGAAGCTCACCTTCGCCCCCATCCCGGGCTGGTTCTCGGCCCACGCGCGACCGCCGTGCGCCTCCGCGAGGCTCCGCACGATGAACAGCCCGAGGCCGACGCTCGCCCCGCCCGCCCCGTTCGAGGCCTGCCGGTAGCGGTCGAAGACGCCCGTCAGCAGCTCCTCCGGGATACCGGGTCCCTCGTCGGTGACGCTGACGCACACGCCGCCCTCGCCGGGGGTCACGTCCAGCAGGATCCTTCCGCCGCTCGGTGAGTACTTCACGGCGTTGTCGACGAGGTTCGCGACGATGTGCTCGATCGCGGCGCGATCGCCGTAGACGGGAGGGAGATCCTCCGGGACGGTGACCTCCATCGGCCGCTTGCCGATGAGGCCCCCCAGCGCCTCCACCTGGTCGCGGAGGATGGCGGAAAGGTCCAGCCGCTCGCGCGCCAGGGCCGGCCGCCCCTCCTCGAGGCTGCTCGCGACGACGAGCCGCTCCACCATGTCGAGGATGCGGCGGCCCTGCCGGTCGATCACCTCGACGAACTCGCGCGCCTCGCCCTCGTCGAAGCGCTCGCCGCCGCGGCGAAGCAGCTCCGTGTAGCCGAGGATCGAGGTGAGCGGAACCTTCAGGTCGTGGGTCAGCGTGGCAACGAACTCCCGGCGGTGCGTGTCGATCTCGGAGAGCCGTGCGCGCGCCGCCCGCTCCTTCTCGTAGAGCCGCGCGTTCGCGATGGCGATCGCGGCGTGCTCCGCGAAGACGGTCAGCGCCTGGAGGTCGTGCTCGGTGTAGACACGCTCACCATGCGAGACGCTCACGTTGAGCACGCCGACGGGCTCCGAGTGCCGATACAGCGGCGCCGACATCGCCGAGCTCACGGGCCGGCGCTTGGGGACGAACGCCGAGAATCGATTTCCCCCCACGTCGCCCTGCAAGATCAAGGGCTCTCGGACCTGCGCGACCCATCCGGCGACGCTCTCACCGATCTCGACCTGCGTGTCGCGCTCCACGGCCTCGTCCAACCCCACGGCAGCGGCGATGCGCAGATAGCGCTTCTCGTCGTCGAAGAGCATCACGGACCCCTCGGTCGCCCCAAGGAGGTCCTGCGCCGACTCGAGGACCACCTGGAGCACGTCGTCGAGCGACAGCACCGACGAGACCGCCTTGCCCGCCTGGGTCAGGGCCGAGAGCTCGCGAAGCCGGTTCGACAGACCCACCGCCCGAGTCTGCGCCGCGGCGAGCGCGCGCTCGGACCCCGCGAGCTCTCGCTCACGAGCCCACGCGTACAGCGCGAACGCGGTCGACAGGATCACGAAGGAGAGCCGGAGCGCGTCGAAGCTCAACATCTCGACCGGCTTGTCGAGGAAGGCCTCGGCCGCGAGCGAGAAGAGGCCGACGGCGGCGACGACGAGGACGAAGACGATCAGCATGAGGCTCATCAGCTGGCGCCTGCGCCGCTGGACGTCCTCGAGCGAGACCGCAGGGGCCTCCGCGAAGCGTCTGATGGTCGCCGGAGCTTCCGGGGCTACGACTGCCAAACCCCGCTGCCCTTTCGAACGCGGCCGATCTCCATCGCCTCCACTCCTGCCTCCTCGAGGCCCCGCAGGGCACCGGGCAGCGCGTCGCCGCCGACGACCAGCACCATGCCGATCCCCATGTTGAACGTCGCGCGCATGTCGTCCATTGAGATATCGGCACGGGAGGCCAGAAACCGAAACACTTTCGGGACGGTCCAGACGGGCGAGATCTCCGCCCCGAGCCCGACGGGAAGGGCCCGGGGCAGGTTCTCGGCCATCCCGCCGCCCGTGATGTGGGCCGCCGACCGGACGAGGCCTTCCCGGATGAGCGGCAGGACGGCCCCCACGTAGATCGCCGTCGGCTCGAGCAGCTCCTCGCCGAGGGACCGATCGAGCTCCTCCGGGGTCTCCGCCAGATCCAGCCCGAGGTCGTCGACGACCCGCCGGACGAGGCTGAACCCGTTCGCGTGGAGCCCGGAGGAGGCGAGCCCCACGAGCGCGTCCCCCTCCCGGACACGCCGGGGGCCGATCAGCTCGTCCTCGCTCACGAGCCCGACGCAGAAGCCGGCGAGGTCGAAGCGGTCGGGCTCCATCACGCCCGGGTGCTCGGCCGTCTCGCCCCCCAGGAGCGCGCAGCCGGCGCGCCGGCAGCCCTCGGCGATCCCGGCGACGAGCGCGCCCACGGTCTCGGGCTCCACCTTCCCGACCGCGAGGTAGTCGAGGAAGAGGAGCGGCTCGGCCCCCGTGCAGAGCACGTCGTTCGCGCACATCGCGACGAGGTCGATCCCGAGCGTGTCGAGGCGTCCCATCGCCCTGGCGATCTCGGTCTTCGTCCCGACCCCGTCGGTCGCGGCCGCCAGCATCCGGCCGTCCTCGAGGCGGAACAACCCCGCGAAGCCCCCGACGCCCTCGACGATCTCCGGCCGCGTCGCGCCGGCGGCAAGCTCGCGGATCCGCTCGACGGCGGCCGCGGCCGCCTCCAGGTCCACCCCGGCCCGGCGGTAGGCGTCGCTCACGGCGGCGGCGGAGCTACTCCCGCTCGAGCAGGTGCTTGCTCGGCGCCAGCTCGGGGACGGGGATCGGGTACTGCCCGTCGAAGCAGGCCCGGCAGAAGGACTCGCTCGGCGCGCCGGTCGACGCGACCAGCGAGTCGAGCGACAGGTGGGCGAGGGAGTCGGCATCGATGAACCGCCCCACCTCCTCGACGGACATGTCGGCCGCGATCAGCTCTCCGCGGGTCGACATGTCGATCCCGTAGAAGCACGGCCACTTGATCGGCGGGCTCGTGATGCGCATGTGGACCTCGGTGGCCCCGGCATCGCGGAGCATCCGGACGAGCTGCTGGGTGGTGGTGCCCCGAACGATCGAGTCGTCCACGACCACCAGGCGCTTACCCCGGACGGTGTCGGGCAGCGGGTTGAGCTTCAGCCGGACGCCGCGCTGGCGCAGCTCGGCGGTCGGCTGGATGAAGGTGCGGTGGACGTACCGGTTCTTGATGAGCCCCTCGCCGTAGGGGATGCCGGACGCCTCGGCGAACCCCTGAGCCGCCGACGCGCCCGTGTCGGGAATCGGGATCACGAGGTCGGCCTCGGCCGGCGCCTCTGCGGCGAGCCGGCGCCCCATCTCTCGACGGGCCTCGTGCACCGTTTTCCCGTAGAGGCGGGAATCGGCGCGGGCGAGGTAGGCGAACTCGAAGAGACAGAGGGACGACTGCGCCTCGGCGAACCGCTCGGACCTCACTCCTCGGTCGTCGATCATGACCAGCTCGCCGGGCTCGACCTCGCGGACGTACTCGGCACCGACGATGTCGAGCGCCGCCGTCTCAGACGCGAGACAGAAGCCGCCGCCGGGCAGCCGGCCGATCGCGAGCGGCCGGATCCCGCTCGGGTCCCGCGCCCCGTACACGGTGCGCTCGTCGAGGAAGACGAACGAGAAGGCGCCCCGCAGCTGCGGGAGCACCCGGAGCGCGGCCGCCTCGAGGCCGTCGCCGACCTCCCGGGACAGCAGCGTCGCCACGAGGTCGGAGTCGGTGGTGGCCCTGCCGCGCGCGCCGACGAGGTCCGCCAGCTCCGCGGTGTTCACGAGGTTCCCGTTGTGCCCGAGCGCGAGGCCGCGGGCGCCGTCGGTCTTGAACGAGGGCTGGGCGTTCTCCCACGTCGTCGAGCCCGTGGTCGAGTACCGATTGTGGCCGATGCCGAGGTCGCCCTGCAGGGTCGTGAGCGTCCGCTCGTCGAACACCTGGGAGACGAGGCCGAGCTCGCGGTAGACGAGGATGTTCTGGCCGTCGGATATGGCCATGCCGGCGGACTCCTGGCCCCGGTGTTGGAGGGCGAAGAGGCCGAAGAAGATCAGCCGGGAGACGTCCTCACCGGGGGCCCATACCCCGAAGAGACCGCATGCTTCCTTAGGAGATTCGCCCGCGCCCACGCGCCCCGATGGTATCACCGGGCCCCCGTCCGCCACCCCCGAAACGGCCCTCGGATCCGGGATCAGCCGGCTTCGCGGCGCTGGGTCATGAGGGCGGGGATCGCGGCGTCGTAGACGGCCCGCGCCTCGGCGACGGTGACCTCGAAGGCTCCCCCGAAGATCATCCGGGGCCCGCCGGTCTCGCCGAGGCGGCTGAAGGGCACGTCGTGCGCCCCGGCCGCCTGCTCGAGCGCGCTCGCCCGCTCGGGAAGCACCGCCACCACCGCGCGCGAGGACGACTCCGAGAAGAGGGCCACGTGGTCCGGCAGGTCGCCGGGGAGCGAGACCGCGAAGCCGGTGTCGCCGGCGATCGCGCTCTCGGCCAGGGTGACCGCGAGGCCGCCGTCCGAGCAGTCGTGGGCCGCCGCGGCCACGTCGGCCGCGGAGAGATGACCCAGCAGGCGGTGGAGCCGGCCCTCGGCCTCGAGGTCGAGCGACGGAGGGCGGCCGCTCACTTTGCCCAGGACGACCTCGGCGTACTCGGAGCCGCCGAGCTCGGCGAAGATCTCGCCGAGCAGGTAGACGACCTGCCCGGGGCCGAACGCGGGCCGGAGCGCGAGCCGATAGTCGTCGATGAGGCCGAGCATCCCCACGATCGGCGTCGGGTAGATCGCGGACTCGGCCGACTCGTTGTAGAACGACACGTTCCCGCCGGTGACCGGGGTGCCGAGCGCGCGGCAGGCGGTCCCCATCCCCCGCACGGCCTCGGCGAACGCCCACATCACCTCCTCGCGCTCGGGGTTCCCGAAGTTGAGGCAGTTCGTGATGGCCAGCGGACGCGCACCGACCGTGGCCACGTTCCGCGCCGCCTCCGCGACGGCGTGCATCCCGCCGAGGTAGGGGTCGAGGTGGGCGTACCGGCCGTTGCCGTCGGTGCTCACCGCCATCGCCCGCAGCGTGTCGCCGACCCGGATCAGCGCGGCGTCGGCCGCGCCGGTCCCGGCGACCGTGTTGCCCTGCACGAGAGTGTCGTACTGCTCGAAGACCCAGCGCTTCGACGCGATGCTCGGCGAGCCGAACACGCGCAGGAACGCCTCCCCGGGGCCGACGGGAGGGTCGGCGAAGGTGGGATCGTCGTCGTTCACCGCGTCGAGCCACGACGGCGGTGCCATCGGGCGCCGGTACTCGGGCCCCTCGTCGGCGAGCGAGCGGGCCGGCACCTCGGCCACCACCCGGTCGCCTGCGCGCACCACGACCTTGTCGCCCTCGGTGACGCGGCCGATCACCGTCGCGGCCAGCCCCCAGCGGGCGCAGACCGCGAGCACGGCATCGAGGTTCGCCGGCGTGACGACGGCCAGCATCCGCTCCTGCGACTCGGAGGTGAGGATCTCGAAGTCCTCCATCCCCTGCTGTCGGAGCGGGATCGCCTCGAGGTCGACCTCGGCCCCGGACCGGCCGCGCGCGGCCGACTCGGAGACGGCGCAGGTGAGCCCCGCGCCGCCGAGGTCCTGCAGGCCGACGAGCAGGTCACGCTCGACCAGCTCCAGGCAGGCCTCGACCAGCAGCTTCTCCTCGAACGGGTCGCCGATCTGGACGCTCGGGCGCGACTCCTCCGAGGACTCATCGAGCGTCCGAGACGCGAGCACCGAGACGCCGCCGATGCCGTCGCGGCCGGTGGTGGCGCCGATCAGGACGAGGAGGTTCCCCACGCCCTCCGCCTTCGCACGAACCACCCGGTCGGCGGGGGCCAGCCCGACGCACATCACGTTGACCGTGGGGTTCCCGCTGTGGCACGCGGCGAACTTCACCTCGCCCCCGACCGTCGGGATCCCCATCGAGTTGCCGTACTGCCCGATGCCCGCGACCACGCCGCCGAGCAGCCAGCGGTTCCGCGGATCCTCGAGCGGCCCGAAGCGGAGCGGGTCGAGGAGCGCCACCGGGCGGGCCCCCATCGAGAGGACGTCGCGGATGATGCCTCCGACTCCGGTGGCCGCGCCCTGCACGGGCTCGATCGCAGAGGGGTGCGAGTGGCTCTCCATCTTGAACACGGCCGCGAGCCCGTCGCCAACGTCGACCACGCCGGCGTCCTCGCCGGGCCCGACCAGCACCTGCGGACCCTCGGTGGGGAGCTCGCGTAGATGGACCTTGCTCGACTTGTAGGAGCAGTGCTCGGACCACATCGCCGCGTACATCGCGAGCTCGGCGCGGGTGGGCTCGCGCCCGACCGCGGCCACCACGCGGTCGTACTCGTCGTCGGTGAGGCCGAGCGCCCGGTGAAGCGGCTCGGTCACGAGACTGCCGGGTTCCCGGCGAGCACGGGGAGGGAGGCGAGCAGCGACGCGAACAGGGCCTGGCCGCCGACGGGACCCACGTCGGGGTCGACGGCGTGCTCGGGGTGCGGCATGAGGCCGACCACGTTGCCGGCCTCGTTCGTCACGCCGGCGATGTGGCGGGCGGCGCCGTTCGGGTTGAAGTCGTCCCCGACCTCTCCCTCTGCCGAGCAGTAGCGGAACACGACCTGCCCCGAGGCCTCGAGGCGGTCGAGCGTCCCGGCGTCGGCGACGAACTGACCCTCGCCGTGCTTGATGGGGATCTCCAGCACGTCGCCGACGCGAGCGCTCGAGGTGAACGGGGTGCGGTCGGTCTCGACGCGCACGTGGATGAACCGGCAGACGAACGCCAGGCCGCGGTTGCGGATGAGCGCGCCGGGAAGCAGCCCCGCCTCGCACAGGATCTGGAAGCCGTTGCAGATGCCGAGCACCGGGCCGCCCGCGGCGGCGTGCTCGCGCACCGCTTCCATCACTGGGGCGAAGCGCGCGATCGCGCCGGTGCGCAGGTAGTCGCCGTAGGAGAACCCGCCGGGGAGGATGACGGCGTCGGCGCCGCCGAGGTCGCGGTCGCCATGCCAGACAGCGACCGGCTCGCCGCCCATCAGGCGAACCGCGCGGAGCGCGTCCCGGTCGTCGTTCGATCCGGGGAAGGTCACCACCGCAACGCGCGGAGCCATCAGACGGCCTCCCGCACCGCGAGCACCCGGACGTCCTCGATCACGGGGTTCGCCAGCAGCCTGCGGCCGATCTCCTCCGCCTGAGCCCGGCCGGAGGCCTCGTCGTCGGCGTCGAGGGTCAGGCGCACCAGCTTGCCGACCCGCACCTCGCTCACGTTCGACCACCCCATCGTGGGCAGCGCCTCCAGCACGGTCTTCCCCTGCGGGTCGAGCAGCCCGTCCTTCAGCGTGACCGCGAGCTCGAGCTCCAGCTTCATCCCACCCCCATGCGCTTCCGGTAGTCCTCGAACGCCTCGCCCGTGATCCGCTCGTAGGCCTCACGGTACCGCGCCGCGGTCTGCTCGACGACGTCCCCGGGAAGATCCGGCGGTGGCGGCTCGTGGTCCCAGCCCGAGGCGTCGAGCCAGTCGCGGACGTACTGCTTGTCGAACGACGGCTGGGCGCCGCCCGGCTCGTAGCGGTCGGCCGGCCAGAAGCGCGAGGAGTCGGGGGTCATGACCTCGTCGATGAGCGTGATCTCGCCGTCCACGAACCCGAACTCGAACTTCGTGTCGGCCAGGATGATCCCGCGCTCGAGCGCGAGCGCGGCGCCGAACCCGTAGAGCTCGAGCGTGAGCTCCTTGAGCCGCTGGGCCAGGCCCTCGCCGATCAGCTCGCCGGCGCGCTCGATCGAGATGTTCTCGTCGTGGCCGGTCGTCGCCTTGGTCGCCGGGGTGAAGATGGGCTCGGGGAGCCGGTCCGACTCCACGAGACCCTCGGGCAGGGGGACGCCGCAGACGCTGCGCGACTCCCGGTACTCCTTCCAGCCCGAGCCCGACAGGTACCCGCGCGCGACGCACTCGATGGGCACCACCGCGGCCTTGTGCACCAGCATGGTGCGGCCGGCCAGCTCGTCGCGGTGCTGGTCGTACGGCGCCGGCAGGTCGGCTGCGTCGGCGGAGATCAGGTGGTTCGGCACCAGGTGGCCGGTGCGCTCGAACCAGAACAGCGAGAGCGCGGTGAGGACCGCGCCCTTGTCGGGGATGGGCGTGGGCAGGACGACGTCGAACGCCGAGATGCGGTCGCTGGCCACCATGACCAGCCGGTCCCCGGCGTCGTACATGTCCCGCACCTTGCCCTTCACCGCGGGGATCTCACTCGCTTCGCTCGCTGCGATCCCCGCGGCCCCAGATTCATGTGTGCTCATTGCACCTCCAGTTTCTCCAATCGAGAGAAGACGGATTCCAGATGACCCAGGCGAGGTTCGAACAGGGCGGCGAGCTCGTCCGCGGGGAGCGCTTCGCCCACGCGGGGGTCGGCGCCGATCGTCTCGCGGAAGCTCTCGCCCCGGTCCCAGGCGGCCGCGGCGGCCTCCTGCACGATGGCGTAGGCGTCGTCGCGCGAGAGCCCGCGCTCGATGAGCGCGAGCAGCACCGGCTGGGAGAACGCGAGCCCGCCGCCCGAGTCGAGGTTGTCGCGCATCCGCTCGGGGAACACGACGAGGCCGTCGACGACCCCCGTCGCCAGGTGGAGCCCGTAGTGCAGCGCGATCGAAGCGTCGGGGAGCACCACCCGCTCGACCGAGGAATGCGAGATGTCGCGCTCGTGCCACAGCGCGACGTTCTCGAGGCCGGCCTGCAGGTGCGAGCGCAGCAGCCGGGCGAGGCCGGTGATGCGCTCGGAGACGATCGGATTCCGCTTGTGCGGCATCGCCGACGATCCCTTCTGCCCCTTCCCGAAAGGCTCCTGCACCTCGCGCACCTCGGTTCTCGCGAGGTGGCGGATCTCGACGGCGATCTTCTCGAGCGTCGCGCCCGTCAGCGCGACGGCCGCGAGGTACTCGGCGTGCCGGTCGCGCTGGACGATCTGCGTCGACGCCTCGGCCGGCGCGAGCCCGAGCTCGCGGCAGACGTGCTCCTCGACGAACGGGTCCACGGCCGAGTAGGTGCCGACCGCGCCGCTCACCTTGCCCACGGAGACGCTCTCGCGCGCGGCCCGCAGCCGCTCTCGGTCGCGCGCCAGCTCGAACGCCCACACCGCCAGCTTGTGGCCGAAGGTCGTGGGCTCGGCGTGCACGCCGTGGGTGCGGCCGATGCACACGGTGGCCCGGTGCTCGAGCGCGCGACGCTTCACCGCGGCGAGCAGCCCCTCGAGCTCGGCGAGCAGCAGGCCGGCGGACTCGCGCAGCTGGAGCGCGAGGGTCGTGTCGAGCAGGTCGCTCGAGGTGAGCCCGAAGTGGATCCACCGCCCCGCCGGCCCCACCGACTCCGCGGCCGCCTGCACGAACGCCGCCACGTCGTGGTTCGTGGTCCGCTCCAGCTCATCCACCCTGGCATCCGTGACCGCGATGCGGTCACGGATGACCTTGACGTCCTCCTCCGGGATGCGCCCGAGCTTCGCCCACGCCTCACACGCCAGCACCTCGATCCGCACCCAGTGGTCGAGCTTGGCCGTCTCCGACCACACGGCCCCCATCTCCGGCAGGGTGTACCGAGGGATCATCCGCGCTCACTCAAAGCTTGAAGCCCTCCGCCAGCGAGTCCTTGAACTCGTGGATGCGCTTGCGCACCCCCTCGTCCTTCACCGAGAGGATCTGGGCCGCGAGGATCGCGGCGTTCACGGCGCCGTCGATGCCCACCGTGGCCACCGGCACGCCCCGCGGCATCTGCACCGTCGAGTAGAGGGCGTCGGCCCCCCCGAGGTGATCGACGCCGATCGGCACGCCGATCACCGGCAGCGCGGTGCGCGCCGCGACCGCACCGGCGAGATGCGCGGCCCGTCCGGCACCGCAGATGATGGCGACGATGCCGCGGTCCTCGGCCGTCCGAGCGTATTCGTCGACCGCGTCGGGGTTGCGGTGGGCCGACATGACGTGGATCTCGTGGGGGATCTCGAAGCGCTCGAGGATCGCGCCCGCCTGCTGCAAGACCGGCAGGTCGGACGCGGAGCCAACCAGGATCCCGACCAGGGGTGATTCCTCAGCCACCGGCTACCTCCTTCGCGATATCGCGTCGATGGTGCATCCCGTCGAACGAGAGCAGGGAGCAGGCCTCGTACGCGCGCCGCCGGGCGTCGGCCAGGTCGGGGCCGAGCCCGCTGACGGCGAGCACCCTTCCCCCTGCGGTCACCACTCTACCTTCCCGGCGGTCGGTCCCTGCGTGGAAGACGTGCGCGCCGGGCAGGGCGGCGGCGTCCTCGAGCCCGTCGATCGGGAGCCCGGTCGCGTACGCCCCGGGGTAGCCTCCCGAGGCGAGGACGACGGTCACGCAGGCCTCGGGACTCCATCGAAGGGTCACCTCCGAGAGACGGCCGGTCGCGGCGGCCTCGAGCGCCTCGGCCAGGTCGGAGGCCAGCCGGGGGACGAGGACCTGCGTCTCCGGGTCGCCGAAGCGGCAGTTGAACTCGAGCACCTTCGGGCCGTCGGCTGTCAGCATCAGGCCCGCGTAGAGCAGACCCCGATACTCGATGCCCGAGGCCGCCATGCCCGCGACCGAGTCGCGCAGGATGGCCTCGATCGCCGGCCGGTGCGGCTCGGCGAACGGGACCGGCGAGTGCGCCCCCATCCCGCCGGTGTTGGGGCCGAGGTCGCCGTCGAGCGCTCGCTTGTAGTCGCGCGCGAGCACCAGCGGCAGGACGGTCTTGCCGTCGGTCAGCGCGAACGCCGAGACCTCCCTGCCCTCGAGGTGCTCCTCCACCAGGACGCGCGCGCCGGCCTCGCCGAAGACGCGGTCGACGAGCGACGCCTTGAGCGCCCGCATGGCCTCGTCGCGGTCGTCCGTGACGACGACCCCCTTGCCGGCGGCGAGGCCGTCGGCCTTCACCACGAACGGAGGAGGAAGCTCGTCGAGGTAGGCGGTCGCCTCGCCGAGCGCGGTGAACGTCCGCGAGCGCGCGACCGGGACGCCGCCGCGCTCGCACACCTCCTTCGCCCACGCCTTCGACCCCTCGATGCGGGCCGCGTCGCGGCGAGGGCCGAACGCCGCGATGCCGGCGGCCTCGAGCTCGTCCACGAGCCCGTCGACGAGCGGCGCCTCGGGCCCCACGACCACGAGGTCGGCGCGCACCGCGAGGGCGAGGTCCACCATGCCGCGGACGTCGCCGGGGTCGACCGCACGGTTCTCCGCGAGCTCGGCGGTCCCCGCGTTCCCGGGCGCCACGACGAGCGAGTCGACGCGCGCGCTCCGGGCCAGGCCCCAGGCGAGCGCGTGCTCGCGCCCGCCCTGACCGACGAGCAGGACCCGCATCAGGCCTTCGTCACCCGAGCCCCACGGTGTGCTCGCGATCCGGGCCCACCGAGACGTTGCGCACGGGGACTCCGCCGAGGTCGGCGATGAGGTCGATGTACTTTCGCGCGGGGCCCGGCAGGTCGTCGGGCGAGCGGGCCGACGAGAGATCGTCGGCCCAGCCCTCCAGCTCCACGAACTCGGGCTCGGCCTTGTGGACGATCGTCTGGTGGGGAGGGAAGTCCTCGTAGACGCGCCCCTCGTAGCGGTACGCGACGCAGACGCGGATCGCGGGGAGGCCCGAGAGCACGTCGATCTTCGTGAGGAAGAGCTCGGTGAGGCCGTTGAGCCGGGCCGCGTAGCGCAGCAGCACGACGTCGAGCCACCCGCACCGGCGGCGGCGGCCGGTCGTGACCCCGAACTCCAGGCCCTTCTCCTGCATCTGCGTCCCCGCCTCGCCCTCGTCCTCGGTCGGGAACGGGCCCGACCCGACGCGGGTGACGTACGCCTTCGTCACGCCGATGACGCGGCTCACCTCTCCCGGCCCGAGCCCGGCGCCGACCAGCGCGCCGCCGGCGACCGGGTTCGACGAGGTCACGAACGGATAGGTGCCGTGGTCGAGGTCGAGCAGCGTGCCCTGCGCCCCTTCGAGCAGCACCCCCTTGCCCTCGCGGAGCGCCGAGTACAGGACCGACGACGTGTCGGCGATGTGCCCGGCGAGGCGCTCACCGTAGCCACGGTAGTCGTCGATGATCTGCTCCGCCTCGAGCGGGAGACGGTTGTAGATCTTGGTCAGGATCGCGTTCTTCTCCTTCAGGGTGACCTCGAGCTTCTTGCGGAAGATCTTCTCGTCGGTGAGGTCCTGCACCCGGAGGCCGATGCGGGCGGCCTTGTCGGCGTAGGCAGGGCCGATCCCGCGCTTGGTGGTCCCGAGCCGCTGGCCGCCGAGGTAGCGCTCGGTCACGCGGTCCAGCTCGAGGTGGTACGGCATGATCAGGTGCGCGTTGGCGGAGATGAGGAGCCGCGAGCAGTCGATGCCCTGCCCGGCCAGCTCGTCCATCTCCTCGAGGAGCACGCGGGGGTCGATGACCACGCCGTCGCCGATGACCGGCGTGATGTGCGGATACAGGATGCCCGAGGGGATCAGGTGGAGCTTGAGCGTCTGCCCGCCGGCCTGCACGGTGTGCCCGGCGTTGTTCCCACCCTGGTAGCGGACCACGAAATCCATCTGGTCCGCGAGCAGGTCGGTGGCTTTCCCCTTGCCCTCGTCACCCCACTGGGTGCCGACGAGGATCGTGGCCGGCATCGGCTTCCCTCCCGGCCCCTAGTCTACGGATGTCGCCGGAGCGGGCGCGGGCTATCGCTCGATACGGAACTTGATGCGGACGCGGGTGTGGTACTCCTTGATGGCGCTGCCGTCGACCACGGCGGCGGTCTCGAGGATGTCCATCCCCTCGATCCCCCGAAGCGTCTTGCCGGCCTCCGCGAGCGCCTGCGCGGCGGCGTCGCGCCACGAGTCGCTGGACACCCCGACGAGCTCGATCGTCTTGACTACGGCCATGCTCACTCCCTCCCTTCGTAGACCTCGATGAACCGCAGGTAGTTCTCGGCGATCTGCCGGGCCGCCTCGCCGCGGTCGGCGCTTCCTTCGACGAACGCGCCGAGCGGGCCGCCCCAGATCGTGCGGCCGATCGCGAACCCGACGTAGCCGGGGACGCCCGCGCCCTGCCCCAGCCAGTGGTCCACGGCGGCGGCGTCGGCACCACGGCCCAGCACCACGCAGGCCACGTCGTCGCGGCCGCCGGAGCGAACGAGCTGGGCGATGCGCTCACAGTCCTCGCGGCGGTCGATGCCCTCGATCTTCCAGATGTCGGGCTCCACCCCGCCGGCGTGCAGCTCCTCGATCGTCCCGAGCATGAGGCCGGGCCGTAGCTCCTTGTCGTAGCGGTCGTCGTCGCCGCCGACCGACTCGAGCTGGGCCGGCTCGGCCGGCACGAGCAGCTCGAACAGGTACTTCCGGTCCCGCTCGTGCAGCCAGTCGCCGAGCACCTTCAGCCGGGCGGTCTGGCGCGCGTTCATCTCGGCGTCGCCCTGGGGGTTGTAGCGGACCAGCACCTTCGAGAACGTGGGATCGAAGTCCTCGATGTGCTCGCCGAAGGCGTCGCCGAACTCGAAGTCGAACTCATCCTGCCCGCTCTTCTCGACCGGCATCGCGAAGAGGAAGCCCTCGGCCTTCGCCTTCCGCGCCACGTCGGCGCCGTACTCCTCGTCGACGAGGATGCCGGCGGCGTCGCGCGGCGCGCCGTCGGCCCCCGCGCGCTGGAACCCCTCGAAGATCAGCGACTTGCCATCGATGATCCTGGCGGTCTCCCCGGGCGTGGGGTCGCTTCCGACCCCGAGCTTCTTTCGGAACGAGCCGCGGTGGTCGAAGGCCAGGATGTACAGGCTGCCGTCGTAGCCGAGCGTCATCGAACGATCCTCCTCGTGCGTCGGGTCGGGCTTTCGGACCTATCCTCGCCGAATGCCCAGGACGGCGCCACCGCGGGGCAGGGGCGCCTCCACCTCGAGCCGGCGCCGCTCCTCGATCGCGACCATCCGCAGCAGCCCGGCGACCGTGAGCTGCATGAGCACGGTCACGCCCCCCACCAGCAGGCCCGTGCGGAGGGCGAAGCTCCGCGCGATCGCGGCGCACTGCCCGTCGAGGTCCGCGCCACACAGCTCGATCCCGGCACCGGTCGACGCCAGCGCCACGAGGGACCCCACCACGGCACCGATCGAGAGCACCGCGGCCGCCAGCCCCATGCGCGAGCCCATCCCTACTGCTCGAAGGGATGCTCGGGGGTCAGCACCTCGACCCGGACGGGCGCGGCGGCCCGGCGGAACTCCTCGCCCTGGGGCTCGGTGCCGCACTCGAAGCCGTAGTGGTTCGGCACCGCGACGTCGGGGCCGATCACCCGCACCAGCCCGGCCGCCTCGTCGGGTCCCATCGTGTAGGGGTCCCCCCCGACGCAGACGAACGCGACGCTCGCGCGCAGGTCGTGGAGCTCGGGAAGATCGTCGGTGTCCCCCGAGAAGTAGTGCGCCCGGCCGTCGAGCTCGAGCACGTAGCCGACCCAGCCGTTCGCCTTCGGGTGCTTGTCGAGCCGGTCGGGGTGGATGTTGTGGGCGGGCACGGCCTGCGCCTTCACCCCCGCCGCCTCCACGGTGTCGCCCGGCGACACGGCCTCGACGTTCCCGGCCAGGTCGGCCGCAACGTCGCGCGGCGCGACGAGGACGGTGCCGTCCTTGCGAAGGCGCCCGAGGTCCCCGGGCGAGTAGTGGTCGTAGTGCGCGTGCGTGATGAAGATGGCGTCGGCCGGTTCCGGGTCCCCCGTGAGCCCCCAGGGGTCGACGTAGATGGTGAGGCCGTCGCCCCGCCATCGGTACCCCGACTGCTTGTACCAGGTGAACCGCTCCAGCATCTCGACCCCCGTTCGGCGGGCTCCTACCCCGAAGGGCGGTTCGTCAGGCCTGCGGCGGCGTGTCGGTCGGCGCCGGCGGGGGGGCGGCCGGAGGCGCTGCGGGCGGGGGGGCGGCCGGCGGGGGCGGCTCCGCGCCGCCCCCGGTGAAGCTGACGTTCGGCGCCGTCTCGGCGGCCGCGCGGAGGGCCTCCTCGATCTCGAAGAACTCCTCCTCCTCGAAGTTGAACATCGAGGCGATGACGTTCGACGGGAACGACTGCACGCGCTGGTTGTAGTCGCGGACGTTCGCGTTGTAGAAGCGGCGCGAGGTCTGGATGCGGTCCTCGGTCACGGCCAGCTCCTGCTGGAGGGCGAGGAAGTTCTGATTGGCCTGCAGCTGCGGGTAGTTCTCGGCGACGGCGAGCAGCTGGCGCAGCGCGGCAACGAGCGGCCCCTCGGCGGCGGCCTGCGCGGCCGGCGACCCGGTCGCGGCCTCGGCCGCGGCCCGGGCCTTCGTCACGTTCTCGAAGGTCTCCTTCTCGTGCGCCGCGTAGCCGCGCACCGTCTCGACCAGGTTCGGGATCAGGTCGTAGCGGCGGCGCAACTCGGTGTCGATGTTCGCGAACGCGTCGCGGATCTGGTTCCGCTGCCTGACGAACCGGTTGTACGAGATGATCAGCGCGATCACCAGGAGCGCGACAACTCCCAGCACGATCCATAGCCACGTCATGCCTGCTCCCCCTTCGTTCCCTCGTTCCCGGCACCATACAGGCTCCAGGCCGCCCGCGGGATGCGGCCGCGGAACGCCTCGGCCAGCTCGATCACCGGAGCGAACTCGGCAGGCGCCCGCCGGCCCTTCACGTAGACGAGGGCCCAGCTCCCCAGCACCTCGAACATCCCCCACTCCAGCGTGAGCAGCCACGCCATCAGGCGCGCGTCGATGAGCTCGAACGCGAACCGCCGCTCGGAGGCCCCCACCTGGAAGGCCTTGTTGAAGTCCTCCGACTCGAACTCGATGTCTCGGAAGCCGAGGTGGTCGGCGAGGCGGCTGAAGAACCCCTCACGCGTGATCGACAGGTGCGGGAACTGGGCGGCCACCTCGACCAGGACGCACGACTGCCGGTAGTAGGTCCGGCTCGTGTGGCCCTTCGAGTCGGTGCTCTGCTCGTAGTACCAGTGGTCGAAGAACCGCATCGGCGCCTCACGCCACCTGCCCCACACCACGTTCTCGATCCCGCGGCCGTCGCCCTTGCGGAAGAGGCCGAAGGGGATGTCGATCGTGCCGAAGGGGTCGTCGATCGCGTACTCCAGGCCGTGCGCGAGCGCGAAGGCCCGGAAGGCCTGACGCCGCTTCTCTCTCGCCCGCCAGGCGAGCACGGCCAGCCCGATCCCGGCCGCGGCGACCAGGAGGAAGATGACGACCGGCTTCACCGCTCCCCTTCCCTCCACCGGAGGACCGCGACGCTGCGGAGCGGCACGAGATCGGCGCTGCGCCGCTGGTCCTCGCGGGCACGCACGTCGGCCTGCTCGAGCGCCCGCGCGAGCCGGTCACGCTCCTGCTCGATGCGTTCGAGGTCGGCCTCGAGCTGGAGGATCCGCTTCACGCCCGCCAGGTTGACCCCGGCCGCCGTGAGCCGCTGGATCGAGCGCAGCCGCTCGATGTCGCGGTCGGAGTACCGGCGCGTGTTGCCCCGGGTGCGGGCCGGGCTCAGCAGGCCCTTCCGCTCGTAGATCCGGAGGGTCTGCGGGTGCACGCCCCCGAGCTCGGCGGCGACGCTGATGATGTAGACGGCCAGCTCGTTCCTCGTCCGGTCTCCATCGCTCATCGTCTCGCTCCCTTCCCTCATTCGACGCCGAGGCGCCGGCGCGGGCTCTCGGTGTGAGCCTCCCGGAACCGCTCGAGCGCGGCGCGCTCGTCCTTGGAGAGGCGGGACGGCACGTCGACCTGCACCTTGACGAGCAGGTCGCCCTGGCCCGACCCCCGCCGCCTGGGCGCGCCCCGCCCGCGGACGCGGAACACGCGGCCGCTCTTCGTGCCGGCGGGGATCTTCAGCTTCACGGGGCCGTTCATCGTCGGGACCTCGACCTTCGCGCCGAGGGCGGCCTCGGGGAACGTCACCGGCAGGTCCAGCGTGAGGTCGGCCCCCCGCCGCCCGAAGAACTCGTGGGGGTCCACGCGGACCACGACGTAGAGATCGCCGGCCGGCCCCCCGGCGGGGCCGGGCTCGCCGCGGCCCCCGAGCCGGATGCGCGCGCCGTCCTCGACCCCCGCCGGCACCTTCACCCGAAGGGTGCGCGTCCGTCGCGTACGACCGCTCCCCCGGCACGTCGTGCAGGGCCGCTCGATCCGGCGGCCGCTTCCTCCACAGCTCGGGCAGGGCCGCGCGATCGAGAACACCCCCTGGTTCTGCGCCACCTGGCCCGACCCGCCGCACTGCGGGCAGGTCTCCACGGTGGACCCCCGCTCGGCGCCGGACCCGCCACAGGATGCGCACGGAGCCGCCCCGCTGAGGCTCACCGGGACCGTGGTCCCCTCGACCCCCTGCTCGAACGCGATGCGGATCTCGGTCTCGAGGTCGGTGCCGCGCGGCCGGCGACCGCCGCCGAACCCGAAGCCGCCGCCCCCGGCGCGGCCGAACAGGTCGCCGAAAAGGTCGCCGGGGTCGAAGCCGAAGCCCCCGGCCCCGCCCCCGCCTCGCGGCCCGCCGAACCCGGCGGCGCCCATCTCGCGAACGCGGTCGTACTCCGCGCGCTTCTTCTCGTCCCCGAGCACGTCGTAGGCGCCGGAGATCTCCTTGAAGCGCTCCTCCGCCTCCTTGTCGCCCGGGTTGGCATCGGGATGGAAGCGCTGGGCGAGCTTGCGGTAGGCCTTCTTCACCTCCGACTGCGACACGCCCTTGGGCACGCCGAGGACCGCGTAGTAGTCCTTCTCGAGCCACTCGCGGCTGACGGCCATGGCCTACCCCACCCGGGCGGGCGTCAGCGCCGCCCGACCTTCACGCCGGCGGGCCGCACCACCCGGCCGCGCAGCCGGTAGCCCGTGCGCAGGACGTCGGCCACGAAGGCCTCGCCGTCGGCCTCGCCGTGCGACTGCAGCAGCGCCTCGTGCTGCGCCGGGTCGAACGCGGCCCCCTGGGCGCTGATCCGCTCGAGGCCCTCCTGGCCGAGGATGTCCATCAGCTTGCCGTAGACCATCTCGACGCCGCGGAGGAACTTCTCGAGCTCGGGTTGCTGGTCGGCCGCGATGAGCGCCAGCTCGAACTCGTCGAGCACCTCGAGGAGGCGCACGACGAGGCCCTGAGACGCGAGCTCCACCGCCTGCGTCTGCTCGCGGAGGACGCGCTTTCGGTAGTTCTCGAACTCCGCCTTCAGCCGCTGGAGGTGATCGAGGTACTCGGCGGCCTGCGCCCGGGCGGTCGCGAGCTCATCTCCCGGCGCATCCGCGGCGCCGCCCGGCGTGTCCGACGGGCCCTCGGAGCTCACCCGCCGCTTGTCGGTCACCTTCACCCTCGGGGCGTCGCCTCCGTTCTCGGCCGCCATCACGCGCCCCCCTCGTCGACGACCTCGCCCTCGACGACGTCGTCGTCGCCGGGCTGCGCGTCGCCGCCGCCCGCGCCCTGCTGCTGCTCGTAGACGGCCTGGCCGACGCGCTGGAGCGCTTGCATGAGCTCGTCGGTGCGCCCGCGGATCGCGTCGAGGTCCTCGCCCTTCAGCGCCTCCTGGACGTCGGCGATCGCCTCCTCCACCGCCTTGCGGTCGACGTCGGACACCTTGTCGCCGTGGTCCTTCAGCGTCTTCTCGGCCTGGTAGGCGAGGTTGTCGGCGTTGTTCCGCACCTCGGCGGCCTCCCGGCGCTGATGGTCCTCGGCCGCGAACTTCTCGGCGTCCTGCATCATCTTGTCGATCTCGTCCCTGCCGAGCGCCGTGCCTCCGGTGATGGTCATCGCCTGCTCCTTGCCGGTGGCGGTGTCCTTCGCCGAGACGTTGACGATGCCGTTCGCGTCGATGTCGAACGTGACCTCGATCTGCGGCATGCCCCGGGGCGCGGGCGCCAGCCCCACGAGGTTGAAGCGCCCGAGGCTGCGCACGCCGGGCGAGAACACCGTCTCGGCCTCGCCCTGGAGCACGTGGACCTCGACCTGGGTCTGGCCGTCCTCGGCCGTGGTGAACACCTCGCTCTTCTTCGTGGGGATCGTCGTGTTGCGCTCGATGAGCTTCGTGAAGATCCCGCCCTTCGTCTCGATGCCAAGCGACAGCGGCGTCACGTCGAGCAGCAGGACGTCCTTCACCTCTCCCTTCAGCACGCCGGCCTGGATCGCCGCGCCGACGGCCACGACCTCGTCCGGGTTCACGCCCTTGTGGGGCTCCTTGCCGCCCGTGAGATCACGCACGAGGTTCTGGATCATCGGCATGCGGGTCGAGCCGCCGACGAGGATCACGTGGTTGATGCCGGAGACGTCCTTGCCCCAGTCCTTCACGGCCTGCTGGAAGGGCTCCTTCACCGCCTGCACGAGGTCCTCGGTCATCCGCTCGAACTCGGCGCGCGTGAGCTTCATGTCGAGGTGGAGCGGGCTCATCGCGCCGTCGGCGCCCGTGGGAGAGGCGGTGACGAACGGCAGGTTGATCGTGGTCTCGGTGGTCTGCGACAGCTCGATCTTCGCCTTCTCCGCCGCCTCCTTGAGGCGCTGCGTCGCCATGCGGTCCTGGCTGAGGTCCACACCATGCGACTTCTTGAACTCGCCCACCATCCAGTCGATGATCCGCTGGTCCCAGTCGTCGCCCCCGAGCTGCGTGTTGCCGGCGGTGGACTTCACCTCGAAGACGCCCTCGCCGATCTCGAGCAGCGAGACGTCGAACGTCCCGCCACCCAGGTCGAAGACGAGGATCGTCTGATCGTGCTCCTCCTTGTCGAGGCCGTAGGCGAGCGACGCGGCGGTGGGCTCGTTGATGATGCGGAGCACCTCGAGGCCCGCGATCTTCCCGGCCTCCTTCGTCGCCTGCCGCTGCGAGTCGTCGAAGTAGGCGGGCACGGTGATCACCGCCTGGGTGACCGGCGAGCCGAGGTAGCTCTCGGCGTCACGCTTCAGCTTCATCAGGATCTGCGCGGAGATCTCCTGTGGGGTCCACTTCTTGCCGTCGATCTCCTCGGTCCAGCCCTTGCCGCCCATGTGGCGCTTCACCGAGCGCACGGTTCGGTCCGGGTTCGTGATCGCCTGTCGCTTCGCGACCTCGCCGACGAGGATCTCGCCGGACTTCGAGAACCCGACCACCGACGGGGTCGTGCGGCCCCCCTCCGAGTTCGCGATCACGGTGGGCTCGCCGCCCTCGAGGACGGCCACCACCGAGTTCGTCGTGCCGAGATCGATCCCTACCGCTCTGGACATGTGAACCTCCGTTCGCTCGCTGTCGCTACCTGACTGCTGCAATGGTAAAACCTTGAGTGCGAGATTGTCAATCTTGCTGATAGCCTGTTCGTCTTCCGTGGGCACCGGGGCCGGCCCCGGAGCCGGTCCCCCGAGCCCCCCTGTTTGCGCCGCCCTCGGGACGCCCCCTAGACTCCTCGACGTGCTACGGGCACTCATCGTCCTCGGGCTCGCCGGCATGGCGGGCGGCCTCTTCCTCCTCCGCGCCTGGTTCCTGTGGCGGCTCACGATGCTCGGGAAGCCCGCCAAGCGCACCGACGACCTCCCCAAGCGTCTCGAGAACGAGGTCGTCGTCGTCCTCGGCCAGAGGAAGCTGCTCCAGCGCTTCGGGCCCGGCCTGATGCACGCGCTGATCTTCTGGGGGTTCCTCGTCCTTTTGACCACCGTGCTCGAGGTCTTCGGTGAGGCCTTCAGCCCGTCATTCGTCCTGCCGTTCATCGGCTCGACCGGGTGGCTCGGGCTCGTGCAGGACGTGTTCGCCGGCGGGGTCGCCCTTGGGATCGGGATGGCGCTCTACTTCCGGAAGGTCCGGCGCGACGAGCGGTTCATCGGGAGCCACCTCGAGGAGGCCGACTTCATCCTGCTCATGATCTTCGGGGTGATCTTCACGCTCGTGATGCTGAACGCCGCGAAGATCGCCCAGGGCACGAACGAGTCGCCCGAGGCGTGGACGTTCCTCTCGGCCCGCGTCGCGCCGCTGTTCGCCTCGATGAGCGAGGGCGCGCAGGGGTTCTTCCGCGAGCTGTTCCTGTGGTCGCACGTCGTCGTCATCCTGGGGTTCCTCGCCTACATCCCCTACTCCAAGCACCTGCACATCTTCACGAGCAGCATCAACGTCTTCTTCTCGAAGACGAAGCCGATGGGCAAGCTTCGGACGCTCGACATCGACCTCGAGAACCCCGAGTCGATGGAGGGCGGGCTCGGTGCCGGGACGCTCGAGGACCTCACGTGGAAGGAGATGCTCGACACCTACACGTGCACCGAGTGCGGGCGGTGCCAGAACGTGTGCCCGGCCTGGAACACCGGCAAGCCGCTGAGCCCGAAGCTCCTGGTGATGAACCTGCGCGACCACCTGTTCGACGAGGGCAGCGAGATCCTGGCGGCGAAGAACGGCGAGCACGAGAAGGTCGCGCTGAACCCCGACGTGATCGACGACGAGGTGGTGTGGGACTGCACGACGTGCGGCGCCTGCATGACGGAGTGCCCGGTGAACATCGAGCACGTCGACCACATCGTCGACATGCGGCGGAACCTCGTGATGGGCGAGTCGCGGTTCCCGGCCGAGGTGGGGTCGCTGCTGCGGAACCTCGAGGACGCGAAGAACCCGTGGGCGATGCCGCAGTCGACGCGCGCCGACTGGGCCGACGGCCTCGGCGTGCAGGTGGTGGAGGACGGCACCGTGCCGGAGTACCTGTACTGGGTGGGCTGCGCCGCGTCGTTCGACGACCGCGCGAAGAAGGTAGCGCAGGCGTTCGCGCGGCTCCTCCAGCGGGCCGGCGTCCCGTTCGCGATCCTCGGACCGCGCGAGCTCTGCAACGGCGACCCCGCTCGCCGGATCGGCAACGAGTTCCTCTACCAGGAGCTCGCGAAGGAGAACATCGCCACCATGAACGCCGCCGGGACCCAGAAGGTCATCACGACCTGCCCCCACTGCTTCAACACGCTCCGCAACGAGTACCCGGACTTCGGCGGCAGCTACGAGGTCGTGCACCACACGCAGCTCCTCGCGGATCTCGTGAAGCAGGGGCGCCTGCGGCCGACGGAGTCGGTCCGCGCGCTCCTCACCTATCACGACCCGTGCTACCTCGGCCGGCACAACGGGGTGTACGACGAGCCGCGCGAGGCGCTCGAGAAGGTGCCCGGCCTTCGGACCACCGAGATGCCGCGCCACCGCGAGCGAGGGTTCTGCTGCGGGGCCGGCGGCTCCCGCATGTGGATGGAGGAGCCGATCGGAAAGCGCGTGAACCTCGAGCGCACCGACGAGGCCGCCGCCACGGGCGCCGACATCACCGGCGTGGCGTGCCCCTACTGCCTGGTGATGCTCGACGACGGCGCGAAGGCGAAGGGCAGCGACATGCAGGTGCTCGACGTCGCGCAGGTGCTCGCCGACTCGGTGTTCGGAAAAGCGGCCGACCCCGGCTAGCCCTCCCCGCGCTCCTCGGGGGGGAAGTTCTCGAAGTAGCGGCTCGGCGTCGGGCCGCGCTGGCCCTTGTACTTGCTCCCGCGACCCTTGCCGTAGGGCCGGTCGGAGGGGGTGGTGAGCTTGAGGAACGCGATCTGGCCGATCTTCATGCCCGCGTAGATCGTGATGGGGAGGTTGGCGACGTTCGAGAGCTCGAGCGTGAGGTCGCCGTCCCAGCCGGGGTCCACGAAGCCCGCGGTCGAGTGCGTGAGAAGGCCCAGCCGTCCCAGGGACGACTTCCCCTCGAGGCGCGCCGCGATGTCGTTCGGCAGCTTCACCCGCTCGAGCGTGGACCCGAGCACGAACTCGCCGGGGTGCAGGATGAACGGCTCGTCGCCCTTGACCTCCACCAGCTCGGTCAGGTCCTCCATCTCCTTGCGGACGTCGATAAACGGGTGGCGGGCGTTGTGGAAGACGCGGAAGAGGCCGGACACGCGGATGTCGACCGACGACGGCTGGACGGCGCTCTCGTCGAAGGGGTCGATCTCGATGCGCCCGGCGGCGATCTCCTCGCGGATGGTGCGGTCGGACAGGATCATTGCCGGGAGCCTACCAGCGGGGTCGGGGCGATTGACACTCGGTGGCGGCGGCGTGCGACAATCGTGGCCTCTCGCGGGTGTGGTTCAATGGTAGAACGCAAGCTTCCCAAGCTTGAGACGGGGGTCCGATTCCCCTCACCCGCTCTCAGGATCGCGATACGAGCAGCGTCGCGAGCGCCCAGATCGCGACCACTCCCCCGACGAGCATGTTGATCGCGAGGCGCCGCGTCGGCGGGCGCGGCGGTAGCGAGCTCCGGTCCTTCGCGTAACGGTGGCGCAGCACGACGAACAGGTTCGCCGTGAAGAGCGCCGCTCCCAGCCCCAGCATCA
>DASWKG010000052.1:0-7492 GCA_036396755.1 Actinomycetota bacterium
TCCTTCGCGACTGGCGGAAGCGAGCCGGCCTTTCCCAAACGCAGCTCGCGCTGAGGACGGGCACCCACCAGTCGGTGATCGCGCGCATCGAGCGCCGCGGGGTGCGGCCCACGGTCGACACGCTGGACCGGCTCCTGCGCGCATGCGGAGCGTCCCTCGAAGCCACCCCGGCGCCGTCAACCATGGGCATGGTCGATGCGGCCGAGATGCGCCACCTCCTCGCCCGACCTCCGCTCCACCGCATCGCGTCGGCCGCCAGGCCGCCCACCTTCGCGCCCCACCGGGCACTCCATTGGCTCTCGGCCGCGCGCCTCCGCTACGTCTTGGTCGGCGACCTCGCCCTGCTCGCGCACGGCTGCCCTCCACCGTCCGAGCCCCGCGCTATCGAGATCCTCATCGACACCCACGAGTTCAACCGAACGCGCCTCGCCAACGCGCTCCGGCGGCTCGGCGTGGGCCTCCCGCCGGCGGTCGAGCGGGGTCCGATCCCTCGTGCGCGCCGGGTCTCGGCCTCCACGAGATGGGGGCTCGTCGTGGCCGGCCGACCCACGGGGTTCGCCTGGTTCCCGAACCTGGTGGCCGCCTCCGTGTCCGTCGACCTCGGCACCCGGATGCCGCTCCTCGTCGCGTCCCTCACCGACCTCATCCACATCGAGCGATCCGCACGCATCCCGTCGCCACGCCTGATGGCGCTCCTCGCGCTCCGGGACGAGCTCTCGCGCCGGAAACCTTCGGTTGGGAGCCCCCGGCCTCGCCCGGTAGAATGAGGGACCCGAGCGCGGGACCCGCGCCCGGGCACACCCCTCTCGAAAGGAAGCGAACGCATGACCGAGCGACGCCTCGACGGCCCGCGGATCGCCGTGATCGGGCTCGATTGCGGGACCCCCGCGCTGCTGTTCGACAAGCTCGTGGACGAGACGCCGAACATCCAGGCGCTCCTCAAGCGCAGCATGTACGGCGAGCTCGAGAGCATCACCCCGCCGATCACCGTCCCCGCCTGGGCCTGCGCCATGACCGGCAAGACCCCCGGCCAGCTCGGCATCTACGGCTTCCGCAACCGCAGGGACAACACCTACGACGGCCTTACGATCGCCACGAGCCTCGCGGTCAAGGAGCCCGCGGTCTGGGACGTCCTCGGCGAGGCCGGCGGCCAGTCGCTGCTCATCGGCGTCCCGCCCGCTTACCCCGTGAAACCCGTCGAGGGGTGGCGCGTCTCCTGCTTCCTCACGCCGCCGTCGGCCGACACCTACACCCACCCCGCCGGTCTGAGACAAGAGGTCGAGGACACGGTCGGCGAGTACATCTTCGACATCCCGAACTTCCGCCAGCAGGGCCCCGACTTCGTGCTCCAGCAGGTGCACGAGATGACCAAGCGGCGCTTCAAGCTCGCCCGCCACTTCGTCAAGACCAAGCCCTGGGACTACTTCATGATGGTCGAGATGGGGCCCGACCGGCTCCACCACGTCTTCTGGCACTACTTCGACCCCGAGCACCCGAAGTACGTGCCCGGGAACCCCTACGAGACCGCGTTCCAGGACTACTACCGGATGCTCGACGCCGAGGTCGGGTCGCTCCTCGAGACGATCCCCGACGACACCATCGTCATCCTCATGTCGGACCACGGGGCGCGGGCGATGGCCGGCGGCATCGCGTTCAACGACTGGCTCATGCAGGAGGGCTACCTCAAGCTCTCCGAGCCGGTTCGCGAGCCCACGCCCATCGGCAAGGCGCCCATCGACTGGTCGAACACCGTCGCGTGGGGCGACGGCGGCTACTACGGCCGCCTGTTCCTCAACGTGAAGGGGCGTGAGCCCGAAGGGACGATCGAGGCCGCCGACTACGAGACCGTGCGCGCGGAGATCACCGGGAAGCTGGAGGAGATGAAGGGCCCCGACGGCACGTCGCTCGGCACCCGCGTCTTCCGTCCCGAGAACGTCTACCCCGAGGTCAAGGGCGTCGCGCCCGACCTCATCGTGTACTTCGGCGACCTCGAGTGGCGCTCGGTGGGCACGGTGGGCCTCGGCGAGATCTTCACCTACGAGAACGACACCGGCCCCGACGGGGCCAACCACGACAAGCGAGGGGTCTTCGCGATCTCCGGGCTCGACGGCGTCGAGCACGGCAAGGCCGCCGATCTGCGCCTCGTCGACGTGGGACCGACGATCATGAAGCTCTTCGGGCTCAGCCTCCCGGAGCGCCTCGAGGGAAGGAGCATGCTGTGACGACCGAGATCTACGCCAAGGAAGGGATGATCACCACCAACGCCCCCCGGGAGGGGAAGCAGGGCTTCACCGTGTGGTTCACGGGGCTCTCCGGCTCGGGGAAGTCCACCCTCGCCGAGCAGCTGGTGAAGGTGTTCGACGAGCGCCGGCTCGACGTCGAGCTGCTCGACGGCGACGTCATCCGCACGCACCTGTCGAAGGGCCTCGGCTTCTCCAAGGAGGACCGCGACACGAACATCCTTCGGATCGGCTGGGTCGCCGAGCGGCTGAGCTACCACGGCGTCGCCGTCATCACCTCCGCGATCTCGCCCTACCGCGAGGTCCGCGACGAGGTGCGCGCCACCATGCCCGACCGCTTCGTCGAGGTCTTCGTCGACTGCCCGGTCGAGGAGTGCGCCAAGCGCGACACCAAGGGCCTCTACGAGCGCGCCTTCAAGGGCGAGATCAAGGGCTTCACCGGCGTCGACGACCCTTACGAGGCCCCCGAGAAGCCCGAGATCATGGTCCGCACCCACGAGCAGACCGAGGCCGAGAGCCTCGCGGCGATCGTCGTCCGGCTCGAGGACCTGGGCTACCTGCCCCGGTAGTCATTCCGGGCCAGCGCAGAAATGGACCCATCGGACTATTCCGGTGGGTCCAATGCGGTCGGATGATGATTGGACATGCGCCCTATCCGAACCCTCCTCGTGCTTGTGGCCATCACCTTCGCGGTGCCGGTCCCGCAGGCGCTCGCCTCGACCCAGGCCACGCTCACCGTGACGGTCACGGGTGACGGCGTCGGCCGGGTGACGAGCGAGCCGCCGGGCATCGACTGCCCGGGGGACTGCGACGAGCCGTTCGCCGAGGGTACGGTCGTCGACCTCACCGCGACCCCCGAGTTCGGCTCCGCGCTCCTTCGCTGGAGCGCCTGCCCCGGGATCGGCCCGTGCTCGCTGACCATGTCGGGCGACCTGCAGGTCGAGGCGGCCTTCGACGTGATCGTGTTCCCCGCGCTGTGCGTCCCGAACTTCAACCACATCTGCGGGACCTCCGGCGACGACGTCCTTATCGTCGATCCGGCGGCGACCTACCCGGTGACCGTTTCCGGCGGCGACGGCGACGACTGGATCGTCGGTGGCCCGAAGGCCGACGTGCTGCGGGGGGGCGACGGGAGGGACCGCCTGTTCGGGGGTCCGGGGAACGACACCCTGAACGGCGGCGCCGGGCCCGACACGTTGATCGGCGGGCCCGGCGCGGACCGCTGCGTCAGCTAGTCCGGGGTGGGGCAAACGCGGGCCTCAAGAGCACAGGGGGGTCCTGCCGATACCCAACGTGGGACCCCGGAAGGGGAAGAAGGTTTGGACGCGGAAGGTGCCCTCGGCCGCCCGAAAGAGGCGGCGGAGCTCGACGACGTTCGCAGCGCCTGGCTGGCGCAGCAGGTTTCCCGGCTCGAGATCCTGCTCGCGCGCGAGCAAGAGGTCGTCGGCGGCCTGCGCCGCTACGATCAGATGCGCGTCGACGCCGTCACCGCCACCTACCGGGTGTGGCGTGCTCGCCTCGAGACGTTCGCGGGCGGCCTCCGTCATCTGGGCGGAGCGATCCCCGACGACCCCGACACCCGCGAGACCTTCGCCCTGCTCGAGTCCGAGTCGGGGCGGCTGATCGACATGCTCGACGTGCTGCTGCAAGCCGGCAGGCCCGACGACCGCCGTTTCGCGTCCGAGATGACCGCGTTCCTGTTCTCCGAGCTGGCGCGCGAGGTGACGAACCCGCTTCCCGAGCGACTCACGATCCTCCGGATCGAGGAGGACGCCGAGGTGCTCACGAGCGACCGGGAGAAGGTCGGGCAGGTCCTCAGCCTGCTGCTCGACAATGCCGTGCGCTTCTCACCGCCCGACGCCGACATCGTGATCGGTGCCGAGCGGAGCGACGACGAGTTCCGCTTCTGGGTCACCGACGGCGGCCCGGGCGTGCCCGACGAGGTGCGCGAGCGGATCTTCGAGCCCTTCGTGCGCGCCGACTCGTCCAGCGAGGGCCTCACCGATGGGCTCGGCCTGGGGCTGTTCGTCGCACGGTCGCTCGTCGAGGGCCTCGGCGGGAAGATCGCACTCGACGCCCACCCCGGCCGGGGAACGACCTTCACGGTGAGCCTGCCCCAGCGCCGCACGGGCGACATGGAGGTCGCCACCGCGGCCCTCGAGCAGCGCGCCGCCTCCTCCGCCTAGTCATTCCTGACTAGCCGCGACAGGCCTTTCTGGCTATTCAACGTGTGGCCTCTTCGTAGGACCATTGTCGTCGACTCCGAGGAGGCGACGAATGACCGTGAGCCGTTCCCTGAAGACCCGTTCCCTTCCGATCCTCACCGCGGCGGCGATGATCGCCACCATGATCGCGGTGGTGGCGGCTCCGGCGAGCGCTGCTGTGTTCTCCGTTACGAAGACGGACGACACCGCAGACGGCACCTGCGACGGGGACTGCTCTCTTCGTGAGGCGATCAACGCGGCGAACGCCGCGGCCGGAGCGGACACCGTCACGCTCCCCTCGGGCACCTACCTCCTCACGATCGACGGCACCGACGAGGATGCCGGCATGGCCGGCGATCTGGACGTCACCGACGACCTCACGGTGACCGGCGCCGGAGCGGCAACCACCATCGTCGACGCCTCCGGGCTCGACGAGCCGGTCGACCGCGTCTTCGATCTCCTGAACCTCGACACGACCCTCACCGTGGCCATGTCGGGCCTCACGATCGTGAACGGCAACCTCGAGGGGAGCTTCAACACCACCGACGACGGTGGTGGCATCCGGGTCAACGGCTCCGACGTCAGCCTGTCGCTGACCAACAGTGTGGTCCGCGACAATTCCGTCGACGCCGGCGCGGCCGGGGGCGGCATCTTCTTGACGGGCAACGACGACACGCTGACGCTGATGAACACGGACGTGACGATGAACTTCGCCCAGCGCGGCGGCGGCATCAAGGCCAACGGTCAGGGCAACATCATCAACGTGTTCGGTGGCAGCATGGTCAGCGGCAACGAGGCCGGCTCCGGTGGCGGCATCTTCCTGCTGACCGACGAGACCACGCTCACGATCGACGACAGCGAGGTCAGCCACAACGAGGCGACCGGCGAGGGCGGGAGCGGCGACGGCGGGGGCATCTACATCCACCACTCCCGCGACGGCAACACGGTGATCCTCCGGAACGGGAGCGTGCTGAACGAGAACCAGGCCGACGGCGACGGGGGCGGCCTGCGGGTCAGGGAGAACGACGCGTTCACGCTGGACGTCCTCGACAGCGAGGTCATCGGCAACACCGCGTACACGGGCGCCGGCCTTTACGTCGGTGGCGGGGAAGGGAGCACCGAGGCCGTCGCCACCCTCGACAACTCCCGGGTGGCGTTCAACCGCACCGATGGAGACTGCGGGAACGGCGGCGGCATCTACGCCAACGCCTTCCCGCCCGAGGAGGGCCCGGAGTACGGCCTCACCATCGAGAACGGCAGCTCCGTGGACCGGAACTTCTCGGCCTGCGAGGGCGGCGGGATCTACAACGGGAGCCAGGGATCGATCGGGATCTTCGACAGCACCGTGGGCCACAACGTCTCGTGGGACGAGGGCGGCGGCATCTACAACGAGAGCGGCGGGCTCATCGAAGCGCTCGACGCCGCGATCGAGCTCAACTCGACCCTGCACGGCTACGGCGGCGGCATCTACAACGAGGGCCGCATGTGGCTCTACGACGAGACGCAGATCTCGGGGAACTCCGCTCCCGAGGGACACGGTGGCGGTATCTACAACGGGGGAGATGTGGAGGGGGCCTTCCTCTTCCTCGGGCCCGAGTCGGAGGAGCCGGATCCGGAGGACGTCGGCCCGACGGTCTTCGCCAACAACGCCGACGGCGCCGGCGGCGGCATCTTCAACGCGCCGGGCTCGGACCTCCTGATGTTCCGGACCGCCGTGCTCGGCAACACCGCCATCAGCGGTCAGTACGAGGGCGGCGTCGGCAGCGGTGGCGGGGGCATCTACAACCACGGCTGGCTCTGGCTCGACGGATCGATCGTGGGCTTCAACCGCGCGGCGAACGGACCGGGCGGCGGCCTGTGGAACGACGGCGACGGGGGGCCCATGGACGGCGCGGCCGAGGTCGACGCCTCGTTGTTCCTCGGCAACTACGCCTCCGGCGACGGCGGCGGCATCCAGAACGACAGCCTGGTCGAGGGGCTGGGGCTCCACTGCAGCTCCGTGCTGGGCAACAGCGGGTGGAACGGCGGCGGGATCGGCAACACGGGCCAGCTGTCCGTGACGGATTGCCGTCCGGTCGCCCTGGCGATCCAGCGGCAGATGCGGCGGACGGTCCGCGCGTTCCAGGCCCAGCCGGACGGGCCACCGGTCGTGGAGGAGATCGGCGAGGTGCTCGCGGGGTTCGACCTGTTCGGCGAGAGCTCCGTGGTCGGGAACGTGGCCCGGAACGACGGCGGCGGGATCTGGAACACCGACGCCGCCGAGGTCTTCGAGACGACGGTCGACGCCAACTCGGCCCCCGCGGGCCGGGGTGGCGGCATCTTCAACTCGGGCAGGACCGGGTTCACGGAGTGGGCCTACGGCACGCCCGGTCTCTTCGTCGACGCCAGCACGATCAGCGACAACTTCGCGCAGGTGTCGGGCGGCGGGCTCCACACCGCGGTACCCGGTGAGAGCGGACTGCGGAACTCCACCGTCAGCGGGAACTTCACCAACGGCGAGGGCGGCGGCATCTTCGAGGAGGACGCGGGGGACTCAACCGTCATCTTCTTCACCACGGTGACGGGGAACTCCGCGCCGGACTTTGACGGGGGAGGCATCAGCATCGACGACGGCGACGGTTCCGTGGGAGCCGTCGCGTCCATCGTCGGGAACAACCTGGGCGGTGACTGCTCCGACACGATCGAGTCCCGGGGCTCGAACCTCGACTCGGACGGGTCGTGCTTCGACAGCCCCGAGGAGTTCGGTGACGCCACGGCCGATCCCGAGCTCGGCCCGCTCGCCGACAACGGAGGCCTCACCGAGACGCACCTGCCCGACCCCGGCAGCCCGGTCGTGGACGGCGTCGGCCCCATCGAGGGAACGTGCCCGGAGGTCGACCAGCGCGGCGAGGACCGTCCCGTCGACGGCGACGGCGACGAGGACGATGACTGCGACATCGGCTCGGTCGAGCTCCAGGAGGACGAGCTGCCTCCCCCGCCCGCCCCCCGGGTGGCGTCCGCCGCCATCGGTGTGACCACGACGGCAGACGACCCGTTCGTTGACGATGA
>DASWKG010000053.1:0-5291 GCA_036396755.1 Actinomycetota bacterium
TCCAGTCCGCGCCGAACGGCGTGCGGTCGAGCTGGGCCGCGCTGACGCTGGTGATGCCCAGGGTCTTGCGCATCACCGCGCCCTCGGCGATCACGAACCGCTCCTCCTCGAGGAGGCCCGAGGCCGGGATGTTCATCGTGACCCCCGTCGGTCCGACCGTGGCGAGCCACTCCGGGCTCGTGTAGCCGCCACCCGGGCGCGGGCACAGACTGTCGAACTGCGTCTCGAACCTCCAGACGACCGGGTAGGTCCCTGCGCCCTGACCCTCGCCCAGCGCCACGGACAGCGACGAGCGGCACATGGTCTCGAACTCGTCGATGAGCCACACATAGACGGTGTAGTTGCTGGTGCCCGCGGGGCTGCGCGGCTGCTCGGCGGTGCGCAGGTGCACGCGCAGGCCGGTCGCGCGGTAGTCGACGCCGTCGTCGCCCACGGGGACCGCGACGTACGGCGTCTCGTACCGCACGGAGGTGAGGTCGCCGGGGCCGTAGGACGCGGGCGCCGTCGATACACCGCCGTTGAACGGATCGCTGTCGAGCTGGTCGCCGAAGATCGCGCGGACCTGCCCCCCCGGCACGTGGTAGAGGCCGAGGAAGTTCGCGTCGCCGGCGAGGTCGGTGACGAGCGGCGCGGGGTCAGCGGCGCCGGCCGCCTCGGCCGGCAGCAGCGCGAGCACGGCGACCATCGCGGTGCCGAAGCGAAGCCCCCAATGCTTGATCATTGCTCGAACACGGGGAGGTCGGCCGCGACGCGCGCGGGCTCGAGCGTCGAGGGATTGAACGTGATCCCCGACGGCACCTCGGTGGTGTCCCACACCCACGCGCCGAGCTTCGTCTTGAGGTCGGCGCTCGTGGTGTTGCCGTGGGTGCCGAGGTAGAGCAGGAAGGTGTGCTCCGCGGAGCCGTCGCCGTCCTCGAGCGCGACGCCGCCGGTCTCGACGTCGATGAGCTTGCCGTCGGCGTCGAAGATGTCACGCGCGAACCCGAGGTTCGTGATCGAGAAGAGGAACCGCTCCGACGCGCCCGACGAGCTTCGCACGGGGGCGACGGTGACCGTTCGCCCGTTCGTCGGCTGCGTCCCCACGGGGAAGATCGGCACGCCGTCGATCCACGCGTTCAGTCGGAGCGTCTCGGTGGTCGCCTGTCTCGCGTTGCCGAGGAGCAGCTGGTGGACGTCGATGGTCATGTCGCGCAGGTTCCCCGTGAAGGTGCCCTCGAAGACGACGTCGTAGGCCTCGTTCGTGAACCCGCCGTATTCGAGCCCGCCGCAGCCCGCGCCCTCCTGCACCGACTGCGCGGGCGGCGTCGTGCTCCAGCCGGTGTTGGACTCGCTGATCCAGTAGTTGATGTTGTAGAGCTTGGTGGCTCCGGTGCAGTGGAAGTAGACGCGCTCGGAGCGGAAGGTCGGGTGGATGCCGCCGTGCGTGGCCGAGGCGGGAGCGCCGAGGGCCGCCAGCAGGACGACCAGCATGGTGAGGAGCCGAGTCTTCATGGCCCCTCGTTTCGCCCTCGGGGGCTCGGTTCCCTTTGTGCCGGCGCACAAAGACATCAAGGCGGAGCGGCGAAACACCGATACAATGGGGTGGCATCAGGAGCGGCGCGGCGCGAGCCGGGCCCGGCAACCTGGACGGACACCAAGGTGCCCAAACGATGCGGTCCCGAGAGGCCGGACAAGCGGCCCGAGCGGGGCAACAAAGGTCCACAAGGCAGAGGCTCGTCCTCGGAGGGGAGGACGGGCTTTTTGCATCTCGGGGGTCTTCCCGGGACTACCCGCGGAGCGACTCGAGGTCCGCGAGAACCTCGGCCGGGTGGATCGTGACGTCGCGGACCACGTAGGCCTTCGCGACGCGGCCCTCGGGGTCGATCAGGTAGGTGAAGCGCCGGGGCCAGGACGCCGCGTCGTGGCCCTCCGGCCGCTTCGTCCCGTAGGCCTCGCCGATCGAGCGGTCGAGGTCGGAGAGGAGCCGGTAGGGGAACTCGTTCCTCTCGGCGAACGACAGGTTGGCCTCCGGGGGGTCGAACGAGATCCCGAGGATCTCGGCGCCGGCGGCTTCCAGCTCGGGGGCTCGATCACGGAACCCCTGTCCCTCCACCGTTCAGCCGGGGGTCTCGGCCCCCGGGTACCACCACAGCACCACCCACCTGCCGGCCAGCTCCCCCAGCGAGAGCGGCGCGCCGTGCTGATCGGGAAGCGTGAACGCGGGAGCGACGTCACCCTCGGCGAGCATGGCGCACATCCTAGAGCACCGCCGGCCCCGGTCGCACCGGCCCAGGACCGGCTCTCTCTTACACGTCGTAAGCGAGCAGCCCGAGGTCCCAGTAGTCGCCCGAGTCCTGCAAGCGGAAGTTCCGCGCGAAGCCCCCGCCGACGACGAGCCGGCGGCCGTCGGGCGAGAGGCCGATCCAGTGGCCGCTGTCGTGGTCGCCGACGCCGACCGGGGTCGACGCGGACCGGTTGTACCTCGCGACCCAGTCCTGGGTGCCCGCGTCGGCGTCGTAGGCGAGCGTGAGCACGTCGACCCGGGCGTTGTCGGCCGGCCAGAGCTGGACCGAGCCGCCGACGTAGACCGTCTCGCCGTCGGTCGCCAGCGAGAAGCCGGCCGCGTCGTCCACCGCCGGGAGGGCGTAGCTCGCCTGCCACCGCTGCTGCCCCGTCTCGGCGTCGTAGGCGACGGTCGCGGAGTCGCCGACGCCGTCCCAGAGGAGCTCGTCGTTCGTGAAGCCGGTCACGTAGATCGTCTCGCCGTCGGGTGAGGCGGCGACCGCGTTCGCCTTGCTCTGCAGGGTGGGGTCGCCGAACGTCCGCACCCAGCGGCGCTCGCCGGACCCGAGGTCGTAGGCGACCGTCGACCACACCGCGTCGTCGGTGGTCGGGTTGTTGAAGCTGGTCGCGGCGACGGCGACCGTGTCGCCGGTGACCGCCACGCTCCCCATGAGCCCGAGGCAGAACGAGATGGTCCGGGTGAGGCAGGGCGCGAGCGGCTGATCCCAGTCGCCGCCGTCGTAGGTGGCGCGCCACAGCTCCTCGGCCCGGCCGAGCTCGCGGTCGTCCCGGTAGGCGACGGTCTGGAGGTCCTGCTGGGAGGGCGGCGCGCCGAGCGACGAGCCGGTGACGACCACGCGATCGCCCGACACACCGATCGCGCGCGGGAAGTCGATGCGCTGGGGGTCCCCGTCGAATCGGGCGATCCACGCCCGCTCTCCCGTCGAGGCATCGTAGGCGATCGTGACCACGTTGAGGCCGGCCGCCGTGGCGGCGGTGCGATCGAACCCCGCGACATACACACGCTCGCCGTCCTCGCTCGCCGCGACGAGCCACGCCTCGTCGTCGTCGGCGGCGGGACCCGCATGGTTCGCGACCCACTCACGTTCCCCCGTGGCCGCGTCGAGCGCGATCGTCACCCAGTCCGTGTCCTCGCCGGTGTCCTCGGAGCCCGCCACGAACAGGCGCCTGCCGTCCGGCGACACCGCCAGTCCGAACGGATGGTCGCGGCCGCCGGCCGGGCCCGCGTAGGCCTGGGCCCACCTCCGCGTGCCGTCGAGGCCGAACGCCACGACGAGGATGTCGAACGAGCTGCCGCAGATGCGGGTCGCCGCCTGGTAGACGGCGTCGGGGCCGGTCACCTGGTGGGCGGCCTCCTCGGTGCAGCCGTCGGCGGGCGAGTCGTAGTCGGTCGCCCACACCGGGCACGCCTCGTTGACGCCCGGGACCTCGACGCACTCCGCCTCCTGGGCCGCCACCGGCGCTGTGAGCACGGCGAGCATCGCGGCGAGGGCGCCCGCGGCTGCCAGACGAGACGGAGCGCCCGCCAGGCGGCGCGCGCGCGGCGGGCGCTCCCTCATCGTCAGTCGGTCAGGCGCGGGCTGTCGTCCTCGGCCAGGATGAACAGCGGGCGCGCCTGCGTGGCCTGCTGGTCGCCGATGAGCGTCAGCGTGGTGTCGCCGGTCGCGACGAACACGCGGCCGTCCTTGTCGAAGTTCACGGTGAAGAAGTCGCCGAGGCGGCGGTCGCCGGTGGCGTTGCAGCCGGTGCCGGTACAGGGGACGGCGCCCACGTGGATCGGGCGGCCGGCCGCATCGGCGACGGACCACTGCGGCGGAACCTGCACGACGGTGCCGTCCTCGCAGGTGTGCGTCGAGCCGTGCGCGTTCTGCGTGACGGCGACGAACACGCGCAGCTCGTTGACACCGGACTGGCCGGGGACCGGCACGTACTCGTACCAGCCCACCGCGACCCGGCCCGCGTCACCGGCGACCGACCACAGCCAGGTCGGTGTGCCGGTCCAGAGCTTCGGGATTCGGACCGGAGTGAGGAACTGCCGGGTCTCGGGGTTCCACGCGGCGAACATGACGTCCCTGTTGTTCGGGCCGCTCGTCGGTGCGAACGCTCGGTAGGCCCAGCCCTCCGCGTCCACCGTGGCCGACTTCATCGGGTAGCCGCGGTCGGACATCCCCGGGATGCTGTAGCTCTGCCAGCTCTGGGCGTCGTTGCGGGTGACGGCGATGCCGCTGCCCGTGCCCTGGAAGATGCCGTTCGGGTCGGTGGGGTCCATCGTCAGGTCGCCGTAGCCGGGCGGGTCGGTCAGCGCGGTCCAGGTCGCGCCGCCGTCGGTCGACTTCTGCATGTTGCCCGTGACGCGCAGGTACACCTCGTTGGGCCCGCGCGCGACGAGCCAGGGCCGGTCGCCGGTGTCGGCGATCGCGTTCGCGTCGGGCCACGTCTGCCCGTTGTCGTGCGACGAGAACACCGCGACGTTCGCGAGGTCGATCTCGGTGCCGTAGAGGTTGCCGGCCGAGTCGATCGCGAAGTCGGGATCGGAGAAGCCGGTCGACAGGGCGGAGTGCATGTTCTGCAGCGGGAGCAGCTCGACACGCTTCCAGGTGCTGCCGTTGTCGGTCGAGCGCCAGATCGGGGTCTGGTTGCGGTAGTTGGCGACCCACTCGGGGTCGGGGGCCGAACGGAGGTAGGCGAGGGTGGTCCCCAGGTGCGCGCTGTAGACGATGCTGCCGTCCTTGGCGACCACGGTCACCGGCTCGCCGCCGGAGCGGTGCTGGTCGACGAAGACGGGGGTGTTGAACCGGAGGGGCGCCTGCGCGGGCGCCTCGCACCCCGCGGCCCATACCAGCGAAACGGTCTGCGCGATGACGAGCGCAGCGACCAGCGAGCTCAGCTTCCGAACGATCGACACGGGCAAACCTCCCACTCGGCTACCTGACCGATTCGCGCCGGCGGAGCGGCTCACCTTTGTGCGACTGCACAGAGGTCCCCCCCGTTCTCCCCCCGTTCTGTTG